>JAZNMV010000175.1:0-3409 GCA_045579885.1 Acutalibacteraceae bacterium | reverse complement strand
TGAAAGCCGACTCGCGAATATCCGGTTGCTTGAAAAATATGCGGCGGAGTACGAATCTCACGGTTACAACGGTATTTCAGGTTTCGTTAGGTTTATCGACCGCCTTAAGAAGAACCGATCCGATATGGAATCTGCAAATGTCGTTTCCGAAAATGCGGATGTTGTCCGTGTCATGAGTATCCACAAATCAAAGGGTCTTGAGTTTCCGGTGTGCATCATTGCAGGATGCGGCAGACGTTTCGTTGTCGATCGCGATGATCTCCGTCTGCACCCCGAAATGGGACTCGGTATCCGTTTGACCGATGCGGAGACCGGTGCGCGGCGCACCACACTGCCGCGTGAAGCAATCTCTCTGGCGCTTTCCGACAGCGATGCCGCGGAGGAACTGCGCGTGTTCTACGTTGCGATGACGAGAGCGAAGGAAAAGCTGATCCTGCTTTCCACCGTGAAGAATACCGGAGGAGAGCTGCAGAAGCTTTCAGCACAGATCACGCAGAAAGAACAGATCGCACCGTATGCGGTAAACAGCGCAACCAGTATTTCACAGTGGCTGATGCTCTGTGCGCTGCGCCATCCGGACGGTGAAAGCGTGAGAAAATACATCGGTATGGACAGTGACTATATTCTGCGCTCCCACTATACGCCGTGGGAGGTTCGTGTACATATCCCGGAAATAGCTGAGGAGAAAGATGTAAGCGCTGAAACGGAAACCGCACGGCCGGATCCGGTTTTGACGGAAAAAATTCGCACAGCACTCGATTTTGTTTATCCGTATGCCGTACAGACCAATATGCCGACAAAGGTTTCGGCTTCGGGTCTTGCTGCCGTACAGGCGGAGCGTGAGGGAGAAGAAACACTTTCGAGACCGGCTTTTCTCGGTGCAAAGGGAATGACCCCGACGGAGAGAGGTACCGCACTGCACGACTTTATGCAGTTTGCGGATTTTACCATGGCTTCCGTGCAGCCGGAAAATGAACTTGAACGTCTCGTACGCGAACGGTTTATCACGGAAGAACAGGCGGGGGCTGTCGATAAGAAACGTGTAAAAGCTTTCTTTGAAGGTACACTCGGACGCCGGATACTCCGTGCGGAAAACGTATGGAAAGAACAGCGTTTTATCGCAAGCGTTCCGGCAGGACTGATTGACCGCACACTTGAAGGAGAAGACGCAGAGCAGCCGCTTATTCTGCAGGGTGCCGTAGACTGCATGTTCGAGGAGAACGGAAAACTGTATATCGTTGACTTTAAGACAGACCGATGCTATAATAAGGCGGAACTTTGGGGTCGGTACGGTGTACAGCTGAAGCTCTACAGCGAAGCTATGGCACAGGTAATGGGTAAAACGGTTGCCGACTGCATGCTTTATTCGTTCTATATGAACGATGTGGTGGATGATCCCGAAAAAAACAGTTAAAAATCGCATATTTCCTGTTGACAAACGGGTTTGTGCGTAGTATAATCTTTCAGGAAAACAAAGCGGAGCCATGTGCTCACACCCGTGCAGTACCGTCTGACACAGGTCAATATCGGATGATTGCTTCTTGATGGGAGCATATTCTTGAGTTGATTTGCGGGCAGAGGATTTCTGCCCGCTTAATTTTTTGCATGGACCGCGTACAACAGTTATCGCACGTGTTATGGAGGTGCTTAACCATTAGCAAACAGGAACTTCAGATCAACGAAGAGATCCGCGACAAAGAGATCCGTGTAATCGGTCCGGACGGCGCTCAGCTCGGCATTATGTCGGCTCGCGACGCTCTGAACCTCGCAGCTGAAAAGAATCTTGACCTTGTCAAGATCGCACCGCAGGCGCAGCCGCCGGTCTGCAAGATCATCGATTACGGTAAATATCGTTTCGAACAGGCAAAGCGCGAAAAGGAAGCGAAGAAGAATCAGCGTGTTGTTGAGATCAAGGAAATTCGTTTGTCACTGAACATCGATACCCACGACTTTGAGACGAAGAAGAACCATGCGACCCGTTTCCTCGGTGAAGGCAACAAGGTCAAGGTTTCCATCCGTTTCCGCGGCAGAGAGATGGGTCATCCGGAACTGGGTGCAGACATCATGAAGCGTTTTGCAGAAGCACTCGCTGATGTTGCAAACGTCGAAAAGCCCGCAAAGCTCGAGGGTAGAAACATGTTGATGTTCCTCGCCCCCAAGCCCGTTAAATAACAAATCTAAGGAGGACAATAAAATGCCGAAGCTTAAGACACACAGCGGCGCTAAGAAGCGTCTGAAGATTTCCAAGAAGGGTAAGGTCATTCGTGGCCACGCATACATGAGCCACCTGCTGAACGGCCATGGCAAGAACGGTAAGAGCAAGCGTCATGCTCGCGGCACAACCGTTACAGATAAGACCAGCGTACAGGCAGTTAAGAAAATGATGCCGTACAGCTTCTAATTCTGAGCTGAAACGTAAAAGAACGAGAGTTAAAACGCATTTATCGGAGGTTATTATAAATGGCTAGAGTTAAGGGTGCGCTCGCTACGCGCAAGAGAAGAAAGAAGATTCTGATGCTCGCTAAGGGTTACTGGGGTTCCAAAAGCAGACACTTTAAGATGGCTAAGCAGGCTGTCATGAAGTCCGGCAACTATGCTTACATCGGCAGAAAGCAGAAGAAGAGAGATTTCCGCCGTCTGTGGATCTCCCGTATCAACGCTGCTTGCCGTGCAAACGGTACAACCTATTCTGCATTCATGAACGGTCTGAAGAAGGCTGGCATTACACTCAACAGAAAGATGCTTTCCGAGATCGCAATCGCTGATGAGGCTGCTTTCAAGGCACTCGTTGAGAAGGCAAACGCAGCAGTATAAAAAAGCTATCAGTGCGTCCGGACATACTCCGGGCGCACATTTTTTGCTGTATGGGAGGAGGAAATAAACTGTGCGGATAGAGAGAATTTCAAGCAGAAAAAGCCCTGTTGTGAGGGATGCCGCGTCGCTTTTGCAGAAAGCTGAAAAGAGAAGCGAGGCGGGACTTTTCATGGCAGAGGGCGCGAGACTTTGTGAAGATGCGGCAAAGAGCGGTATTGAAATTGCCGCATGCTTCTTTACGGAAAGTGCTCAGAAAAAGTACGCGGCGTATCTTGAGCCGGTACTCAGCCGTGCTGAAAAGGTGTACTGCGTGGAAGATCATATTGCGCCGCTTCTGTCGGATACAAAAAATTCGCAGGGGATTTTCTGCGTTTGCCGTATGCCGAAGCGTACTGCGGACGGTTTGCCGTATGGTGCTGAACCGGATAAAAGCGCAGAACGCCGTGTTCTTGTACTCGAAAATGTACAGGACCCTTCGAACATGGGCAATGTACTGAGAACGGCGGAGGCACTCGGTGTGCGTCATTTAGCGCTTGTTGACGCCTGCTGCGATATTTACGGGCCGAAGGTTCTGCGCGGCAGCATGGGTGCGGTA
>JAZNMV010000174.1:0-4586 GCA_045579885.1 Acutalibacteraceae bacterium | reverse complement strand
ATCGGTGATATTTCCGATTTTGAGGATATTGCGAATGCTGCTTGGTATCTTGGCAGTGATCAGTCTAAAAACGTTACAGGTACAGAAATCACTGTTGACGGTGGTATGACCAGCCAGCTGTATCCGCAGCTCTTAAACACATTGGCACGCAGATATCAGGAAGAAGAATAATGTAGAGAGGATGCTGCTTTTGCAGCATCCTTTTTATTGTTTTAAGAATTTCTATTGATATGTTCTGCGCAGTGTGCTAATATTTTTACATAGTATTCGGCTATAGAGCCGAAAGGAGGATGTATTGACTATGAGTCAAAAGAAAGGATTTGTTCTGGATACAGAGGCTGGTTATTTTCGTAATATCGGCGTAGATGTTATGGCGTTCGATGACATTTATCCCGCAGGCCATCAGTCCGGTGTCAGTATCCTGATGCATGGAAAGCGTGTTGCAACAAACGGTGATATCCGATTTGAGCAGACGCCCGGTCAGTGGCAGCCGCTGCCGAAGCAGGGAGAACGTGTGCTTAGTGCTGCGGAAAATACGATCACAACAGCACTGCATTATCCGGATATGGACAATCATCTGAAAGGCTTTAATCCCATGATCTATCCGGATTATACTTTCGATTACACAGTTACCGTTAAAGGCGACGGCGATGCTGTTGTTGTTACAGTGGACCTCGATAAGCCGATCCCGGAAGAGTATATCGGTAAAATGTGCTTTAACCTTGAGCTTTTCCCGGGTGATCTGTTTGGTAAACCGTGGATCATGGACAGCAAGCAAGGCATATTCCCGAGACAGCCGAACGGCCCGACTCTTGAATTGCCCACAAATTATACACAGACAGCTACATTAAAAGGTGAAGGCGATACATTAACGAGCCGTGAGCATCTGTCCGGTGATAATAAAGGCTATAACCCGATTATTGCGGATGACCTTATTGCGCTTCCGTATGCTGTAGGCAAGAAGTTTACAGTTCGTCCTGATGATCCGAGCAGTCGCTTTACGATTATCAGCAAAACTTCCGAGCTCAAACTGTATGATGGCCGTATGAATCACAATAACGGCTGGTTTGTTATTTCCAGTGAAGTTCCTGCCGGTGCAGATAAGAGCGCGATCGAATGGGTGATCACCCCGAATGTACTGGAAGATTGGCTTTACACACCGGTTGTACAGACTTCTCAGGTCGGTTATCATCCGGAACAGCCGAAAGTTGCTTTTATTGAGCTTGATAACCGTGACACCAAGAACTTGGAAATTAGTCTGTATAAGATCACAGAAAACGGTGAAGAAGAGATTCTTAAGTCTAACGGCAGTAAGTGGGGTAAGTTCCTGCGTTATCAGTATTTGAAGTTTGACTTTACCGATATCAAAGAGGAAGGACTGTACCGCGTAGTTTACGGTACCTCCACATCGTCTGTTTTCCGCATTGCTGAGGACGTTTATGACCGTGGAATCTGGCAGCCTGTTCTCGAATACTTCCTTCCGGTTCAGATGTGCCATATGCGTGTAAATGAAAAGTACCGTGTTTGGCATGATCTTTGTCATGATGACGATGCACGTATGGCTCCGGTAAACTATAATCATATCGACGGTTATGTTCAGGGGCCGGACACACTCTGCAAGTATAATCCCGGTGACTGTGTTCCGGGTTTGAATGTCGGCGGATGGCATGATGCAGGTGACTTTGACCTTCGCGTCGAATCTCAGGCTGGTGAATCCTATATTCTTGCATTGGCACACGAAGCTTTTGATGTGCAGTACGATGCAACTACCATTGATCAGGTTAAGAAGATTACGGAGATCCATCAGCCGGATGGAAAAAATGACATTCAGCAGCAGATTGAACACGGAATGCTTTCTGTTGTTGGAGCGTACCGTGAACTTGGTCGTCTGTACCGCGGTATCATCTGCAATGATCTTCGCCAGTATGTCCTGCTCGGCGACAGCGCCGCTATGACTGACGGCGTAAAGGGCAATGCCGATGACCGGTGGGTGTTCACGGAAGATAATCCGGCTCGAGAATTGACTACTGCAGCACAGTTGGCAGCGTCTGCGAAAGCACTGAGAGGTTTTAATGGCTCTTTGAGTGCTGAAGCACTTAACGCCGCAGAAGAGCTCTATAAAGTTACACGTGTAGATGATGAGCGTGTTCTTGGTGCAAAGATTCATGCTGCAGCTGAACTGCTTCTTGCAACCGGTAAATGTGATTACGAGAGTTTCCTGATCGAGCAAATTGACGTAATTTGCAAGAACATCAAGAACCTTGGATGGGTAGCGGCACGCGTTGCGAATATTGTTAAGAATGAAAACTTTACAATAAAACTTCGCGAAGCTATGCAGACATTGAAGGCACAGTTCGTTGAACTTAGTGCGGAAACCCCTTACGGCATCCCGTATCGTCCTCATATTTGGGGTGCAGGCTGGGATATTCAGCGTCTTGGTTTTGAATATTATTTCCTGCATAAGGCTTTCCCGGATATTTTTGAACCGGATTTGGTGTATAATGCGCTCAACTTTATCTTGGGTTGTCATCCCGGTTCCAATACTGTTTCGTTTGCTTCCGGCGTGGGTGCAAAATCTGCAACAACCGCTTACGGACTTAACCGTGCGGATTGGTCCTACATCCCCGGCGGTGTAGTATCCGGTACCGCATTGATTCGTCCGGACTTCCCGGAGCTTTTGACATTCCCGTTCCTGTGGCAGCAGACAGAATATGTTTTGGGCGGCGGTTCTTCTCATTACATGTTCCTTGTTCTCGCAGCACAGCAGCTGCTGAAGAATAAATAATCGAAGTATTATTTATTCTATTTTGTAATAACTTGATACCGAAACACCGAGTGACTACTGTTGTTCACTCGGTGTTTTTTTGTTGTACTCACTCAACTCTCTAAGAAAGGGATATAAAAAGAAGAGAAGAGCTGTATAAGGTATGAACCAAAAGTTGTTTGTGATCAGACTGATATATACTGCAAGCCACATTATAAGTCCAGGCGTTTTGGTGATATTTGAAATAAGCTTTTGTTCTATGACTTGACGAATAGAGGTAATCAAAATCCAACCAACGAGTAAACCAATCGCCTGTACAAAATCTCCGCATAGAAATTTATAGATGCTGATTGGTATAAGGATGATTCCCGGACCTAAAACAGGAAATATATCGGATACAGTAACGGTTACTGCTGTAATCACCGGATATCGTATTTTCAGTAAATGCAGAATAATCAAAGTTTCTGTAAATGTTATGGAGTAGATTATTGCATAAGACAGAAAAAATCCAGTGGATTTTTTAGTGCGCTGTTTCAAAACAGCCTTAAGCTTTTCATAGTTTTTATACCCGAAGAACTTGGTTAGAAGAAGATGTATCTTATCGCTCGATTGGAGAAAGAAACAGCAAAACAGAAAGCTGAGTATAAGGAGTATAAAAAATGATGGGACGGATAACAAACGTTTTATGATAGTTGGGACGGATAACAGTAATGACGGGGCAGCAGAAGTAAATTTACCTTCACGAATATAATTTTTAATAGAGGAATATGCTTTTTCAAATAAGAACTGAACTTTTGGATGCAGATTCGAAAAATGAAACAGATCCGCCTGCGATTGAATATACGTGATCTCTTTTATGATTATCAAAATAGAAATTCCCAATATAAGAAAAAGAAGAATTGCTAAAGCTGCCGATACGAATCGAGCTGAAACTTTGATCCCGAAACGGAAAGTTTTTTTGAACAATCGACATAACGGCGCTCCCATTGCTGCAAGAAATAATCCGAGTGTTAATGGAAGCAAGAAAATAAAAAAGCGTACATACAAACAAAAGAATACTGTGTATAGAAGTAGGAACAGAACGGTACGTTTGTTTTGATTCAGAACAACCAATATGTTTCTCATGTATCATCCCTCCATCCGTATTCAGTCTATGTTATAAAAGAATGATTATCCGGTTTTGTTCTAAACCGTTCCGTTATTCCATAAACTGAAGCAACAGGACAAGAAGGAGGGATATATATGGAGTTCGATTCTATATCCATACATTTAGGACGTTATGCGAATGCTATGCTTGCATTGGCTAAGGATATTAAGATACGTGTTACCGATGTACGTATAAAAGCGGGAGTTCCCGTTATGCTTTGCTGTTTGGATGAAATTCGCTTCTTGTCCGGAATCGGTTGTGTTTCAAACCTGCCTGTAACTGAACAAGAGTGGATTGTAACACAGATTGATGTGGAAGAGTTATTCTATCGGTTTTGCGGATATGCGGTATACAGTCATACGGATGAACTGAAACACGGATTTATATCTGTAGACCAAAAGTTTCGGGTTGGAGTCAGCGGAACAGCTGTAATTGAAAACGGTAAATTTCAAACCGTTCGGAATATTACAAGTTTAACTATACGCGTTCCACGGAATGTTTACGGTTGTGCCGATGCTTTATATAAAGCCGGGGTTCGGCCTGAGCAAGGTGTTTTACTTGCCGGTTCACCTTCTTCCGGGAAAACAACATTGCTTCGCGATTTGGCAAGGGCTTTAGGCAGCAAAAATCGTGTAGCTGTTTTAGACGAACGATTTGAACTTCGTTCTGACGGAT
>JAZNMV010000173.1:0-1944 GCA_045579885.1 Acutalibacteraceae bacterium | reverse complement strand
ATAGCCACCGCGCTCATCGGCAAGCTCACGGAAGAAGCGAAAGCACGCGGCATCACAAGACTGTGGCTCAGCGCTTCGAACGACGGCAAACCGGTTTACATAAAATGTGGATTCGAAGTTGCCGATTGGGTCATGGAACAGCATATCTGAACAAAAAAAGGGTGTATCTCTATTGAGATACACCCTAAATTGTTTGTGATGAAATTATGCTTCGTAAACTGCTGCTGCAGCCTTAAGCTCTTCGATGATGTTGATGTGCTGCGGGCAGTGTGCTTCGCAGGAACCGCACTGGATGCAGTCGCTTGCCTTGCCGCCGTCCTTAACCGCACGGTCGTAGTTCCACTGGTTAAACGGCTTATTTGTGCCTGCTGCATTGCCGAACTGCTTGTAAGCGTTAACAGCCTTGAAGATGTCCGGAATGTTGATCTTCTGCGGGCAGTCATCCACGCAGTAACGGCAGCCTGTGCACGGAATGGTCGGGATCGCGTTCAGTGCATCGATCGCCTTATTCAGTGTTGCGTGCTCTTCCTCGCTGAGCGGCTGGAAGTTTTCCATGTAGGAAACGTTATCGTCCATCTGTGCCTGTGTGGACATACCGGAGAGAACGGTTACGATGTTGTCGAGACCTGCGCAGTAACGGACAGCCC
Source organism: Acutalibacteraceae bacterium (assembly GCA_045579885.1). Lineage (GTDB taxonomy): Bacteria > Bacillota > Clostridia > Oscillospirales > Acutalibacteraceae > Hominenteromicrobium. The sequence continues at coordinate 1,297 of JAZNMV010000173.1, read as the reverse complement.
AGGAAGCAACGGATGCGTTCGGAGCAGCATCTGTCAGCACGGACTGTGCGGATTCTGCCATGGAAGCGAGGGAACCGCCCTTGATCGGCTCCATAACAACGATCGGCTTGTTGTGCTTGAGGCAGACCTCGTAGCACTTTCTTGCCTGTACGTTATCGCTTTCCCAGTCAAGGTAGTTGATCTGCAGCTGAACGAACTCAGCCTCCGGGTGCTTTGTGAGTGCTTCGTCGAGAACATCTGCACTGTCGTGGAAGGAGAAGCCGCAGTGACGGATCTTGCCCTGCTCCTTCATCTTGAAGATGAAGTCCCAAGCGCCGATCTTGTCAGCTTTTTCAAACTTGGTCTTGTCCATAGCGTGCAGGAGATAGAAGTCGATGTAATCAACACCGAGACGCTCCATGGAAGTGTCGAAAATCTTCTGCATATCTTCTTCTGTCTCAACATTGTCCCACAGCGGCAGCTTTGTAGCTACGGTGAAGCTGTCACGCGGATAGCGCTTTACGAGTGCTTCGCGAGCAGCTACTTCGCTCTTGCCGTTGATGTAAACATAAGCAGTGTCAAAATAAGTAAAACCCTTCTGCATGAAGGTGTCGACCATGGTAATTGTCTGCTCCATGTCGATCTCTTCGCCGTTCATCGGCAGGCGCATCAGACCAAAGCCGAGCTTCGGGATATTGTCGCCGAGATAACCTTTGTTCATTACAATTCCTCCAAAACTAAATTTGTTACCGCAGATCGATTGACTGCGGTGTCACAGATATATATAATTATAATAGAATTCAAACGAAATTGCAAGTGCCGTGTGAAGAGCACGGCAGAAAGCAAGAGAGGTTTACATAATTATGGATAATGAACTTGTTAAAAAGCTTGAAATGAACGGTGACCTTACCGATCAGGAGCTCAAAATACTTTTGGAAACCGATGCATACGATGCAGCACTCTTTGAAGCTGCCGACCGTGTACGCCGCGAAAAATACGGCGATGCGGTCTATATCCGCGGTCTCATCGAATTTACAAATTTCTGCAAAAATAATTGCTACTACTGCGGTATTCGCAGAGATAATCGCTGTGCAGAGCGTTACCGCCTCGAAAAAGAGCACATTCTTGCCTGCTGCAAAGAGGGCTATGCGCTCGGTTTCCGCACGTTTGTCCTGCAGGGCGGCGAGGACCCGTATTTTACGGATGAACGTGTTTGCGAGATCGTGTCTGCGATGCGCGAAGCCTATCCGGATTGTGCCATCACGCTTTCCATCGGTGAGAAATCGAAAGAAAGCTATGAGAAATACTTTAAGGCAGG
>JAZNMV010000172.1:0-5402 GCA_045579885.1 Acutalibacteraceae bacterium | reverse complement strand
CCGCTGGTCGTCAATGAGACTGCGGCCGTAAAGCAGCCTGCCGAAGTGCAGGTCTGCAAGGTGCAGGAATTTCATGTGGACTCCTTTCTGCTGCGCGGGAAAATCGCAGTATTTTCAGAAAAAGGTAAGCTGTTTGGGCTTTTCATAAAGGTAAATCCATGATATAATAATATATACATTATTGTTGTTCATCTTGTCGAAAAGACTTTTCAACAGTTTTCATTATATCATGTTTGGTGGAGAATAAAAAGTGAGAAAATTTCATTTAGGTGCGTTTTTCATGGCGCTTGTAATGATCTCGGTGATGTGTATGCCGACAGCATACGCAGCGGAAGCTTCGGCAGAGCCGACGGTTTCTTCGGAAGCGACTGAGAGCAGTACATCGAAATATGAGGGTATTTCCGTAGGCGATGCAACACCCGAAGCAACACCGGAGCCTGAGAAGCTGTTTTCAGACAGCGAGGGTTTTGTCTGCGACACGCTGACGGACCCGAACAGCGAATCTATTTTCATGGTCAGTCTCGATTCGGATACGGTCGTGTATACGATGAACCCGGACCGCCGCCGCCCGATGGCATCACTCACGAAGATCATGAGTTATATTGTCGCGGTGGAAGAGATCGAAGACGTAATGAATACACGCACCACCGTACCGCAATCCGTTGCCGATGAGCTTGCCGGTACGGGTTCCTCCCTTGCGGAGCTTCAGGTCGGCGAAGAGTTTTCGATTTTTGAGCTTCTGAATTTGATGATGGTCCCGTCGGGTAACGATGCGGCACTGACTATTGCAAAATATGTGGATTCGCTGAACATCGAGACTACTGAGGAAGATCAGCCGTACGATGAGAACAGCGACGGCATCATGAGCTTTGTTGAAATGATGAACCGTAAGGCGGCAGAACTTAAGTGCCGCGATACGCATTTTACGAATCCGCACGGTCTGCACCACGCAAACCACTATTCCACAGCGCGTGAAATTGCTGCGATCTCGCAGTATGCGCTGACGCTGCCGTACTTTGCAGAGATCACTTCGCAGCAGTTTTACGATCAGCTGCCGACGAATATGAATCCCGAGACCCGTACGGTCACAACTTCGAACCGTATGATGCTCAGCTGGATGGAAGAGTATTATACATACACGACCGGCCTCAAAACCGGATCGCTGAACGAATCCGGCTACTGCATTTCGGCTACCGCTTTGTACGACGGTTACAGCTATCTCGTTGTTTGTATGGGCAGCCCGTATATTGACGAAAAAGGCGCGCGTACCGATTACCACGGTGAAATGTTTGATGCTGCAACGCTGTTCCGCTGGGCCTTTCTGAATATTGAAAACAAGACCCTTGTAACGGACGGAAAGCTGATCACCGAGATCCCGGTGCGCTATGCATGGGAGAAGGACAGACTGCAGGTTCTGGCTTCCGGAAACATGATGGCCATGCTGCCGAAAAAGCTCGGCGTGGATGATATCGAGCAGAAAATCGATCTGCCGGAATATGTAGATGCGCCGATCAAAAAGGGTGACCGTATCGGTACCGCTACATACAGCTACATGGGTGAGGAGCTTTGTGTTGTGCCTCTTGTAGCAGCCGAAAGCGTGGAGCGCAGCGAGGTTATCCAGACGATCGAACAGGGCAAGGATATTTTCTCGTCCACATGGTTCATTGTCACCGCGACTGTGATCGTTGTGCTGAGTGTTATCTACCTCTGCCTGATGGTCTCTATGAACAAAAAGCGCCGCAAAATGCGCCGTATCAGAAAGTACAGAGATTTGTAAACAATGCAGCCGCTGCCCTAAAAACAGGACAGCGGCTGTTTTTGAAAAAAATTTAAAATAACTCTTGACTTTTATATTTTTGCGTAGTATAATAACTAAGCACTCAACAAGTGAATATATCGCGGGGTGGAGCAGTTCGGTAGCTCGTCGGGCTCATAACCCGAAGGTCGTAGGTTCAAATCCTGCCCCCGCAACCAAAAATGCAGTCGCCTATATGGCGGCTGCGATTTTTTTGTCTCGGGGGGAGTTTGCATTTGAACCTGAGAGCGCAAGCTGCGTAGAAAAGGAGACCAATCTCCCAAAATAAAGGCTGAAAATGCTGCTGCGGAACGCGGGTAAAGGCAAAGTGGGCCAAATCCTGTCACTCGGACACTTATCTTCTGTATATTGTGAAACTAAGCTAACCGTGTTATATTGAATAACGATAAAACCAATGTTGTTAGATATATTTATTGCTGCCGCATAAAAAATATTTCCAATCAACTGTAATATATAGTGTTTGATTGCTGATATTTTTCGGTGCAGCTTACCGCAACAAAGCTTTCTGAAGGGAGTAATACCATGTCAATTGTATGGACACCCGCTAAACGGGCAATTACTGCTTTGACACTGGGGATGCCGGATGAAATTCCCACATTTGAACTTGAATTTCAAATTTCTAATGAGCTTTTCGGTTATCCGTTAGACGACTGCCGTTTTGAGCCTGAGATATGGAAAACGCTCTCCACCTTAGAGCGGGAATGCCTCCGCACTGCTATGAGATGATACTTGATATTTGGCGCAAAATGCGTAAGTATTGAGCAGTATAAAGAATACACCCGGGAGAGGTTTGAATATGGAATATTTCAAAAAATACAGTTCGAATACGCTTGCCGGAAGCGGCAATCAGTTTTTCTTTTACAACGAAAACGAACAGCAAATAAGAAGCTGCACGCTGTATAAGGTCACGAACAGCGGTGAGTATCCCTATTCCTTTTTGGTTTCAAACACGATCGACAGTACATTTTCGGACGGGACAGTCAGCCATAAAAATCTTGTTATCGATACATGGACCATAGAACAGATGCTTGCTGGCGTTTGTTCCTATTGTGATGCGGAAACATTTGAATATCCCGAAGAGATGAAGCCGGTTTTGTTTTGCGGGCAAAAGAAAAAAGAAGTTAACCCTGCAGAGCTTTTCTGTACGGATCCTGTTTCATTGAATCCAAAAGCCGGAGAATACATCTGTGTTGAAATTGTTTTCTCGGGGAAGATGATACCCTATCACGAGGAAAGCATCATTCCGTCGTTTGTATTTCAAAACGGCGAGTGGATCGCCTCGAAAAAGCACCCGTTTGTTTCCATGGTGGGCATACAAAAAGCCGCAAAAAAGAAAATTGCATTTTTAGGCGATTCCATAACACAGGGTATCGGAACACCGGTTAATTCGTACGAGCATTGGGGGGCGGTTTTTGCAAACCTGCTCGGAAATGAATATGCGTATTGGAATCTTGGTCTCGGCTACGGAAGAGCGGATGATGCTGCCAGCGACGGGGTGTGGCTTTACAAAGCCAAGCAGAATGATATCGTGTTTGTATGTTACGGTGTAAATGATATACTGCAAGGGTACAGTGCCGACGCTGTAAAGCAAAACCTGCAGACGATCGTTGATAAATTGCACGGTGCCGGTGTTAGAGTTATTATGCAGACGGTCCCACCTTTTGACTATGCCGAAGAGCAGCGAGGCAGATGGTGTGAAGTGAACGATTTTATCAAATATGAATTGAAAAATGCAGAAATGGTCTTTGACTGCGCAAAATATCTGGCGAAAGATGAAACAGAGCCGCACATGGCAAAATACGGCGGTCATCCTGACAGTGAAGGCTGCAGGGTGTGGGGAGAAGCCCTGTTTGAAGCGGTAAAGAAAGCGGTTAAAAGTAGTTAAGGATGGAAAAAACGCAAAATATATGATATAATAAATCTATTGAGCGAAAACATCCTGTATGCTTAATTGTTTGGCAGATAGCAATGCTGTGAAGGGGCAGTCATAAAGAATGAAGGAAAAAACGAAAGATATATTCAAAAAAATCACCCAGTTTATTGTGAATCCGCGGCTGCTGCTCTGTCTCGGTCTTGCATGGATCATTACAAACGGCTGGTCATATATCCTGTTCGGTATCGGCACGTTTTATGAGATCGGCTGGATGGTCGCTGTGGCCGGTGCGTATTTGACTTTTCTTTGGCTGCCGATCTCACCGGAAAAGATCGTAACTGTGGCCATTGCCATAGCTTTGCTGCGTTTACTGTTTCCGAAAGATGAAAAAACACTGGCTGTATTGTCGCAGATGTCTCAAAAGGCCAAGAGTGTGATCAAAAACCGGAAAAAGAAGCGCGAAGCTGATGGTACACAGAACGCAGAGGAAAAGACGGAGGACGATCATTCTGATTGATTTTGCTTTCCCACTACAATTCTTTAAAAAACGTGTGAGCACGTCTGTAAACAAAAATTCAGAAAAGGCAGCTGCCCTGTGGCGGCTGCTTTTTTTCGTTTGGAGCGAAGAGAACGATTTGCGTGGGACGGTATTGCTATTTCAATTTCGGAAAGCTATAATGAACTCAACAGATGACAACTTTCGGGCGGTCACGGAAATTGGAGTTGAGCATATGAAAAAACTTATTAAACAGCCGGATAAGGACTTTGTTATCTTGAATCTTACGGATACGCAGCTGTCCGATGAGGAGTGGGCGGAAGGTCATCAGAACCGAAAGATCCTTGAATATACCGTTAAAGAATTGGTTGAACGTGCAAAGCCGGATCTGATCACGATTTCCGGTGATCTTGCGTGGGCGACACATTACCATGCGTATGAGATGCTGGCGAATTTTTTGGACAGCTTCAATATTCCGTGGGCACCGGTTTGGGGCAACCATGATAACCAGGGCGGCGCGGAGGCGGTTGACCGCGTGGCGACAAAATATCTGACTTACAAGAACTGCCTGTACGAAAAGGGCGATCCTGCGTACGGCAACGGAAACTATGTGATCGTGATCGAAGAAAACGGTGCGCCGGTGGAAGCGGTTTTGATGATCGACTCGCACGACCGTACACCGTACATCGATGAGAACGGCGAGGAACAGAAAGCTTGGGCCAAGCTGACCGAGCCGCAGCTCGAATGGATCGGTGCCAAGCTGGATGCGCTGAAAGCTTCCGGCTGCGGTGACGCGACTTTGGTGATGCACATCCCGATTTATGCATACAGAGAAGCTTCCAAGGCGGCATATAAGGCAGGCATTGAGCCGAGGAGCATCACTTTCCAAATGGCGGACGGCCCGGATGTTTGGAATGAGGGTTACACGGACAGCACGGGCGTACAGTATGAGGGTATCGGCAGCTTTGTTCACGACGAAGGAGCGCTGGAAGTGTTCAAGCGCTCCGGCATTGCGCGCCGTATGCTCTGCGGACACGACCATGTAAATAACTGGAAGATTCTCTATGAAGGCATGCTCTTGATGTATGCGCTGAATACCGGGGCCGGCTGCTACTGGGTTCCTTTTATGAACGGTGGAACGGTGCTGAAGGTCAACAAGACCGGCGTTTATGCGGTTGAGGATATCTTTGTGGATGTGCAGCATTTGCTGGAAGACG
>JAZNMV010000171.1:0-3280 GCA_045579885.1 Acutalibacteraceae bacterium | reverse complement strand
CGGTTCTCATTGTTTACCCGTTCCTGCAGAGATACTTCGTTAAGGGCATCATGGTTGGTTCCGTTAAGGGCTAATCCTGAAAAGCTGCACTTAGTATACATACTCTAAAGGCACACTATTCACAGTATTATAGCCGGCCCGGAAGGGTCGCCATATAATAAAATAATCCTTTTAAGGAGGCAAACTCATGAAGACAAACAAGATCTTCAAGGTACTGTCCCTGATCCTTGCTCTCGCAATGATCCTGACAGTAGCTGGCTGTGCAGGCGCACCTGCAGAAGAAAACGAGCCGGCAACAGATGAAGGTACTTCTGAGACTACTCCCGCTACACCGGCAGAAGACGCTGGCGAAGAGGAAGCAGCAGAAGAAGAGACCGAAACAAAGGAATGGCCGAGTGCTGGTCCGGATGACACCACAGAGCATTACTCTTTCGAGATTTATGCTAACTATGACTGGTGGAGCATCCAGCCGTGGGGCGAAGACGCTGCAACAGCTTACTGGAATGAGCTGTTCAACATCGACGTTACCTGGACAAAGCCGGACGCTGACGCAGCTGCAAAGCTGAACCTGATGGTAACATCCGGTGACTATCCGGAAGTTATCTACATGGACAGAAACTCTGACTTCGAAAAGCTCTGCAAGATGGGCGTTTTCGTTGACCTGAACACTCTGAAGTACGAGGGCAACCCGTACGACGCAGCTCTGACTCAGGCTACTCAGAACCTGCTTCAGGTTGAAGGCGGTCTCTACTCCTTCCCGTGCTGGCCGCGTAAGGGCGCTACAGGCGGTAACGATTCCTGGCAGGTCCTCGGCTCCGTTTACGAAGCACATGGCAAGCCGGAACTCAAGACAATGGAGCAGATGCATGACTTCATCGTAGAAATCAAGGAAGCTGGCGACAAGAACGCTAAGGGCGATACCCTCATCCCGTTCATCGTTGGTGAAACAGGCGATGGCTCCAAGGTTCTGAACGCATTCCTGCGTGCACAGGGCCGTCCGAACCGTCCGATGACCTGGTGGTCTCAGCAGGAAGGCGGTTCCAACGCTGAATACTGCCTCATCTTCGAAGATGAGTATGTAGTAAAGGCTCTTAAGGAAGCTAACAAGTGGTACAACGAAGGCCTGTTCCCGCAGACTGTTTTCACAGACTCTGTTGACCAGACCAAGGAAAAGATGTCCACTGCACGTGCAGCAGTCATCTACTACGACTTCTCTCAGGACTCCGTTTATAAGTACAACCAGCTCGTTGAGCAGGATCAGAACGACCGTTACCTCGTTCTCGGTTGGGACATTCCGGAATCCCCGATCTATGTAACACATGAGTACGCTGAGTACCCGGCATTCGGTGACGAAAACGGCACCACCGGCGGCGGCGGCCCGTGCATTACAACAGCTGCTGAGAATCCGCAGCGTATCTTCGACCTGTTCGGCCACATGTGGTCCAAGCAGGGCTCCATCGAAATCATGTACGGCCCGCAGGGTCTCCTCTGGGACGAACTTGATGAGAACGGCAACCCGCTGCTGAAGACTCCGGAAGCTTCTCTGACTCCGGAACAGAAGAACGAAGCAGGCTGCTGGCTGTGGGCAACTCCGGCACACTCCGACAACATCGACTCCACAAAGTTCGCTGTTAACGAGATGGCTCCGGAAGACGAGCGCGACTGGACAATCTCCATTCAGTCCAATGTCTTCTCTCCGGACGAGACCGACGACGATCCGATCTCCCTCCCGGGCCAGAAGTACATCTGCGACGATAACACAAACGTTTCCAACTCCATCGACTCCGCATCTGACCTCGGTGTTCAGGTACAGCTCATCTCCGATAAGATGGCTGCAACAATGCCGATGATGATCATGGCTAAGGACGAAGCTGAGTTTGATTCCCTCATGGCAGAAGCTATCGAGTATGCAAACGCAAACGGCAAGGACGACATCCTCGCTGCTTACAATGCTAAGAAGGCTTCCAACATTGAGACAGCTGGCTACTCCTACTATGACCTGTTCTACGAAGCATACAACGTCTAATCCCATTGTTTGTTACGTTGAAAGTCGTACATAATCCGTAAGGGTTGACGCCCCACCTCTTTTGAGGTGGGGCGTTTTTTATTGACTTGTTTTGTTCAGCCGGTTTATATCGAATATGCTAAACGCTAAAAAAGCACCGTGCCTTCATTACGAAAGCACGGTGCTGAATTTATAATTGATAATTAACTTAAGCGAAGAGGCCGAAGAACCAGTCTATTACGCCGAGGTGTTCAAGCAGGATCTTCGTGCCCATGAGGATCAATACGATGCCGCCGAGGCGCTCAGCTTTTGTTTTGTACTTTGCACCGAAAATGTTGCCAACGCGAATACCGAGAGCGGAAAATGCAAATGTTGTGATTCCGATAAACAGAACTGCCGGAATGATATTGACCTGAAGAAACGCGAATGTAACACCGACCGCGAGGGCGTCGATACTTGTTGCAATTGCAAGGGGAAGCATAGCTTTAAAACCGAAGGAGCTGTCCATTTCTTCTGCACAGCCGCAGGATTCTTTGATCATGTTGCCGCCGATCAAAGCGAGCAGAATGAAGGCAATCCAGTGGTCGAAACGTTCGATCATGCTCTGGAAGTTAACGCCTAAAAGATAACCGATAGCCGGCATTAGAGCCTGAAATCCACCGAAGTAGATACCGGCAAGCAGCATGTGCTTCGGTTTTACTTTCTGTACGGATAAACCTTTACAAACGGAAACTGCACAGGCATCCATGGAAAGCCCAACTGCGATTACGAACAATTCTAAAAGTCCCATAATATTTACCGCTTTCTCTTAAATTTTCAATGAATGCATAGGGGAGGTGTGAAGGCGAAGAAAAAAGACTTATCCGAGGGTATGGCAGTACCTTCGGATAAGTCTCGTCATTTCATGCAGAGCCGTGAGCTAACGCTCAAGTATGTCGACAGTGCAGCGCATAGCGCCGACTACTCCCTTAACCGAGATTTATTTAATCATAAAACCGGAAAAAAGTCAATGAATACGCGGAAAACTGAGGGAGAAAAAAGAAATATCTCTTGACAGTTTTTTGGTGATAGTATATACTTTAACTGTACTAATACACATAGTACAGTTAGAAGAATTTTCATGAAAAAGAAACGGAGAAAACCATGTTCAATATTGACGCAATGTCGAGAACACCGGTTTACGAGCAAATAGTTCTGCAGGTGGAGCGCCTTTGCAGACTTGGCGTGCTTAAAGCGGGAGATCAGCTACCCTCGGTGCGCGCCCTGTCGCTTACG
>JAZNMV010000170.1:0-7296 GCA_045579885.1 Acutalibacteraceae bacterium | reverse complement strand
ATTCTGCGTGAAGCTTCTTTACGAGCTCGCGGTATTCCTGAAGCTTTTTTGCGGCTTCCGCGCAGTAGGGGTGGGAATCGAGGTAGAGGTGCAGCTCCCAAGCGGCAAATTGAATCGAAGAGATTCTTCGTTTTAATCTGTTTTGTTCTGTCATCTCGGTTCAACCCCCTTTCTGCCGTAAAACGGCTTGTCCAGTACGGGGAAGAGCGTGCCGGCGTCGAGTGCCCGCTCGGGCTCATACACTTCGCCCCAGTTTTGAAACGGCACGTATGCCATGGCGGGCACCGGGTTTTCGGGCAGAGCAGCCCGTCCGTCTTTAAGCGAGCAGGTCTGACCCATAACGATTTCAGCCACAGTATCACATTCCTTTCTGTAAGTTTTCATACCATGGTATGCGGAAAAACGAAATGTGTGTTTGGGCCGTACGGACATAAAATTTATTTGAAAAGAAAAGGCTTTTCTGTTATACTTTATTTCATACAAATGCTTTTTATTTCACTGCTTTTGGCGGCGAAGCTTTTCGCGAACAGCCAAAGGAGATCAGGGGATTTCCACGCAGGACGAGGGAGGATGGCTCTATGAAAAAGTTTAACGGAAAGAAGACCTTGCGTATGGTTTTCAGCTTTGCACTGTGCCTCGGCGCGCTGTTTTCCTGTCTGCCGGCTGCGGCAGCGGCGCAGTACGGCGTTCCGGCGACCGGCGATATCAACGATATCGGCCTGTGGATCGCGGTAGCGGGCGCGGGTATTCTCGTGCTGCTCATCTTCTTCATCGTGCTTCTTGTGAAAAGCGTAAAGCGTGCGCGGAGCAGCCGCCACAGCAGAGCAAAGCACACGGCGGACGCACCGGCAAAGAAAGCGCAGCATATGCGGCATAAGAGATAAAAAAGAACCTGCCGACCGGTAAAACGGTTTGGCAGGTTTTTTTGTTTACATATGCTCTGTTATCCATTTCAGGATATCTTCGTATTTTGATATGCCGGATGCAACAGAAAGGCCGAGGTCAATAAGTTCCGGTTGCGTATAAGTTAAAGAAATACCGTTCAGCCGCAGAGTGATAAGCAGAACAAATACGCCGATTCGCTTGTTGCCATCCACAAAGGCGTGGTTCGAAACGAGCGAGAACATGAGTCGGGCGGCTTTCTCGATAACGGTGGGGTAGAGCTCTTCGCCGCCAAATCCGGTTTCCGTGCTGTATACGGCAGATTCGAGCAGGCCGCGGTCGCGAAGGCCGTCGCTGCCGCCGGTTTTCATAATGAGTTTTGTGTGCAGGTTCAGAATTTCATCAACGGTCAGCAGAATCATTGGTTAATACCTCTTTGTTATTTAGCGAGTTCTAAGAAGGCTTCCATGTTTTCGCTTAAGATTTCATCAGCAGCGGCATTGATTTTTTCGTTTCGCATCTGCAATGCTGTTGCAATTTTATCGTATTCAGTGAAATCCACAACGATATAGCGCGGCTGATTGTTTTTTAATATTACAGCCATGCCGTCTTTATCGACCATGCGCGTGACTTTGGAAAAGTTCTGATTAGCCTCTGTCATAGATACCAGCTGCTCTGTATTCACTGTCATTGTAATCACCTCAAGAATAGTATATACGAAAAATAGGATGAAATCAACCTAAAATTGTTGCGAGAGCAATACTTCGGCATCATATCCAATGCGTATAGCCTACGGCTAAACCTTCGATCACGACGGTTTCGAGCTCGGGGCCTTTAAAGCTCAGGGGCGGGAAGAGAGCGTTCGCGGGCTGGAGGATGAGCGTATCGCCGCTGTAGTAAACGCGCTTTAAGGTCGCTTCGCCGTCGATGCGCACCGCGGCGATCTGTCCGTTTTCAACCTCCGGCTGCTTCTTGATATAGACGATGTCGCCGTCGCGGATGCCGGCATCGATCATGCTGTCGCCCTTGCAGATGAGTGCGAAATCGACGTGGCGGTCGGCGGGCGTTTCGGCGTAGCCCTCCACATTTTCCTCGGCGGTGATGGGATCACCGCAGGCGATCGCGCCGACGATCGGCACGCGCTGCATACGCGGCACGGGGATGAAACCTGAGGGGATGGCGACTTCGGTATCGTCGACAAAATACCGCGCCGGAAGCGAAAGCGCCTGAGCGTATTTTGAAGCCACCGAGAGCTTCGGGCTGCGCTGATTCTTCTCATAGCGGCTGATCACCTGTTTCGATGTGCCGAGCTTCCCTGCAAGCTGCTCCTGCGTGAGGCCGTGGGCCTCTCTGTATGCGCGTAGTTTTTCTCCGAAAGTCATGGCGTTCTACTCCTTTTTATCACACGGCGGGCGTTTTTCGCCGCGCTAACCTTTTTCCTCAAGATAATATTATACACACAAAATCACCAAAATCAAGACTTTTTGGAAAAATTGTCACCGAAGTGTTGACAAACTGGAGAGGAAGGTGTATTTTAGGTGTTGTCAACTGATTGGTGACTAGCGGCGCGGTAATTCGGGCGGATGATATCCGCCCCTACAGTGAGGTAATGTAGAACCCGTAGGGGCGATTATCAATCGCCCGAGAGAAATATATATGTTATGATTGCTGTGCCTTTTTATCAAGTGCATACTTCATGGGATTATTAGCAATATATGTCCAGGTCTCATCATAATCGCGTTGGTTTCGTATGCAGTGTTCATAGAATGATTTCTGCCAAATCGGTGAGCCGACCTGACGAGATACCCACCGCTTTAAGGAGCCGACTACCGTTGATAATGTAGGGGCGGATACTATCCGCCCGTTTATACCGGAGTAAAAGCTTAAAAGCAGATGAATATGATCGGGCATAATGCAGTATGAATCTACTTCTATCGACGTATAGTGCTTTTCTATTTGCTGAATACCTTGCTCAACGATTTTTCCGATTTCAGATAATGGCAGCTCATCCGGGCGGATGATATCCGCCCCTACAGAATTCCAGAAGATCTGTTTTCTGTCGGAAGTGCAAATCGTAATAAAGTAAGTGCCGGGTGTAGAATAATCGTAATCGGCGATTCGAATTTTCTTTCTTTTAGGAAGCTCGTTCATAGAAAACACCTGCCTTAAAATGAGAATATCATAATAGGTGTTTTATGTAAAGAGTAAGGAAAAGTATGGATGGCATTTCGGGCGGATGATATCCGCCCCTACAGTGAGGTAATGTAGAACCCGTAGGGGCGATTATCAATCGCCCGAAGCACATAGCAATACAAAGTCACCAAACAGGCAACAAAAATATCAAAAATAGATTCAAAAAGGAGACAAATTTATGATCACGAAAATTTCGACTGTGGACATGGACCGTGAAATGTGGCTTAAAAAGCGCCGGGGGAGCATCGGCGGGTCGGATGCCGCGGCGATCCTCGGGCTCGATACGTTCAAAAGCCCCTACGCGCTCTGGTGCGAGAAGACGGGGCGCATCGAACCCGAAGACATCTCAGACCGCGAGGCTGTGCGCCTCGGGCTCGACCTCGAGCAGTACGTCGCGCGCCGCTGGATGGAGAAGACCGGCCGCAAGGTGCGCCGCGATAACCACATGATCTATAACAGTGCGTATCCATTCGCCCACGCGAACATCGACCGCGCGGTGGTCGGCGAGAGCGCCGGTCTCGAGTGCAAAACGACGAGCTCGTTCGATGTGCTCGCCGCCTGCCGCGAGGGCAAATACCCCGAACGATGGTACACCCAAATGCTCCACTACATGATGGTGACGGGCGCGGAGAAATGGTACCTCGGCGTGCTCGTGCTCGGCAAGGGTTTTTACGAATTTGAGGTGGAGCGCAAGGAAGAGGAGATCGAAGCGCTCGCGAAAGCGGAGAGCGATTTCTGGCAGTACGTGAAGACGGACAAAGCCCCGCCCTTCGACGGAAGCGAATCCACAAGGGAAGCCGTGCGTGCGCTCTGCCCCGAGAGCCAAAGCGGAAAGACCGTGGATCTCTCGGGCGTGAGCCGCCACCTCTCGCTGTACCTTGCGCTCAAGGATCAAATTCGCGACCTCGAAGAGCAGCTTTACACGCACCAGGCGAAGATCATGAACTACATGGGCGACGCCGAGACCGGCACCTTCGACCGTGTACGTGTGCACTACAAATCGCAGACGCGCGAGATTTTCGACCGGAAGAGCTATGAAGCCGAGCACGGGAAAATCCCGAAAGGGTACTTTTCCTTAAGCACGAGCCGCCCGTTTAAATTATCGATGAGAAAGCGGTGAGCGCGTTTCACGCGGATAAAGCCTCCCTCTGACGAGGGAGGTGGCTCGCCGGAGGCGAGACGGAGGGAGAGAGACGACCTGCGAATTTCTCTCCCCCAGTCTCGCTTTGCTCGACAGCCCCCTCGTCAGAGGGGGCCTAGGGCGAGGGAGGCGGCCCCCTTTTGTCGGCTATGCCGACATTTCCCCCGCAAGGCGGGGGAATCGACCCCTGACAAGGGGAGCCAAGACGAGCGTCGCAGCGAGAAAGGAGATTTTATTATGTCTGACGTAAAGTGGGTGAAGCTTTCGACCGGGATGTTCTCGGAAAGCCGGAAGATAAAGCAGATCGAGCAGATGCCCGAGGGCGACACGATCCTCGTCATTTGGATCAAGCTCATCACACTGGCGGGGCAGATCAACGACGGCGGTGCGGTTTACATAACACCGGAAATCCCCTACACGGAGGAGATGCTGGCCTATGAACTGAGGCGTCCCGCTGCGATCGTGAAAATCGCGCTCAGTGTATTCGAGCGATTCGGGATGCTCCAAAACAAGGGCGGCTTTCTGTACCTCACTTCGTGGGAGAAGTATCAGAGTGTGGAGAAGCTTACAAATCTCCGCGAGTATAACCGGCTTGCAAAGCAAAAATCGAGAACCAAGCAGAAAATGCTTTTGACAGAGTCAACTAATGTCAATGACATGTCATTGACATGTCAACGCGGTCAAGACATAGAGAAAGAAATAGAAATAGAAGAAGAAAAAGAAACAGAGAAAGAGAGTATGAAAGAAATTCATTCATACGCGCATTCCCTGTTTGAAAGTTCTGAAAATGAAAAGCCCCCGCCTGAAAGTGCGGAGGAAGCCGCAAGACATAGGCGGCAGAAGCTCGGCGGAAGTTTAGGGCGCGGTGTGGTGATGCTGAGCGAAGAGCAGATGGATGCGCTGCTCGAGGTTCTCTCCGCCGAGGAATTCGACCACTACGTTTCGGTCATCGCGGAGAACGAATTAAAGGGCAATCACTACAAAAAGCGAACGCATTACCAGGCGATCCTCGATATGGCGAAGGTCGACCGCAAAATTTAACGGATTTGAAAAAGGAATTTTTAAATGGATTTTTACACAGACCACGGCGCTGAAAAGCCGGTGTTAAAGAGAAAAAAATCGGAACTGCCCGAACGTGTGGCGGGCAGCTCCTATGTGCAGCCCGATGTGCAGTGCCCGTTCTACCGCTGCGATGACGGACAGCGCCGCATCGTGTGCGAGGGCTTTGTGGAAGACAGCTCCTTCACCCAAAGCTATCGCTTCAACCACCTCTATAAAAAGCAGATGGAACTTTTCTGCTGCGCGCACTATAAAAACTGCGAGGTGTACAGAATGCTGATGGAGAAGTATGAGATGTGAGGCACGCTTTGCCCGAGTGACAAACTTTCACATAGGGTGTGGATAGAGAACGCTGCAGGGAAAAGGGTATAATGGCGCATGCGCTGCGCGCTTTACGGGCGATTGATAATCGCCCCTACGAATGGGAAATCAGCCGCAGGCAGCTCCGTAGGGGCGGATATCATCCGCCCGTGAAAGCGATATTTTTGCTGCGCGCAAGTGAAGAGTGAAAAGTGAATAGTGAATAGGTGCGAAACACAAGTGTTTCGCGGAAAGGAGAGGATGAAAATTTGGATGTAAACGATATTGAGAGCATCAAGCTCGAGTACATAACGGGGAGCGAGACTTTGCGTGCGCTTTGCCGAAAGCACGGCTTGCCGGCGCGCTATCTCGAGAGCCGCGGCAGCCGCGAAAAGTGGGCGAAGCAGCGCGAAGATTACCGCAAGGGTGTGCGCGATAAGGTGCTCGAGGAAAAATCGGCGGAGGACACGGAAAAGCTTCTGCTTCTTGCCCATTCCACCGAAAAGGCGGTGGCGCTTGCGGCGAAGTCTTTCGAAGACCCCGACCAGTTCAACCGCTATCTGGTCTCGGAGAAGGTGCGCTACGCCGAGGGGGAGGAAGGCCCCGCGGACGGTGTTGTGCAGCGGCAGTGGACAGAAGAACGCGTGTATAAAAAGACCGACACGAAGGCCTTAAAAGAAATGACCGGTGTGCTGCGCGACCTCACAACGCTTATGCGCGAATTTCACGGCTTGCCGACGAAGGCCGAGGCCGAAAGACTGCGTCTCATGGAAGAAAAGCTCGCGCTCGAGAAGGAAAAAATGCAGAAAATGCAGAGCGTGAACGCGGTGGAGATCGTGCTGAACGCCGGGGAGGAAGAATGGAATGAGTAAGCTGCAGCTCACGCTTCAAAAGCCGAGCGAAAAGCAGGCGCTCTTTCTCTCCGACCACCACAAGCACGTCGGCTTCGGCGGCGCGAGAGGGGGAGGCAAGAGCTGGGCGGTCAGAAATAAAGCGATACGGCTCTGCCTGCGGTACGGGGGCATCAAGGTGCTCATCGTCCGCCGCACGTACCCGGAGCTCATAAACAACCACATCAACCCTCTCATGGCGGAGCTTTCGGGTGTGGCGCGGTACAACAAAACGGAAAAGATGTTCACCTTTTTAAACGGCAGCACGATAAAATTCGGCTACTGCAACGCGGATGATGACCTGAATCAGTATCAAGGCGCGGAGTACGATGTGGTTTTCTTAGATGAAGCCACGCAGCTTCGCGAAGAGTGGATCGGAAAGATCATCCCTTCGGTGCGCGGTGTAAACGGCTTTCCGAAGCGCGTTTATTACACCTGTAACCCCGGCGGGCCGTCCCACAGCTATTTCAAAAGGCTTTTTATCGACCGGAATTTTAAGCCGGGTGAAAATCCCGAAGAGTACAGCTTCATACAAAGCCTTGTCACCGACAACAGGGCGCTTTTAAAAGCGCAGCCCGATTACCTAAAGCAGCTCGAGGCGCTGCCGAAAAAGCTTCGCGACGCGTGGCTGCACGGCCGGTGGGACATCTTCGAGGGGCAGTTTTTCGAGGAATTCAGGGAAAGTCCCGATGCGTTTCTCTGCGAAAAGGCGGGTCTTTCGGTGGAGGAGGCTTTAAAGCAGCACCGCTTCACGCACGTGATCGAGCCGTTCGACTTGAGCCTTCCGAAGTACCGTGCGTGGCCCGTTCTGCGCAGCTACGATTTCGGCTA
>JAZNMV010000169.1:0-17323 GCA_045579885.1 Acutalibacteraceae bacterium | reverse complement strand
AAGAAAGCTATCTACGCCCCTATTAAAGGGTTGTAGCCTATCGGTGTATCCAAGAGCTTACTGTTGTTAGTGCGCGAAACGGGACTTGGCCCACTTTGTCTTCACCCGCGTTCCGCGGCAGCGTTTTCTTTCTCGGCTTTGGAGATTGGCTCACAGTCCTACACAACTTGCGCTGCTGGCTTCAACCCAAACAGCTTTTGGTGCGCGAAACGGGACGCGTCTTGGCTTTCGTCAATCCGCACTGCTTGACGACTCAACGCTTCGCGTTCTGTACCCGTCTGCGCAACTGTCAGCGGCAAAATGCTCCACCGGAGCGTGTTGGTTCGCTTCCGGCCCTCTTAGGGTTCTAATCCCGTTTCAAAAATAAAAGAGGATACCCAATTGGGTATCCTCTTTTGTTTTGGTGCGCGAAACGGGACTTGAACCCGTACGTCAGAGACACACGCCCCTCAAACGTGCCTGTCTGCCAATTCCAGCACTCGCGCTCAACAAGAGATATTATATCAGCAGACAGCACGTTTGTCAATAGTTTTTTTGAAAAATTACTCGGACTTGATCGTTTCCTGTTCCTCAACCGTTTCAGCAAGAAGAATCTGAACCGGAGCCTCCTTAGTATACGGATGCCATACCGGAAGGCCTTCCCCGTTCGGGTCACCTGTCTTTGCGAAATTCGCCCAATAGGTAGAAACAATCTTTTCGAGCTCAAGATCACACGGCTCCCACGGACGCCATGCACGGTCAAGTGTGTGGAAAACATACCACAACTCGCAGGAGTGGAACGCGCCGGCATCGTCACCGGGCAGCTTACGGTTGAAGTAGTACAGATAAGACGGCTTTCTTCCGAGCTTCAGCTGATTTTCCGCCCAATTTACCGCACTCTTTTCAAGCATACGAACATCCGCACCGATATCATCACCGGTAGAACCGATCATGTAATCAATGTCATGCACATCACCGTTGATCGCTGCATCATCTGTCGTATCAAGAAGGACCACCCCATCGATAACCGGTGTCCAAGCCAGACCGCCCGGAGCCAAAATGGTATACTGTACCTCCGCGATCTTTTCGGCAGGTACTGCACGCATGGCTTCGATCGTATCCACACCGAGTGCCTCCATCAGCTTCTTGGAAGTCTCAATACGGCCTTCCATATCGAGGCCGCGACTCAGAGCATTGATACCGCCGCCGCTCTGCAGAACAGCACGACGGATCTTACCCTTAGTAAGCGGCGAAGAAATCAGAACCTGCACGCTCATGCAGCCTGCGGACTGACCGGCAACCGTAATGTTCTCCGGATCGCCGCCGAATGCGGATATATTCTCATAAACCCAATTCAGCGCTGCAGCCTGATCATAAATGCCGTAGTTACCGGAAATGCCTTCATCGTTTTCGGCAGCCAATTCCGGATGTGCCATAAAGCCGAGTGCACCGACACGGTAGTTGATCGAAACCATGATCACACCGTTCTTTGCAAACTGCTCACCGTCGAATTCCTTCTCAGCGCCGCAGCCATGCAAGAAAGCACCGCCGTGGATCCAGAAGAACACGGGCAGCTTTTCACAGCAAGCTTCTGCCGGTGCCCAAATATTCAGGTACAGGCAATCCTCATTGCGCTCTATAGTTTCCTCTGTGTAAAACTCCTTGGCATAGAAACCCTCACGGGTCAGGTCTGCCTGCGGTGCTTTCGCAGAGAATTCTTTCGCCGGACGAACACCGTCCCACGGTGTCTTCGGCTGGGGACGTTTCCAGCGAAGCGCACCGACCGGCGGCTCTGCGTACGGAACACCCTTAAAAATTACTGTCTTTTGATCGGCGGAGAGACAGCCTTCAAGCTGTCCCTCACGCACTTTAACGATTGTCTGCATATAGGTTCTCCTTTTTATGCGTTGAGCTGTGCAAGCAGGCCGTTCATAACTTCCATCGGAAGCATACCGCCGCTGAATGCAAGCAGTGTACGCAGAGGCATACCGTTCATCATTTCCATCATAGCCTTACCCATGCCGATGCTGTCCGCAGCACCTTCTCCGGCTGCTGCCATCGGGGAATTAGCCATCATCTGAGCGAGGAACTGTGCACCGATCGGATTTGCCATAACCTCACCGAGGGTGGAGTTCAGAGAATAAACCGGCTTCAGAACTGTGGTGGATTCCACCTGTACAGTTGCTGTGCAGACGACCTCACGGCTGGACTTTGCAGCCATGATCTCATACTCGCCGCTCTCTGCATACCAATCGGAGATATCGGTCTTGTAGTAAGCAAAGGATCGCTTGGAAAGCTCGAATGTAACTGTCTTTGTCTCGCCCGGCTCAAGCTCTACCTTTTCAAAGCCCTTGAGTTCCTTATCCGGACGAATGGTCTTGCTCTTCGGCATGCCAACATACAGCTGAACAATTTCCTTACCCTTAACTGCACCGGTATTTGTAACTTTAACGGAAACAGTCAGTGTATCGGTATCCTTCATTTCAGTCTTGTCGAGGGTAAGATCGCTGTATTCAAAAGTGGTGTAGCTGAGACCGTAACCAAACGGGAACAGCACATTCATCTTTTTCTTATCATAGTAGCGATAACCGACGAAAACACCTTCACGGTACTCTGTCTTATCCTGCTCATCGCCAATATAGTAGAGATAGGACGGGTTATCTTCGAGCTGCAGCGGGAAGGACTCTGCCAGCTTACCGGACGGATTGACATTGCCGTACAGCAGGTTAACAGTTGCCGGACCTACAGCCTCACCGCCGAGGTATGCGTACAGAACACCCTTAACATCGTTGATCCACGGCATTGTGATGCAGCCGCCGCACATAACAACAACAACTGTATTCGGCTGAACTTCTGTAACAGCCTTTACAAGTGCTTCGTGGTTCTTCGGCATAGCCAGTGTGCTTCTGTCGAAGCCTTCAGACTCGAGAGCATCTGTAATGCCGACGAAAAGAACAGCTACATCTGCATTCTTTGCAGTCTCTGCAGCTTCCTGAAGCAGTACTGCATCGGGCTCATCGGTATCGGTCTCATAGCCCTTGGCGTATGTTACATTCAGATCTGCTGCAGCTTCCAGTGCACCGGTAACCTTATAAGCGTTAACATGAGAGCTGCCGCCGCCCTGGAAACGCGGAACTTCCGCAAATTTACCGATAAAGGCAACCTTCTGCTCCTTCTTCAGCGGCAGAACACCGTCATTCTTCAGAAGAACCATGGATTCTTCCGCAATTTTCTGTGCAAACTTGTGGTCTGCTTCAAAGTCGATCACTGTATCCGGTCTGCGCTTATCAACATAGCGCATAACAACGTCCAGAATACGCTCACAAGCGGTATCGAGCACAGCAACATCCATCTTGCCGCTGTTAACCGCGTCTACAAGCTGCTTGTCGTTGGAAAGATTCTTACCCGGCATTTCGAGATCCATGCCTGCTTCAAGGCACTTCACACGGTCAGCTGTTGTTGCACCCCAGTCACTGACAACATAGCCGTCAAAGCCCCACTCATCGCGAAGGATCTCTGTGAGGAGATAATGGTTTTCTGCAGCAAATGTACCGTTGATCTTATTATAGGAACACATAACAGTCCACGGCTTAGACTCCTTAACGGAAGCTTCAAAAGCCGGAAGATAGATCTCGCGCAGTGTGCGCTCATCTACGATACTGTCGTTCGACATACGGTGATATTCCTGGCTGTTTGCAGCATAGTGCTTGATGCTGACGCCGATATCCTGGCTCTGTACGCCGTCTATGTACTTCTTGGAAAGCTCACCTGCAAGGTACGGATCTTCGGAAAGATATTCGAAGTTTCTGCCGCACAGCGGAGAACGCTTGATGTTTACAGCCGGGCCAAGAAGAACGGAAAGCTCCTCTGCCTGACATGCATGACCCAGTGTTTCACCCTGTACTTTAAACAGATCACGGTCGAATGAGCAAGCCATACAGGAACCTGTCGGATAACTTGTAGCCGGTACACTGGCATTAAAGCCCATGTGGTCAGCCTTATCCGCCTGCTTGCGGATGCCGCACGGACCGTCCGATACCATAACGGACGGAATGCCGAGGCGTTCCGGTGTCTCCAAACGCCAAAAATCCTTACCGGAGCAGAGCGCCGCTTTCTCTTCCAGCGTCATCTGCGAAACGATTGATTTAATATCCATAAAATCCTCTCCTATCTTTTTTTCTTATGATACCACACTATCCATAGTTTTTCCAGTATTTTATAAATAAAATCAGCAATATTGGATAACAAGCAGCTTGTTCGCTGCCTTACACTCTCCCCGGTATTGACTTACACCATACACAGTGATATAAATTAAGTATAGTTCAAAATCCAAGTTGTGAGGTGCTTTTATGTCCGACAAAGCTTTATATATACTTGCCGGTTACGACGACAGAACCGACGCACATTTAGCGGATATCCAAAATAAGCTCTATGAAAAAGGCTTTACCGGTACACACACCAAAGGCATACCGCAGCATATTACATTAGGCTCTTTTTCCACCGAGAAAGAAGATGAACTGATCCTCTTCCTCAACAATATTTCAAGAGAGATTCCGCCCTTTGAAATAACCTTTAATCATGTCGGTATTTTCGGCGGAGCGAAAGTCCTTTTCATTGCACCCGATTGTAATGAAGCCTTACTCAAAACCAAAGAGCTTTTCGGCAGCTCTTATAACTGGACGCCGCACACAACTATGCTCATCGATGAACCGGATACGATTTATAAAGCGCTCCCCATCGTTATGGAGAATTTCTCCGCGTTCAGCGGACAGGTTACTGCATTGCACCTTTACGAGTTTTTCCCGACCCGCCACATACTTTCCATAACATTGGAAGGCTAATATATTCAGATAACAAAACGACCTAAGCGCGTACACTTAGGCCGTTTTTCTTTTCAGTTAATTTAGATATTAAATAACTTAGCAAAGTTATCATAGAGCATTTTGCGGTTCTCTTCTTCCGTGAACCCCATAGAGAAAAAGCGTTCAAGCTCACTTTTCGGTGTCCACATCGGGAAATCTGTACCAAATAAAGTTTTATCTATTCCAAAATGCGCAATACTGCTTTTTGCATCTTCTATGCTGCACTCAAACAGCGTACTGCTTGTATCCACATATACATTCGTTCCCTGCAGTACAGCGCGCGCATTATGCCATTCACGGTAACCGCCGAGATGTGCGGCAATGCACAGAAAATCCGGGTGCTTTTCAAGCACTTTTGCGAGGCGGAACGGCGAGGAAAAATCCATGCGATCGTCTCCGGTATGGAAGAGAACGATCAAACCGCGGCGCGTACACTCTTTGTACACCTCAAGCATATTTTCGTCATCAATATTGAACTTCTGAAAATCAGGATGGAGCTTGATTCCGCGCAGACCGAGTGATTCGATCCGATCGAGTTCTCCTGCTACATCTTCAATATCCTGATGCCATGCACCGAGGCCGAGAAATGCCGGGTACTTCTTACACTTATCCGCGATAAATGTATTGATCGACTCCACCTGTTCCACTTTTGTTGCCACAGAACAAACCAGAAAGCGTTCTATACCGGCAGCCGTTCCCTCTTCATGCAAAATATGCGGCAAACCGACTTCATCCATCTCAATATCATAAAATCTGCCGACGCTGGCAGTAGCTTTCTCCGCGATTTTCCCCGGATAAATGTGCGCATGCACATCCGCAACGCGGTACGTCACACCGTTATGTATCACTGACATCTTTCATTTCCCTCTCTATTTTAGAAAACACACATCCGCAAAAATCCTGTCTGTAAAGATCATATTCCTTTGACAGCAGAATCGACCGTTTATATCCGTCTTTCTTTTTAAAATCCGACGGCAAATGCGGAACATCATATATCTTTGCAAGCTCTTCACCGATTTCATTCAGCTTCGCTGCATTTTTAAGCGGACTGATAGACAGTGTACTAGTGAAGTAGTCAAACCCGTGTTCTGCAGCATATTTCGCAGCCGCTTCCAACCGCAACCGATAACAGACAAAGCAGCGTTCTCCGCCTTCCGGAATATCCTCGAGACCTTTTACAGCCGTATAAAACTCAGACGGCTCGTACACTGTTCGAATCATCTTCGCATCACGCGCTGCCGGCATTTCACGGATCAATCTTTCGAGCTCCTCTTCTCTTTTTTCAAACTCCGACTTCGGCGAGATGTTGGGATTATAGAAAAGCACGGACACATCAAAGCGCTCAGTCAGCTGCTCCAGCACCGCGCTCGAACACGGTGCACAGCAAGCATGAAGCAACAACGAAGGACGCTCTCCGCTGCGCTCTAAAGTCTCCATTAGTTTATTCAATTCTTTCGAGTAATTTCTAATCATAGCCATGCTTGATATTCTAGCACATTGCGTTATTTCCCGCAAGTATACCCCACAGATTTCTTACAATTTGCAGCCTGTAATTGACATTCCTATCAAATCACGTTAAAATGTATTTGTTACGCTAATACTACTTAATTGCACTTTAGCGGCTTCGGTGAGGTATTGTATGAAATTTGATTTTTCCGTTCTCATTTCCAACCCGTTGATCAATGTAGGCGTGATCGCTTGGGCTTTGGCACAGATCCTAAAAACGATTATCCACATGATCACACATCATGAATTTAAAAAGGAACGCTTGGCCGGTGCCGGCGGTATGCCGAGTTCTCACTCGTCTCTCGTATGTTCCGTACTCTTAATGTCCTATCTCGAATACGGATTCTCTTCTCCGATTTTTGCTATGGCTTTTATTTTGGCAATGATCGTTATGTATGATGCCACCGGTGTACGTTGGGCCGCAGGTCTGCACGCCAAGGCGATCAACGATATTGTCGATTATCTCGGCGACGAAAGTCAGCACAAGGAAAAAATCCTGAACGATATGATCCCGGAACTGAACGAATCTCTCGGCCACCGCGTGATCGAGGTTTTCTGCGGCGCACTGCTCGGCTTCTCCGTAGCACTCATCCAGTATTTCTTTTTCTGATAGGCAATTTATTTGGACACACAGCATTTACTGCTTGTGTGTCCTTTTTTACCGTAATTTATCTTATCCGCTTCAGCTTTGCTCTCCAATATATTCGCAGACGGCTATGTCTGCCGCATATCCGCATCAATAAAAAATCAAAACGATCAATCAAAAAATCTCGGAGCTTATGCTTTACAGGCTGAACGCAGTACCGTTTAACGCTATGTTTTAAGTGTTTCATGCAATCTCCTTCATTATGAACCTGGCACTTCCAAGTCGCGCAGAATGCCGTATCTCAAAAGTGATTTCTTTCCGATTCAGCTTATATTCCGGACCGTCTCCTTTTTCTACAAGGATGTAATCCAGTTCTGCGCCGTCCGCATACTCTATATAAGCCGTATATAGCCCGCTCTTCAAATCAGAGAATACCGCAGTTGCAGAAAGATAGTCTTTTTCGTCCCAACTGTCATGCATGATCTCCACACTTTTCCGGTATGTATTCTCTCGGCCTTCCAATACAAAATCGATCCGAACCGCCGTCTCCTTACTTAAAGCGTGCAACGCAGCAGTTAAGCGAACCTGCCCGTAGATTTCTTCTCCTTCAGCCATCATTTGCTCATCATAAAGCGGCGCAAATACCGCTATTCCGTCTTTTACATTTTTCTGCTGCTTTTCCTCTTCTGCTTGTATTGCCGCGTACCATACAAGTACAAAGCTTAACAAAATCGTTGAAATCTTCCTGAACATTTGCTGCCTCCTTGCTTTTTCTTAAAAATAGCACAGAGTACGCAAATAATTTGTCATTCCACGCTAAGGAAAACTTGAACTTTGTGCGCGTTTATGATAGAATAAATCGGTTATTTTGAATTCACGAAGAAACAGAGGTTATCATCTTGCCTGATTTAAGAAATGAGATTGAAAAAAGACGTACGTTTGCGATTATTTCGCATCCTGACGCAGGTAAAACCACATTAACAGAGAAATTTCTTCTGTACGGCGGTGCAATCCAGCTCGCCGGTGCCGTTAAGGGCAAAAAGAATTCCCGTCACGCTGTCTCCGACTGGATGGAGATCGAAAAGCAGCGTGGTATTTCGGTTACATCCTCCGTTATGCAGTTCCAGTATGACGGTTACTGCACCAATATCCTCGATACCCCGGGCCATCAGGACTTCTCCGAAGATACCTACCGTACACTGATGGCTGCCGACTCCGCCGTCATGGTTATTGACGCCGCTAAGGGCGTTGAGCCGCAGACAAGAAAGCTCTTCAAAGTCTGTATGATGCGCGATATCCCGATTTTCACCTTCATCAACAAGATGGACCGCGATGCTTTGAGTCCGTACGATCTTCTTGATGAGATTGAAAAGGAGCTCGGCATCGGTACCTATCCGATGAACTGGCCGATCGGTTCCGGTATTGACTTCAAGGGTGTTTACGACCGTGAAAAGTCCGAGATCATCGCATTTGAAGGCGATAAGGAACTGCGCGGTCAGCACGAAGTTAAGGCGCATAAGATCGATTTGAACGATACCTCTCTCGAAGAAGTACTCGGTGAAAATCTGTACAACACTCTCCGCGATGACGTTGAGCTTCTCGACGGTGCCGGTTACGAATTTGATCTTGAGAAGGTTCGCCACGGCAAGCTTTCTCCGGTCTTCTTCGGCTCCGCTCTTACCAATTTCGGTGTTGAGCCGTTCCTCGAAAACTTCCTTCGCATGACTACCGCACCGCTTGAACGCAAAACAGCTGAAGGTACTGTTGATCCTTTCAATAACGATTTCTCTGCTTTCGTCTTTAAGATTCAGGCGAACATGAATAAAGCCCACCGCGACCGTATTGCATTCATGCGTATCTGCAGCGGACGCTTTGAAAAAGGCATGGAAGTTACTCATGTTCAGGGTGGCCGTAAGATCAAGCTTGCACAGCCGCAGCAGATGATGGCACAGAGCCGTGAGATTATCGATGAAGCTTATGCCGGCGATATCATCGGTGTGTTCGATCCCGGTATCTTCTCCATCGGCGACACGCTCTGCACCGGCAAGAAGGTGCAGTTTGAAGGCATCCCGACCTTCGCTCCGGAATTTTTCTGCCGTGTCGCACAGAAGGACACCATGAAGCGTAAGCAGTTCGTTAAGGGCACAACACAGATCGCACAGGAAGGTGCAATTCAGATCTTCCAGGAGATCGCTTCCGGTATGGAAGAAGTTATCGTCGGTGTTGTCGGCACACTGCAGTTCGATGTCTTTAAGTACCGCATGGAAAACGAGTACAATGTTGAGATCCGCATGGAGACGCTCCCGTACTCTCTCATCCGCTGGATCGACACACCGGACGTTGATCTGAAGAAACTGAACCTCACTTCCGATACAAAGAAAGTTCAGGATATTCGCGGTCGCTACCTGCTCCTCTTCTCCAACGAATGGAGCATCCGCTGGGCGCTTGAACACAATGAAGGTCTTGAACTCTCCGAGTTCAGCCGCTAATCCATATAAACAACTAACACCCGAAACAGGACTTTTACAGTTCCGCTTCGGGTGTTTCTGTTGATAAAGTTGTAATTTATTCAGCCATCATCTGACGCAGTATCTCGTACGCTTCATGCACGGTTTGTGTATAATCCTCTCCGTTCAAATATGCGCGGTAGCAGTTGTGCATCATCATCTTTAATGTATCATTCAGTGATCCGTAAATCTGCACGCCTGTGATCTGCTCACGAACCGCTGAGACCGCTTCAAAGTTTTCCGGAGTCAGGCTGAACCAAAAGTTATGCGCCTCGGTACCTCTTACAACAAACTGCTCACTCATCAGTTCGCTGTGCACCGGCATGCCGGGCTCAAAATATTCGTCAAAAATAAATTTTCTGAACAGAGTGGAGTTGCACTGATAATGTGTTGACATCAGCAGATCCATCACTTTAAACGCGTCCTCCGGACGGTCCGTGTTGCGGTTGATCGCTGCAAAAGAAGAAACAAGTGCAGTGCATCCGCCGTCATCCGAATAAAGCGGTACAAGCGTGAGTGCATCATGCTCCGTAATGCCGTTGAGTAAATTGCCCACTAAATTTATTCCTTCATACGTAGCTCCGGTACTGTTAAAGCCAACGCCAGGGCTGCTTTTTATGCTGTACGGTACTTCATAGAGTTTATTGTCTTCATAGTATTTTGTGATCTCGCAGATCTCCGTTGCGTACCGGAGTAATTCCTCTTCCGTAAACAGGAGCTCCTCATTTTGATAATCTGCCAAAGTACCTAAAATATAGTCTATCGGAAAATTGTATGAGCCGTCCCATGGACCGGCCGGCGGAAATCCGGCGCCCAGTCTCTGCACCGCATCCTGCAGCGCTTCTTCGTTTTTGAGCTCTTCCCATGTCATGCTTGTCGGTGTGTGCGTTACATCGTTCTTGCGATACATAGCAGTCTGAAGCTCATATGCAAGCGGTACAAGCAGCTGACCCTCCTCATTTCGACCGGCATCCATGATTGTCGGCGTGAACTTGTCCCATTCAGCATATTCTGCGTTTTCTATGTATTCGTCAAGCGGCAGGAAAAAGCCAAGCTCCATAGACTTTTCCGGCATTTCAAACAGCAAAGGTTCCCATAATGAGCTGCGGCACTGTACGATAAACAGATCCGGCCCTTCACCGGACATGATCTCAGTACGGATACGATCTATCGCTGTTTTCCGCTCCGTACCCATGGTCGGAAGAAACTCGAAAACAAAATCCTCCTCCGGTATCCCGGCTGTGGAGACCACGGCTGATTTGAGATCCGTTAGTGCCGCTTCAACATAGGAAGTACCGATCGAGCCGAGATCGACTAAGATTCTCAGCGACTCCGTTTTTCCCGCGAAGTCGGTTTTTCCAGCGCAGCCGGAAAGTGTGGCTGTAAGCATCAGGATCATCAACAGGACACATAAAACTTTTTTCATTGCCATTCCTCCCGATTCTGTTTATTGTCAATCTACTCGACCGATTACAGTTTACCATGCATAAACGCTTCTGTCAAGAGCTTAGTTTATTTTTTGTAAACAAAAAACCGAAAAGACGGCACGCTAAGCTGTCCTTTCGGCTTTCAAAAATTAAATATATTCGGTTTACAGTGCGTTCAAAACATCCTCTGCCTTCTTAAGAAGCTCGCGAACCTTGAGGTGCTGCGGACATTTCTTCTCACAGAAGCCGCAATTTGCGCAATCTTTCAGTGTTGCACCCGGCTTCTTTTCATCGTTGACATAGTTTGTGAATGTCTTCTTGGCAAGCTCATCGAGACCGTAAACATTATGATATGTATAAGCCTGGAAGATCTTCGGGATCTCAATCCCCTTCGGACACGGCTGGCAGTATCCGCAGCCGGTGCAGTACAGCTCGGAGAACTTCTTGAGGTTCTCAAGTGCATCTCCGACTTCTCTCCACTGTGTTTCTGTCATCGGCTCTTCGAGAGATGCAACTGCTGCGTTCTGATCGACCATTTCATAGGTCTGCATACCGGACAGCGCACAGCTTACGCCCGGGTTGCCGAGAACAAAGCGGAAAGCAAGCTCGTAAGTGTTGAGGTTGCCGGTGCCAAGCTTCTGAGCAAGCTCTGTCGGAGCTGCAAGACGGCCGCCGCCGACCGGACCCATAACAACAACGCCGAGGCCCTTTTCTGCCGCATAACCGATCATCTCTTCGTTTGCACGGTCGAGCAGGTTGTACTGCAGCAGGACGGTTTCCATCTGCGGTGCGTTGTCAATGATGTGCTTCAGTGCTTCGGGCTTGTCGTGGAAAGAGAACGAAATATGGCGAATCTTACCTTTTTTCTTCAGCTCTTCTGCCTTCTGGAGAAGACCAAGCGGAACGATAACTTCATCAAATGCTTTCTGATTGATGCCCCAGAAATGATAGAAGTCAACATAGTCTGTATCAAGCTTCTTCAGGCTGATATCGAGAATAGCTTCGAAATCTTCCGGAGACTTTACACGCTCCAGCGGGCATTTTGTAGAAATGTAAACCTTGTCGCGGATCGGCTTTAAAGCCTTGCCAACAGCGATCTCGCTGTTTTCGTGGCAGTAGAAAAATGCTGTGTCAAAGTAGTTGACACCGAGATCGTATGCATGACGCAGCATAGCATCGGTCTTTTCCTGATCTACAATGAATTTGCCATCCGGCTGCTCGATTTCCGGCAGACGCATGCATCCAAAGCCCAGCGCAGAAATATTCACGCCGGTATTGCCAAATTTACGGTACTGCATAATTTACCTCCCAAAATTGTTTCTCTGTTGAAACCTTTTCTAAAGCATAGCACACAGAGCGATACGTGTCAATGCGTGCATTTTCTATATCAGTGTTTCTTAAGGCTATCTTCCACAAAGGCCTTCGGTGTCATACCGGTAACAGCCTTAAATCTGCCGCAAAATGCCGCTGAATCGGAAAATCCGCATGAGAGTGCTGTTTCCCCCACGCTGTATGTGCCGGCCAAAAGCATCTTCTTCGCAGCATTGATACGCACCTGCATCAGATACTGTTTTGGTGACATATTTTCGGACGCCGTGAAAATCCTGTATAGATATGTACGGTCTATGCCGATATGCCGTGCAAGATCACTGATCTGGATCGGATAGCCGTAATTGCTTTTAATATATCCGATTGCCTTATTTACATATTCGTGTTCACGCGTGTACAGGCCGCCGTGTGCACTCTTTTCGAGTACGGACATGGCACCGTAAAAACAACTCATCACCTTAAATAAACTGCCCTGATTGAACTCCTCGATCATTTCCTGCATGTACTGCTCAAACTCTTTGCCGTTATCGACCGAAGCCACATAGCTGCTGACAAGGCCGGTACGTCTTAAGATTTCCAATACATCAAATCCGTCAAAGGCCACCCACATATATTCCCACGGATCAGCCTTGTCTGCCGTGTACATTGTACGTTCGCCGGGACGAATCAGAAAACACTCTTTCTCATGCAGTTCAAAGGTCGTGTCGCCAACCGTATATGTGCCTTTTCCGGATATAACATAGTGGAGAAGGTACTGTGTACGCATGGCTGGTCCCCAAAAATGGTCACTTTCACATTTTTCGTAACCGCAGTAATATACGGTGACTGAACCGCCGTTGTTTAAATTCTCCGCCCGATGTTTGATCGTATTCAATTCCGCCCCTCCTTCTCTCAATATCATCTGAATCGAGTATAACATACCTGTACTCAAAAAACAACAAAATAACAATAAAGGTCAACATTTATTCATTGCCGCAACCGTTTATTTCACTTTATAATAAATATATATAACCAAAAAGTTGCGCACAGCGCAGAAAGGATTTGGTAAAATTATGGCAAAGATTACATTTATGGGTGCCGGCAGCACCGTTTTTGCACGCAACGTTCTCGGCGATTGCATGTGCACACCCTCTCTCTGCGATGCAGAGATCGCTCTGTACGATATTGATGCTGAGCGCCTCGAGGAATCTTACATCATCCTGAGTGCGATCAACAAGAACACTAACAACGGCAAAGCCACCCTCAAAACATACTGCGGTGTTGAAAACCGCAAGGAAGCACTTCGCGGTGCAGACTTTGTTGTTAACGCTATTCAGGTCGGCTTCTATGAGCCCTGCACAGTTATCGACTTCGAGGTTCCGAAGAAGTACGGTCTGCGTCAGACTATCGCTGATACACTCGGCATCGGCGGCATTATGCGTGCACTGCGCACCATTCCGGTTCTTGAAGATTTCGCACGCGATATCGAGGAAGTTTGCCCGAACGCTTGGTTCCTGAACTACACAAACCCGATGTCCATGCTCGCAGGTTACATGCAGCGCTACACAAATGTCAAGACTGTCGGTCTGTGCCACAGCGTACAGGTCTGCTCCGAGCATCTCCTTAAGTCCCTCGGTATGGAAGATAAGCTCGAAGGCCGCCGTGAACTCATCGCCGGTATCAACCATATGGGCTGGCTCCTTGAGATCACCGATAAGTACGGCAACGACCTCTACCCGGAGATCAAGCGCCGTGCAGCAGAAAAGAACGCTACAGAAAAGCATACCGATATGGTTCGTTATGAGTATATCAACCGTCTCGGTTACTACTGCACAGAGTCCAGCGAGCACAATGCTGAGTACAACCCGCTGTTCATTAAGTCCAAGTATCCGGAGCTGATCGAAGCTTACAACATTCCGCTGGATGAATATCCGCGCCGCTGTGTAAACCAGATCAAGGGCTGGAAGGAAGAAAAAGCAAACATCCTGCAGGATGGCAAGATCGAGCATACCCGTTCCAAGGAATACGCTTCTTATATCATGGAAGCTATCCTTACCGGTGTTCCGTACAAGATTGGCGGCAACGTTCTCAATAAGGGCCTTATCGATAACCTCCCGGCTGATGCCTGTGTTGAAGTTCCCTGCCTTGTTGACCGTATGGGCATTAACCCCTGCCATGTTGGCCGTCTGCCGGTTCAGCTTGCTGCAATGAACATGACAAATATCAATACACAGCTCATGACTATTGAAGCTGCACGTACAAGAAAGCGCGAGGATATTTACCGCGCTGCTATGCTTGATCCGCACACAGCTGCTGAGCTCTCCATCGACGATATCGTTAAGATGTGCGATGAGCTTATCGAAGCACACGGCGAATATATGGCAATGTACAAGTAATTAAATAACGCTCATTAAAATAAAGCTTGCACACCGTTTCTCGTTACGGTGTGCAAGCTTCTTTCTTTATATTAATGTTTCGAGCCACTTAGAAGCTTCCGTCCAGTTTGTGTGCGGACATAAAAGCTTACCGCTTTCTTCCATATAACGCATATAAACATGGCAGGCCTTTTCAAGCGAAGAGTCCAGCGCTTCATTTACCGCGTCGTAAAAAGGCGGTACTCCCTCCTGATCCCATGCAAGCTTGTCAGAAATAAACAGGATCATATCATATGCATTTGCATTTTTCTTCAGTGAAGTATGACACTCGATTGCAGAAAGTACTTCCTCCGCATCAATAGAAAAGAACTCCTCAGCAATAATTTTTGAAAGTCTCTGATGCAGCAAAAACGGATATCTGTTCTCCGCTTCACACAGCGGCATTTTATGCGCATGAATATATTCCAGCATATCGGAAGGTCTTATGATTGCGCTGATATCATGCAGTACAGCTGCCAAAAAGCACTTCTTCTCATCTGCCCCAAAGCGTTCGGCGAGCAAAGTGCTTACCTTCGCAACAGCAAGCATATGTTCAAATGTTTTGCGCTTTTCATTTGCCAGCATCAGGTTCTCAGCATCTTTCAAAATATCCTTTGTAAGCTCAACCTTTTTCACATAGCCGTAACGGTCTAAGATCATAAACAATCCTCTCTTTATAAGCACAAACGGCACTTGCATGAAGAAACGCAAGTGCCGTTCTGGTTATTCGGTTACTTCGGGTTCTGCTTCCGGTTCTGCACTAACATAGATCTGCACTACTGCACCGTGTGCGACATCATCGCCGGGTACACCTTCAACATATCCCACAACACGACCTACCGCATACTCTTCGCTTACAGTTCCAATCGCTACCGGAACATATCCCTGTGCCTGCAGCATATTCACGGCTGCTTCCTCAGACATTCCAGTGATATCCGGCAGCACATGAACTGCTTTGCCGCGGCTGACTGCAACTTTTACGGTATCACCGGCTTTGATCAAAGAGCCTGCAAACGGGAGCTGATCGATGATCTGGCCGGCAGGGATTTCCTCATTAAAAGTTTCTTCGTAGATTCTGATTTTAAACGCATACTCGCTGCTCGTTTCGGTAAGCTCGCGAATCTTCTCAACATCCTCACCTACAAGATCCGGCAGCTTGATTGTCTGCGATGTCACCTGAATCTGCGGCTCATCGAATACAGAAAGTAAACTCTGCGGTGAAAACGGACTGTCTTTAAACCAAACCGCACCAACGAGCATGATCACGGAAAGCGATACAATAAACGAAACAAGCAGCCATACAAACGGCGGCAGATTTTTCACTTTAGGATCACGCTGATCTTTTGTCGGCAGCGAACGCAGTGTCTGCGCTTCAACTACACGCTCCATAACCATGGGTTCCGCTGTAAACTCCGCAGCAAGTCTCGAAAAACTCGAAGTACGGTCATTCGGTTCAACCTGTAAACCGTTCGCAATCGCCGGTACAACCTGCTCCGGCAACGCTTTCAGAATAGATCGGGAAATCATAAGCTTCGGGTCAGCCTTACGCTTCACGGCATCTGCAGGAACTGTTCCCGAAAGCGCATACAAAAGCGATGCACACAAGCCGTAGACATCCGTAACCTCATCACAAATGCGTGATTTCGAGTATTGCTCCAAAGCCCAGCAGCCGGGATAAACATCCTCCATTAAATTTGTACCGGAACGTCGCACAGACTGAATTTCAAAATCCGTGAGGATCATTACATTATCGTCCGTAATACGTAGTGTCTCCGGAGAAATACCGAGATGATTCACATCCTGTCCATGCAAAGCATTCAGCGTCTGAATCACAGGTAAAAACTGATTTTCACAGTCTGCCCAGGTAAACAAGCCATTCTTTTCGATATAGCTTTGAAGCGACACAGACTCTACAAAGCTGAAAACCATATACAGCGTATTATTCTGCGCAAATGTATCAAGCACAGCCTGAATGCGCTTCATTCCGGAAATACGAACAAGCTTTTGAGAAAGCTGCTCAAATTCACTGAGATAATCACTGTATTTCAGTTCCGCTCCGGTGACCGGAATCACAATGCTGCCGTTCACATCGCGGCGCACCAGCGTATTCGGGAAAAACTCGCGAATCTCCACTTTGCGATTCGATTTTTTCTCCAATGCAGCATACGTAAATCCGGAGCCATTCTGACGAACAGCTTGCCCGATAAGATATTTTTCATTTAAAAGCGTTCCGTACGGCAATGCATTTTTCATCTGACCCTCATCGGTCCAGCCGCAGTGAAAACACTTTGTTTCCGAAGCATCCATTTCAGAAAAACAATTCAAGCAATAGGCCTTAGTTTCCATGTTACTCCTTTAAGCCTTTCCGGTCTTTACATGATAAACGGCTCTCCTGTACCGCTTATCCCAAACACAAGACCAAAACTTATTTTTCATAGTATAACACAAACCTCAAATACTTGCAAGTAAAGCACCTTTTTCAAAAAACAAAGAACGCGCCGAAAAACGGCGCGTTCCGTAATTGTAAGCTTTTTTTAAGAAGCCGAAGCTTATAAACTTAAGCCTTATTGATAGAACCGAACAGTTCCATCTTCTCCTTAACAGTAGCCTTGATAGCCTCAAAGCCCGGAGCGAGAAGCTTTCTCGGGTCGAAGCCCTTGCCCTGCAGATCCTTACCAGCCTCAACGTACTCTCTGGTAGCAGCTGCGAATGCGAGCTGGCACTCAGTGTTAAC
>JAZNMV010000168.1:0-15518 GCA_045579885.1 Acutalibacteraceae bacterium | reverse complement strand
GCGGAAAGCGCAATAGCCAGCGCCGCAATCAGAATAACCGGCCACAGCATACCGATCATCAATGCCCAGGCGGATTCCTGATTGGTGGAAATACGCAATACCGTTCCGTCCGTTAACCGGCGTGCTTCATAAAAGGTTTGCTCCGTTAATGTTGCGGATATGCGCACCGCGCTGCCGCTGCCGGATTCGAAAGCCTCTAAAATCTCCTCGCGGTCCGCATGATTCTCCATAACCGATTGATCGGCCTGTGTATCAAAAAGAACCGTACCGTCCGTGTCGATCCAAGTAATACGGAATCGGTTCCCTTCAACATTTTCCAAAAAGATATTGCCGTGCTGCTCTGTACCGGTAACAGCTAAGCTCAGTTCATTTTTCAGCTGCTGTACCTGTACCTGCGTGAAGTGATTGTATAATACACCCATCACGGTTCCCAGCGAGCAAAGCAATATCACGACCGCCACAAGCACGGTAGACCGAAATATCTTACTTGTCATGCTTTGCCTCCAGACGGTAGCCCACATTGCGCACCGT
The DNA here is from genome assembly GCA_045579885.1 of Acutalibacteraceae bacterium. Lineage (GTDB taxonomy): Bacteria > Bacillota > Clostridia > Oscillospirales > Acutalibacteraceae > Hominenteromicrobium. The sequence continues at coordinate 14,987 of JAZNMV010000168.1, read as the reverse complement.
TTCGATGATATGTCCGTACTCTCCCAGTTTCTGCCGAAGTGTGCGGATGTGCATGTCCACTGTCCTTGTTTCTCCCATATACTCCGTATCCCAAACATTTGCGAGCAGCTGCTCCCGGGTAAAGGCAACGCCCGGCTGCGAAAGGAACAGATGAAGCAATTCATATTCTTTATAGGTCAGATTCAGCCGTTCTCCATCAACGGTAACGGTATGCTCTTCCGTGTTCAGCACCAGGCCGTCAAATTTCAGAGACTTATTCTGTCTCGCAGGCTTGCATCGGCGCAATACCGCTTTCACCCGGCTGACCATTTCCATAATGCCGAACGGCTTCACCAGATAATCGTCAGCACCAAGATCCAAACTCTGGATCTTATCATATTCGCTCCCCTTTGCCGTAGCCATAATGACGGGGATCTCGCAAAACTCCTTTGAGGCCTTCATCAATTTCAGCAAAGAAACACCGTCTTTTCCGGGCAGCATCACATCCAATATTACTAAATCAGGCTGCTCTGTCTGCAGCGCAGCCCAAAAAGAGTCGCCGTCCTCAAAGCCTTTTGCTTCAAAACCGGTTGAAGACAAAGCATATACTTCAATATCACGGATACTGGAATCATCTTCCACGCACCAGATCATAGCCACACCTCCTTGTTTGTTACAATTTTAGCGGCTCGCAGGGTAAAGTTCAAGGGATTTACATACATTTTACATTCGAAGAGCAATTGAACTTCTTATAACCAAAAAACATCCGGCCTCACGACGTTCTGCCGCAGCCGGATGTTTTTAAACAAAACTCAACCGAGATAATGTACATATTCTTCAAGGCACATGGAAAGTCTCCGCATGACCGCTGCGTTTTCCGGGCCCACATAACGAAGTATAAGTTTTGTGGATTTTTCTCCTGTAGCCGTTTCTTTGCCTTCGGGATACCGGAATACAAAACCGTAACGTCCCATATTACTTTCCAGCCATCTGCACGCATCGGATTTGGAGAAGGTTTCCTCTTTTCCCTTAATTACAATGCAAAGGCCGGTCTGCATATCGCTTTCTCCGGGCGCCTGGACCGTATCCTTCGCATATTCATAGGACATGATCTTCGTGTGCCCCTCTTTCTGCAGACGGGAAACTTCTTTTTCGTAAAGTGCTTTCTGCTCTTCAAAGGAAACATAACCCGACACAAGACCGATCTCGATTCCCTCCGCCAAGGCATCCTCGAGCATGAGCCTCACCGCCGGGACGATCCTGCGGTCTGTTTCAATACCGGCAACCGTCTCAAGAACGGGCACATAGCTGCCGTCATCCGGGTATTCTTCATTGATCAGATACAGATTTACATCGTTTTCAAAAAGCGGCAAATCCGTTTCGGGATCCCGCACAAGGGAATCGCCATCCGCTTCGACCTCTTCGACGATCTCCTGTTCCCTTTTTTCCTCTTTTACCGGCGAGGGCTGCATGGCACGCCAAACAGACGGTACGACCCAAGTTACAGCAAGCGCACCGATACCGGCAACGAGTACCAATATGAGTAAAATACCGACTATACGCTTTGCTACCGCGATCTGGTGTACACCGGCGTAGTCCGGTTTATAGATCGGCCTTCTGCGTTTTTTTCGCATACCGCATCCCCTTTCAAAGTACTCTATGCTTATTATAACGGAACACAGATAAAAAGCAAGCAAAGAAAAAGCTCCTGTTCAAACTCGAACAGGAGCCGTAGCTTTTAAGAAAACTTATTTCTTAGCTTCGCCGTCATCCAGCTTGCCGTCGTTAACAATGAGGTTTGTAACAACGCCAACGATGAGAGCAACTGCCAGAGATGTGATCTGGAGCAGCGGGCCGTTGGTGATCGGGTTGAAACCGAAGTTGAAGCAAAGCCCGCCGATGCCGCAAACGAGGATAGCGGAAACAACGAACAGGTTCTTGTTCTCACTGAGGTTGACCTTCTGGATCATCTGGAGACCGGAAACTGCGATGAAGCCGTACAGTGCGATGCAAGCGCCGCCCATAACGCACTTCGGAATGGAGTTGATGAGTGCTACGAACGGTGTGAAGAAGGAAAGGATCATGCAGCCAAAGGAAGCTGTGAGAATGGAGATGGTGGAAGCGTTGCCTGTGATTGCAACACAGCCGATGGATTCGCCGTAGGTTGTGTTTGCACAGCCGCCGAAGATGGAGCCGACAATGGAACCGACACCGTCACCAAAGAGAGTGTTTGCAAGACCCGGCTCTTTGATGAGATCCTTCTCAATGATGTTGCCGAGGTTCTTGTGGTCAGCAATGTGCTGAGCAAGCTCTACAACGCCGATCGGAACATAGATCATAGCGATGTTGCCGATTGCAGCAGCGTCGAGCGGATACTGGCCGTTAGTCTGGATAGCCTTCAGGAAGAAGAACTTCGGGTAATCGATAATGCTTGCGAATGTGAAGTTACCGAAAGTATCGATGAACGGCTGGAAGCTGAGAACCTGCAGTGCCGGATTCTTAGCAATGATGCCGATCACGGTAATAACGAGAGCCAGTGCATAGCCTGCGCCGATACCAACGATGAACGGGATCAGCTGAACGTTCTTGGAGCCCTTAACGGAAGCCAGAACGATCATGAAGAATGTGAACAGGCCGATGATGATGGAAACCCAGCTGTAGGTTGTGCCGCCGTTGTTTGCGACCCAGTCTGTAGCTGTGCCGGACAGAGACAGACCGATGAGTGTAACGATCGGTCCGATGATAACAGCGGGCATCAGCTTATTGACCCAGTTTGTACCTGCGATCTTAACGAGAAGACCGATAACAACATAAACGAGGCCTGCGAATGCAACGCCGATGATCATGCCCCAGTAGCCATAGTTCTGGCCGATGGAAGCTGCATATGCGCCGAGGAAGGTGAAGGAAGAACCGAGGAAAACCGGGCTCTTACGCTTTGTGAACAGCAGGTAAACAATAGTACCGATACCTGCGCCGAACAGAGCTGCCGCCGGATCTGCGTCCAAACCGAAGCTTGTGATGAGCATCGGAACGAGCAGTGTAGCCGCCATAATAGCGATCATCTGCTGGAACGCAAAAACGAGGGTTTTGCTGAACTTAGGCTTGTCAGCGACATCATAGATCAACTTCAAGATAATCTCTCCCTTGTTTTTTTATATTCGGAACACATAAAAAAACAGCCCTGCCTATAGCGGCAAGGCTGTGCCAATAGTTTAGCATGAACCTGCCGAGGTGCACAGTGTCTGATTTCCTACAAATTCCGATTGTTTTTTTGACCGTCCGCAATTTTACCACAGGTGAGGCCAAAAGTCAACGGAATCCGACGAAAAAAATAACCTTTGTAGACCTAAACAAAAAAGACCTGCAGCATATGCGGCAGGCCCCTTGTTTTTGTGAGGTTTTACTTATTCGGCTTGTAGCTGACTGTGCCGCACAGACGGTCACCCGCATCGCCTGCAGCAGTCGGGATATAACCCATTTCGTTGAGTGGGCCCGGTGCATAGTTTGCAGCATAGATCTTAACATCCGGGTGCTTTTCGTAAAGAAGCTTTACGCCAACCTCGGAAGCAAAAATGCACATGAACTTGATGTTCGTGCAGCCGTAATCTTTAACGAACTGAATAGCAGCTTCTGCGCTGCCGCCTGTAGCGAGCGCCGGGTCTACAACGATCACAGGGCCGTTATCCACGGGAAGCTTAAAGTAATATGTCATCGGCTTCAGGGTCTCTTCATCACGGTACAGACCGATATGACCGACCTTTGCTGTCGGAGACAGAGCACGCAGACCGTCCACCATACCGAGACCGGCACGCAGGATCGGAACAATGGTGAAATCTTCGGCGAGAACCGGTGTTGTGATCTTACTCAGCGGGGCCTGGATCTCAACATCCTTTGTTTTAAGGTCTTTCAGTGCTTCATAACCCATCAGCATAGCGAGCTCATTTACAAGCTCACTGAACTCCTTGGAGCCTGTATTAACATCGCACAGATGGCTGACTTTATGCTTGATCAGCGGATGATCAAACACAACTAAATTCTTAAGATAATCGCTCATGGAAACCCTTCCTTTACGTAAAATGGCAGTTTGTTTATAAATATAGTACCACACACATCCCGCAAAATCAACCGAATGCCCTCTTTTTCTTGACGGGCTGTGCCGCTGCGTGGTACAATCGCGTTGCGGCGTGATATACGGCGTTCGCAGAAAGGAAATGATATTTCATGGCTGTAATTCTCGTCAGCAACTGTTTGCTCGGCTGCACCTGCCGCTATAAAGGTGACGACTGTAAGAATGAACAGATCTTAAAGCTCGCTGAAAACAACACGATCATCGGTGTTTGCCCGGAGCAGATGGGCGGTCTTTCCACGCCCCGCGATCCCGCGGAGATCGTCGGCGATAAGGTAGTTTCCTCCGCCGGCCGTGATGTTACCGAGCAGTACAAAAAAGGCGCCGAGACCGCACTGTTCCTCGCGCAGCTGAACCACGCGGATTTCGCGATTCTCAAGGCAAAAAGCCCGTCCTGCGGCAAGGGTCTCATTTACGACGGTACATTTACCGGCAATAAGATCCCCGGCAATGGTGTGACCGTACAGCTTCTTAATAAGCACAGCATTCCGGTCTTTACGGAAGACGAACTCGATCTCCTTCCCCTTTAATTGAATACTTTTCAGCAGTACCTGAAAATTCGGGTACTGCTTTTTTCATACACACACCGTATATTTCCGGTTCGCAGAGCATTTTGAACCGGTTGGCTATCCGCCCTTTGGAAAGCACATTTACAGTGCGTTCGTCATCAAAAAGAAGGGATATTCCGTCTATAAGCGCTTTCCGGTCCGGTGATTCGCACAGCTTTACGCGTACTGCGTTCTTTGTCTCAAAGATAAACTCGATATAACGGGTACTCGCCTGTTCCAAAAAACAGAGCTTTATCGATAACCGCGGAACCGCCCCTTTTCTTTCCCATTTTCCGCTGCAGGCTGCAAGGTACGTTTCTCCGTTCGCAGTGATGCGCCCCACAACGGGCGACGTAAAACCAACCTCTATTTTATTTATTGTTTCCCCTTCCGAAAACAAAATGTAAAGCCGTGTCCCTTCACGCTGAAATGAGATGCAGTCAATGCCCTTTGTATAGTTATTTTCGCATATCTGTATAAACACCGGTAAAAGTCGTGCAACACCCTTTCGAATTTCATATTGATGAATACTTTCATCTCTTCCGTAACACTTTTGCGCATACCTTTTTTGAATCAAATTTGAATTTTGTAAAGCCGGTAAGCTTTTCAGTATAAGCGGTGCCTCAAAGACACCGTTTTCAAGAAAAGCTGCAAATTCGCGCATATAGGAAGCTTCGCCGAACATTCTGCCGGACCCCGCATTCACCGCAAGCACAATATCCTTATCCGGTACAACCAAAACCGTTTGCCCGAAAAGACCGCTCAGCCGCACCGAATGCTCTCTTTCCCACAGCCAGCACTGGTAGCCGTATCCGCTGCGGCTTAACTTTTCCGGCGGGTCACTGTGCCACAGGCACATATCCCGAATATACTTTCCCGGTACGAGCTGTTTTCCGTTCCATGCGCCGCGGTTCAAAATAAGCTGCCCGAGCTTTGCGGCATCCTCCTGCAAAAGATAAAGACCCCATCCGCCTTTTTCTATGCCGGACGGACATGTTTCCCAATGAAACCGATGAATGCCCATCGGCGCAAACAAGCGCCTGTGAAGAAAAGAAGACATCGTTTCCCCCGTGACCGCAGAAACGATTGCCGAAAGCATGTACGAATTCATGCTGTTGTAGTGAAACTTTTCACCGACCGGAAAAAGAAGCGGAGAATTCAAGAAGCCGTGTACCCAATCCTGCTCCGTGACGGAACGCACTTCGTTATAGGCTGCACCGGAAGTCATCGTAAGAAGATGGAAAACAGTAAGATTTTTGTACCACGATGCTGTGTGTATATCCGGAAAGAAATCCGCTGCACGGTCTTCTATGTGCAAAAGTCCGTCCCCGATACAGATGCCTACGGCAAGGGAGGTCACGGTTTTACAGAGTGAATGCGTCACGTGCCACACTTCCCGATCATACGGCAGAAGGCTTCTCTCCAGAATCACTTTGCCGTGCCGCAAAACCGTAACGCTGTGAATGTCTTCCCCTTTATCTGCTGCAGCATGTGCCACGAACGCTTCAAGCTGTTTGGAATCGACACCTTCTTCTTCCGGTGTTGAACGCGGCAGGCGGCTGCTTTCTTCACAGCACGGCGGAAAGGGTTTCTTCTGCGTACACATAGGCAGCACTGCCGGATCTTTTCTTCCTTCCATCAACCGCCACAGGAAAATCGCTGTTCTTGCCTTAGCACCAAACTCCAAAGCTACCCCTCCGAAAAAACATAAACTTGTTTTTTTACTTTTTCCAAAGGGGATAAAAAAATGAGGCGAGCAAAACACTCGCCGCAAAATAAATTTATGTAATTACTTCTCGTCGAAGAAAGCCTTAAAGCCCTTGTATGCCATGAAGACATCGAACTTAGAAACTACTTCGAACGGTGCGTGCATGGAGAGAACCGGAACACCGATATCGATAACATCGATGTTGAGGTTTGCAACATACTGTGCAACGGTTCCGCCGCCGCCCTGGTCAACCTTGCCGAGCTCGCCGATCTGCCAAACAACATTTGCATCGTCGAAAATCTTGCGGATCTTTGCAACGTACTCTGCGTTTGCATCGGATGTGCCGCCCTTACCGCGGGAGCCTGTGTACTTGGAAACACCGAGACCGCCGTTGATATAGCAGGAGTTCTGTGCTTCGTAAGCGGAAGCATAGTGCGGGTCGAAAGCAGCTGTAACATCTGCGGAAATGCAGGTGGACTTGGAGATCACGTGACGCGGCTCTTCGCCCTCTGCCTGTGCGAGGTCAGCGATGAAATAACGCATGAACTCGGAGTTGAGACCGGTGTTGCCCATGCTGCCGACTTCTTCCTTATCGGCGAGAACGGTGATAACAGTCTGCTTCGGGTTTTCGCAATCGAGAATTGCCTCGAGTGCCGGGTATGCGCAGACGCGGTCGTCATGACCGAATGCACCGATGAGGCTGCGGTCAAAGCCGATATCTGCAGCACGGAATGCCGGAACGAATTCGATCTCAGCAGAGATGAAATCAGCTTCAACAACGCCGTACTTCTCGTTCAGCAGTCTCATAATGTTCAGCTTATAAGCCTGTGCAGCTTCTTCATCGCGAATCGGACGGCTGCCGATCAGGATGTTGAGGTCCTCACCGGTGAATGCTGTACCGAGTGTCTTCTGCATCTGATCCTGGCCGAGATGCGGCAGGATATCGGTGATGGTGAACTGCGGATCGCCCGGCTCCTCGCCGATTCTGACCTTGATCACTTCACCGTCGCGCTTTACGATAACACCGTGCATAGCGAGCGGGATAGCGGTCCACTGATACTTCTTGATGCCGCCGTAGTAATGTGTCTTGAGATAGACCATTTCGGTGGACTCATACAGCGGGATCGGCTTTAAGTCGATACGCGGATTATCGATATGTGCAGCTGCAATGCGAACGCCGTTCTTGCAGCCCTCTGTACCGATAACAGCGAGGCACAGTGCCTTGCCTCGGTTGTTGTAATAGATTTTGTCGCCCGGCAGATACTTCTTCTTCGGGTCGTACTCGACGAAGCCGTTCTTCTCCGCTGCTTCCACAGCGAAATCGACGGATTCACGCTCGGTTTTCGCAGCATCCAGGAAAGCCTTATAGCCTTCGCTGAATTCGTCCGCTTTTTCGATCTGCTCATCCGTTACCTGGAAGAAACCGTTCTTACGCGGATTCAGAAGCTCTGCTGCCAGCTCTTTTGCTGTCTTGTTAGCCATTTTCCATTCCCCCATAGATATTTTCATAATTTTCTTTATACCGAAGGACTTTCTGCACGTACATCCGCGTTTCGGAAAACGGGATCGCACTGAGCGTTTTTCCGTCTAAGGAATACGCCGTGTCGGAAAGCCACGAGGTAACATTTCCCATACCTGCATTGTAGGCGCTGAGCGCCGCGGTCAGGTCACCGTATTCATCGAGAAGAAGCCGAAGCAGCGCACAGCCGAAACGCACACTGACTTCCGGCTCATAAAGTGCGTTTTCTTCATACGTTTCACCGAGCATGCTCTGCATCCATATAAAGGTGTTCGGCATCATCTGCATAAGCCCCATTGCACCGACCGAAGACTGTGCATCGGGGTCAAAATTACTTTCTGCCTTAATAACCGCATAGACGAGGCTTTCTTCAAGTTCAAATGCTTTCGCCTGTTCCTCCACGACCTCGCGGTACGTTCTAGGAAACATAACACGTTCCACATCCGTACGCACTTTATAAAGCGCAAACACAGCGAACACAAGAAGGAAAAGCGCTGCTGCCGCGGCTTTCCACCTGTGCGGCCTACCGTACTTTCTTTTTCTCAACTTATTTCTCCAAAACTTTACAGCCCATGACCGTAAGCATTTCATAAACCGAATCTTTCGAAACGGATACTGTATTATCTAAAACAAAATCGGAACGCCCGGCGTAAAATTCGTCGGACTGCTGTGCACCCATACGGCGCTGTGCTTCTTCCACAGTGAGACCGTCGCGCTTCATAATACGCGCACGGCGCACATCCGCATCGGCTAAAACGGATACAACACGGCGGCAAAGCACATCCGCACCGGCTTCAAAGAGCGTGGGCGCATCCAAAATGATGTTTTCGGCGCCGCTCTTTCTGCACAGTTCGATCTCCGCACGAAGTCTCGAGAAAATCACCGGATGCGTGATGCGGTTCAGCGTTTCCGTCGCTTCAGGCGAGGCAAAGGCACGGTTTGCAAGCAAACGTCTGTCGAGTGTGCCGTCTTCTTTTTCGATGTCTCGCCCAAAGGCCTTTTTCAGCTCTTCGAGGCAATCGCCGCTGTAAAGACTCGGGTCGCGTGTGACCTTATCGCAGTCGATAACGGCACAGCCGTACGCTTTCAGCACTTCGGATACGGTGGATTTTCCCGCACCCGTCTGACCGGTAAGGCCGATCACAAATGTATCTTCCGGCACGATCACCTTAAAGCCCGCCGCACGGATCAAACGGTTATACACCGCCAGACCGACACCGGCTTTTCGCGGCATACGTGCAAAAACTTTTTTCGCACCGATCGCATCCAGCTTATGAAGAGACGAAAACAGTTCATGCGCCTGTGAAAGCGCGTCGTATGCCTTGCCGTATGTGACAGCCGGACAGTTGAGATATACTTCTTCTCCTTCAAAGCACAGGGCAACAACATCTTCCTGTGCGTTCACAAATGCAGCGTACGTTTCAAGCGATGCATCTACGATCGTGATATCCGCGTGCGGTGCATAGTGCTTATATTTCATGCCCGGTGAAGATACACGGGCGTTTTCTTCGGGTTTTATGAGCACAGCCGGGTCAACATCGACTTCACCCAAAACAGAACGCAGCTGTTCAACGGATACCCCGCCCGGACGAAGCACACGCGGCACTTCCGTTACGAGTGTCAGAACCGTAGATTCCAGACCGTATTCACAGTCGCCGCCGTTCATGATTCCGGCAACGCGTCCGTTCAGGTCATCACAGATATGCTCGAACGCAGAGGGACTCGGCAAACCGGAAAGATTTGCAGACGGCGCCGCAAGCGGCACACCGGCTGCACGTATCACCGCTCTCGCCGCCGGATGGGACGGCATGCGAACAGCGACCGTATCGAGGCCGCCGGTCGTCTCCTTCGGCACAAGCTCACTTTTCTTCATGATGATTGTGAGCGGACCGGGCCAGAAAACTTCCGCAAGCTTTTTTGCCGCTTCCGGAATTTCCTCAACGAGCGGCGGGAGTTCCTCCATCTCCGTGATGTGGACAATAAGCGGATTATCGGACGGTCTGCCCTTCACGCGGTAGATTTCCGCCGCAACACTTGGGTTCAATGCATTACCGGCAAGGCCGTACACAGTCTCCGTCGGGATGGCTACAAGCTCACCGCGGCGTAACAGTGCACCCGCTTCATTTATATCATATTCTTTTTCGGCATCGAGTATTCGTGTTACTTTGTTCATCCGTTATCCATGCTCTCTTTCAGCTTTTCCGCGCGGTCTGCGGCGATCAGTGCATCGATGATTTCATCGAGGTCGCCGTTCAGAATATCCTGCAGTCTGTACAGTGTAAGGCCGATTCTGTGGTCTGTTACACGAAGCTGCGGATAGTTGTACGTTCTGATTCGCTCGGAACGGTCGCCCGTACCGACCTGACTCTTTCGGTTTTCGGCGATCTCCTTATTCTGTGCTTCGATCTTCGCATCCAGAAGACGGGCACGAAGTACACGAAGCGCTTTGTCTTTATTCTTATACTGGCTGCGTTCATCCTGACATTCAACGACCGTGCCCGTGGGCAGGTGTGTAATGCGAATTGCAGACGAGGTCTTATTAATATGCTGACCGCCGGCGCCGCTCGAGCGGAAGGTATCGATCTTCAAATCCTTCGGGTCAAGCTCGAACTCCACTTCGTCCGCTTCGGGCAAAACCGCTACAGTCGTGGTGGAAGTGTGGATGCGGCCCTGTGTTTCCGTTTCGGGAACCCGCTGCACGCGGTGCACGCCGCTTTCGAATTTAAGGCGGGAATACGCACCGTCGCCATCGATCGTGAAGCTAACTTCCTTAAAGCCGCCAAGCTCCGTTTCGTTTAAGTTTACGATCTCGGTTTTCCAGCCGCGCTTTTCGGCATACATCGTGTACATACGGTAGAGGTTATACGCAAAAAGCGCCGCTTCCTCGCCGCCTGCACCGCCGCGAATCTCGACGATAACGTTCTTTTCATCGTTCGGGTCTCTCGGCAAAAGCAAAATTTTCAGCTCCTCCGCCGCACGCTCCACGGTTTTACGCGCTTCGCTCAGCTCTTCGGATGCCATTTGACGAAGCTCCTTATCGCACTCGGGATCATCCAACAGCATTAACGCACCCTCGATATCCGATTCCGCTTTCTTCAGCTCACGGTATTTCTCGACGATCGGGGTGATCTCCTTATGCTCCTTCATGAGCTCGCGGTAAAGGTCTCTGTCCGCCGCGACGGTCGGGTCGTATAATTTTAAATTCAGTTCTTCAAGGCGGTTCTCAAAAACCGCAAGATTCTCAAACATGGCAAATTTCCTTTCAGCTCTTTATTATTTTCAAAAATAAAAGCTGAAGGCGCTACTGTTCGTTTTCTTCCGTTCTGAGGATCTTCTTTATATTCTTCTCACATTTATGGCGCGGCACCATGACTTCTCTGCCGCAGCTTGCACAGCGGATCTTAAAATCTGCCCCGATGCGCAGAACATCGAAAATATTACCGCCGCAGGGATGGGCTTTTTTCATTTGCAGCTGATCGCCAACACGTACATCCATGGTCACGCCTCCTTTTCTTTTTTCAAATAATCAGTATAGCACACGGTATGCGGATTGTCAAAAAACGAATACCTTTATATGCGCTGAAACCCTTTGTGGATCTGCACTTCTCCGGCGGAAAACTCCCGCTCCTCGCCGCTTTCGAGGCGAACGAGCAAATGCGCCTCGTCCGAAATGCCGGTCACAACACCGCTGTATGTCTTCTCCCCCATAGAAAACACGATTTCTCTGCCCGTTAAGAACGAACGGGCACGGTAATCTTCAATAAACGCACCACATTCTATGTTTTCATAGAGCTTCATGAAATGATCGATCACCGAGGCCGCAAGTGCAGCACGCTTTTCTACCGGACACGATGCACTGTAAAGACTGCCCGCAATATTTTTGATTTCTTCCGGGAAGCCGCCCTCGGGCGGCGCTAAATTGATGCCGATGCCAAGTACGGCCCATTTAAGACCGCCGGTCTCAAAATCGGCAGAGCCTTCCGTCAATATGCCGCAGATCTTCTTTTCATTCAAATAAATATCATTCACCCATTTGATGAGCGGCTTTTCATCCGTCAAGTCTTCAATCGCACGGCATACGGCGACCGCCGCAGCCGTTGTGATAAATAGCGAACGCTCTGCGGAAATTGTCGGACGCAGCAAAATGCTGAAATAGAGCCCCGTACCGAGCGGCGAATGAAATGTTCTCCCCAGTCTTCCTCTGCCGGCTGTCTGCTCTTCGGCAATCAGCACGAAACCCTCCGGTATACCGTCGTTCGCAAGTGATTTCAATATCGTATTTGTGGAAGTTACACAGCGCTGGACATCCACATTTACACCGTCTGACCTAAGGTATCGCAGCACATCCGCCGTTGTAAGTTCTCCTATATTCTCACTCATTTTCCGTGCTCCTTATCCTTTTTTACGTTCTCTCCAATATCTGCTGAAAGTCCACATCGCTATAATCGCCGGAAATATAAAAGAACCCACATTCACGTTTCTTGTGCCGCAGACAAAGGAAATAAGCCCGATCACCGCGACCACAGCCGCGACTATGCTGATGATCTTATATGTTTTTGCACTCATATGCGCCTCCTCCGAAACCACAAAAAATCACTTCTTCTCTGTCTGCTTTTTAAGCAGCAGATATCCGGCGCAGCGCTCCGGCGTCGAGTACCAAAGGCAGCGGCTGCAGTGTAAGCATCTGCCGGTTGGCTCACCGTTTAAGGCATGGTTCGCCCATGCATAATCCGTGAGCATGCTTCTGCCGATATCCACCATATCGACATCGGTTTCTTCCAAAATACCGGCCGCCTGCTCCGGTGTGCAGATATTATCTACCGCAAACACGGGTACGGAAACTGCTTTCTTGATCTGTGCTGCGCCCCAAACCGCATTCGAATACTTCCAGCCTTCAGGAACCACGTTCTCGGGGCGGGGACCAAAGCCATAGGAAATATCGAGAAAATCAACACCGGCTTTATCGAGCACCTTCGCATGGCGGAGGCCGTCTTCGATATTCGGCTCAAATGCAGCCAGACGCACACCGACGATAAAATCTTCCGATACAGCCCTTCTGACACGCTTATAGGTTTCCAGCACAAAAGCTTCCTCTTCGCCCCAGCGGTCTTCTCTGCGATTTACAAGCTTACTCAAAAACTGCGAAATCAGATAACCGTGGCATCCATGAAGCTCCACACCGTCATATCCGGCTTTTTCCGCACGCTTTGCGGCAGCTACAAATGCTTCAATAATATTTTCAATTTCTTTTTCACTTAATGCACGCGCCGTTCTGATGCTGCCGTCGCGGCCCTTGCCGGTATATTCGTTCGGTGCAACCGGGTCATTACAGCTTGTGACTAAACCCGCATGATGGATCTGCACGAGAATCGTACCGCCTGCGTTATGCACCGCATCGGTGATCTTTTTAAGCTCCGGTATGTGCTTATCGTCCCAAATACCGAGCTGGTCAGGTGCAAGCAGACCGTCCGCAGTAACACAGGTCGCCTCCTGAATGATGAGACCGGCACCACCCTCTGCCATAGCGGCATAGTGGCGCACATTTTTCTCCGTTGCAGAGCCGTCCGGCCCGCTGAACGGACCGATATACATCGGCGGCACAGCAATACGGTTACGAATCACTTTACCGCGAATTTCCAAAGTATCGTTTAATCTTTTCACACAAAACAACTCCCCAAAAACAAATCACATTTATTTTATCACAGGCAACACAAACCCGTCAACGGAGCAAAAAATGAGACTGTCGCAAAATGGAACAATATGCAATAGGGCTGCTTTCTCCTGGCAGGGATAGTGTGAAAGGGGCGGTCTTGGAGCCCCTTTCGCGTATAATTAGAATGAAATATGCATGGACAAGCTTTGTCCATGCATATTTCTAAGGGCGCGTTGCAAAATGCAACGCGCCTGAATGGATTATTTTACTTTGAAGCTGTCCTTCAGAGAAACGGAGCGGTTGAAAACAAGATGTTCAGCGGAGGAATCCTTGTTATCTACGCAGAAGTAACCCTGACGCAGGAACTGGAAGGATGCCGGTGCAGCTGCATTTTCAAGGCTCTTTTCCACCTTGCAGCCGGTGAGCACTTCGAGAGAATTCGGGTTCAGGCAAGCGAGATAATCCTTATCCGCTGCATCCGGGTTTTCATCATCGAAGAGGTTGGAGTACTGACGAACTTCCGCATCACAGCAGTTGTTTGCATCGACCCAATGGATCGTAGCACCCTTGACCTTACGGCCGTCTGCCGGGTCACCGCCGCGGGATTCCGGATCGTATGTTGCGAGAACCTCAACAACATTGCCGTTCTCATCTGTGACACAGCCTGTGCACTTGATGAGGTATGCGCCCTTCAGGCGGCATTCCGGGCCGTTCGGGAAGAGTCTCTTATACTTCGGGATCGGCTCTGCAAGGAAGTCGTCCGCCTCGATCCACAGATCGCGGGAGAAGGTAACTTCGCGTGTGCCGTCTTCCGGACGGTTCGGGTTATTCTCAACAACGACGGTCTCGCTCTGACCCTCGGGATAGTTTGTGATCGTGAGCTTTACAGGCTTCAGAACAGCCATTACACGCTGTGCTATCTCATTGAGATCTTCTCTCAGGCAGAACTCAAGGAAAGCATACGGAATTGTGTTCGGGGACTTTGCAACACCGACGCGCTCGCAGAAATTGCGGATGGACTTCGGTGTGTAGCCGCGGCGGCGCAGACCGCAGAGGGTCGGCATACGCGGGTCATCCCAGCCGGAAACAAAGTTATTCTCAACGAGATTTCTCAGCTTACGCTTGGAGAGCACGGTGTGGTCAATGCCGAGACGTGCAAACTCGATCTGGCGCGGCTTGTGCGGCACGGAGCAGTTTTCCACGACCCAGTTGTAGAGCGGTCTGTGGTTTTCAAACTCCAGAGAGCACAGAGAATGAGTAATGCCCTCGAGTGCGTCCTGCAGCGGATGTGCAAAGTCGTACATCGGGTAGATGCACCACTTATCGCCCTGACGGTGATGCTCGATATAACGGATACGGTAGATGACGGGGTCACGCATGTTGAAGTTGCCGCTGGTAAGGTCAATCTTTGCGCGCAGAGTATAGCGGCCTTCCTCAAACTCGCCGTTTCTCAT
>JAZNMV010000167.1:0-4739 GCA_045579885.1 Acutalibacteraceae bacterium | reverse complement strand
TGCATGAAGCGCTGACGGAAACGTTCCTTCTGTGTGAGGCGGTTGTTGCCGTGAGCCATCTTTGTGAACTCGGAGTACATGCAGGAGTCCCAGCATCTGTAGCGGACAACGCCGTGACCGGTGTTGAAATCCTTAATATCGTAGCACTGGCAGGTCGGGCAGACGAATGTGCAGGTACCGCAGCCGAGGCAGGTCTGAGAAAGCTCATCCCACTCAGGGCTGTTGAAGAGTTCCTGTGTCTTGCCGCCGCCGAAGCCTTCTGTGGAGAGGCCTGCAAGCGGGAGCTTCTTCATAACGGCGCCGATCTTTTCCTTCTGAGCGGAAACGGTCTCTTCGCCGCATTCCTCAGTGAGGTCTTCGAGGGCCTTAAGAAGTGCTTCGCCCTTTTCGGTGTTTGCCTTCATAAAGAGCTCTGTCTCTGTCTTCCAGCAGGATACATCGCCTGCGGGCTCTGCAGCATCAATACCGAATGCTGTGCAGAAGCAAGTCTCGGAGGGCTTGGTGCATGCAACGGAAACGATGATGCCGTGTTCGCGGCGGGAAGCGTAGAAGCTGTCGCGCGGCTCTGTGAGGAACACGCGGTCGAGAATATCGAAGCTCTTGACATCACATGCACGTACACCGAAGACGACGAAATCTTCCATCTCTTCTCTTACGTCTGTGATCTCAATATTCTTGCCTGTCATGTTAAAACGGACAAGGTCTTCAGTCTGCGGGAAGAAGAAATCCTTCGGGCTCTTTACGGTGTTGAGCGCATTGCTCCACGCAGTGCCCTCTTCCCACTTCTTGAAAGCTGCCTTACCGTCGGTACCGTCTACCGGGAGATACAGGGTATTTGCGGACGCGATCTTTGCGAAAACGTCCTGGATCTTGGAAAGGTCGCATTTACGCATTATGCATCCCTCCTGTCAAAAACTTCACCGGGTTCAAGGTCCTCAGTCGTGTAATCCACGAGCGGAGCCTTTGTGCCGACTTCTGCACCGGCCTGGTACTCGCCGTAGCACTCGTTCATATCCTTGATGAGCTTACGGTTGATGAGGTGAAGCGGAATGTTCTGCGGACATACTCTGGAGCACTCGCCGCAGTCTGTACATCTGCCCGCTACATGGAATGCGCGGATGATATGGAACATCTGCTCCTCGAAACTGTTTGCCGGGGACTTGTTCTCAACGCCGGAGTTCGGGTTGTTGAATACGCAGGTCTCACATGTGCAGGCCGGGCAAACGTCACGGCATGCGTTGCAGCGGATGCAGCGGGAGAGCTCGTTCTGCCAGAAAGCGAAACGCTCGTCCGGTGTCATAGCCTCGAGCTTTGCGACTTCGTCGAAACGCTCGGAAGCGATGACCTCGCCGTCTTCGCCGAGAAGCTCGTCGAAAGCTACGTGCTTCTTACTCTTGCAGTTTACGCAGCGCTCTGCGAGAACGTCTGCAAGCTCGACCATGGTCGGCTCATCTTCGTAAATGGTTGTGACCGCGATCTTCTCACCGCATTCGATCTTAGAGATACCTTCGCCGGTGATCTTCTTGATCTTTTCGATATCTGCCATGCCTTCGCACGGGATACCGACTGCGTAGACCTTTTCTCTATCGAAACGGTGCTCGGTCAAAAGCTGATTAAAGCTGTATGTATCGCAGGGCTTCAGGAATACGAGAACCTTGCCCTCGACCTTCTGTGTCTTAGCGATGAGGTACTTCGAGAAGTTTGCACCGCAGAAATCGTTCCAGACGAAATCCTTCAGCGCATCGGCATCTGCGAAGACGGCCGGTGTGATGTCGTAATCGAACTCACCCTTCTTCCAGCCGAGTACAGAGGATACCGTACCGTTCTGAAGCAGCTCCA
Source organism: Acutalibacteraceae bacterium (assembly GCA_045579885.1). Lineage (GTDB taxonomy): Bacteria > Bacillota > Clostridia > Oscillospirales > Acutalibacteraceae > Hominenteromicrobium. The sequence continues at coordinate 2,900 of JAZNMV010000167.1, read as the reverse complement.
CTGCCTTATCGACAAGCTGCTGTCTGCTTACTTTTTGCATCTCAGATCCTCCAATCTCTTGTTCTCACCGAGTGCTTTGACCTTTGCGACAAAGTCGTTCATGGTCGCAGCAAACTTGGCACCCTCGGCAGCGGAGACCCACTCTACGCGGGTACGCTCACGCTCAATGCCGAAGAAGTCTAAGAGAGAGAACAGCATAGCCATTCTTCTGCGTGTAAAGTAGTTACCGGATGTGTAGTGGCAGTCGCCGGGATGGCAGCCGCACAGGATAACGCCGTCTGCACCGCGCTGGAAAGCCTTGAGCACAAACATCGGGTTTACGCGGCAGGAGCACGGTACACGGATGATCTTAACTTCTGCCGGATAATCGGCACGGTTGTTGCCTGCAAGGTCAGCGCCCGCATAGGAGCACCAGTTACAGCAAAATGCGACGATCAGCGGTTTATATTCTTTTACTTGCATATTGCTTCTACCTCCGCCATGATCTGGTTGTTCATGAAGCCTCTGAGATCCATTGCACCGGACGGGCAGGTTACGGTACAGCAGCCGCAGCCCTGGCAAACAGCCGGGTTAACGGATGCTACTCTGCGGATCTTAGTGGTTCTGTCCGGCATACGGAATTCCTTCTCCTCGTAGGTGATCGCACCGTACGGGCAAACGTTTGCACAGGAGGAGCAGCCGTTGCACATGAGCTCGTTGGAGGAAGCAACACACGGGTTACCTGTGAGCTTATCCTTAACGAGAAGGCTGATGACCTTTGCCGCTGCGGCACTTGCCTGAGAAACGGTTTCCGGAATATCCTTCGGACCCTGACATGCGCCGGAGAGGAATACGCCGGCTGTCGGGCTTTCTACCGGACGAAGCTTCGGGTGAGCCTCGGTGAAGAAATCGTTTGTATCCATACTTGCTGTGAGCATGGTAGCGAGCGGTCTTGCGGACTTGTCCGGCTCGATCGCTGCTGCGAGAACAACGAGGTCAGCGTCGATGTGGAGCTGCTCGTTAGAGAGGAGATCGGATGCCTGAACCATGAGCTTGTCGCCTTCCGGTGTGACCTTACCGACCATACCCTTGATATAGTGTACGCCGTAATCTTCAACAGCACGGCGGTAGAACTCGTCGAAGTTCTTACCCGGGGTACGAACGTCGATGTAGAATACATAAACTTCGGTATCCGGATACTTATCACGTGTGAGCATAGCATGCTTTGCGGTGTACATGCAGCAGATCTTGGAGCAATATTCCTTGCCCTTTTCGGCACAGTTAGCGCAGCGGGAACCGACGCACTGTACGAAAACGATCTTATGCGGGTGCTTTCCGTCGGACGGACGGAGGAGCTTACCGGCTGTCGGGCCTGCAGCGTTTGTCAGACGTTCGAACTCGAGAGAGGTGATAACGTCCTTGGACTGGCTGTAAGCATACTCATCGAACTTATCCATGGAGATCGGGTTGAAGCCGGTTGCAACAACGATTGCACCGTACTTCTCTTCGATGTACTCATCCTGCTGCTTGTAGTCGATCGCACCGGCTGCGCAGACTCTTGCACAGAGGCCGCACTTGCCGTTCTTCAGCATGTTGCAGGAATTCGGATCGATGGTAGCAACCTTCGGAACAGCCTGTGCAAACGGGATGTAGATTGCACTGCGGTTGTCCATGCCGAGGTTGAACTCGTTCGGGACCTTCTTCATCGGGCACTTTTCTACGCAGGCACCGCAGCCTGTGCAGATATCTTCCTTAACGAAACGTGCATTCTTCTTGATGGTGACATCGAAGTTGCCGACGAAGCCGCCAACCTTTGTGACCTCACTGTAGGAGAAGATGCGGATCTTCTCGTGCTGTGCAACGTCAACCATTTTCGGTGTCAGGATACAGGCAGCGCAGTCGAGTGTCGGGAATGTCTTATCGAGCTGTGCCATCTTACCGCCGATGGTCGGCTTCTTTTCAACGATGTCTACTTCGAAACCTGCATCTGCAATATCCAGCGCAGTCTGGATGCCGGCGATACCGCCGCCGATGACCAGCGCTCTCTTAGCAACGGGGGACTCACCCGGGGTGAGCGGGGTGTTCAGGTGGACCTTCGCAACGGCAGCCTTGCCGAGGATGATCGCCTTTTCCGTGCCGACTGCCATGTCCTTATGTACCCAGGAGCACTGCTCACGGATATTTGCAACCTCGAGCATGTAGGGGTTGATGCCCGCTGCGGAAACCGTCTTGCGGAAGGTTGCCTCGTGCATACGCGGAGAGCAGGAGCACACGACAACACCTGTGAGGTTATGTTCACGGATAGCATCCTTAATCAGATTCTGACCGGCCTGAGAGCACATATACTGATAATCGGTGGAAAAGACCACGCCGGGTTCGTTTTTCAAGGCTTCGGATACCGCTTGCACGTCTACCGTACCTGCGATATTACTGCCGCACCAACATACAAAAACTCCAACTCTTTGCATTTGTCTTTTCCTCCTTTACTTTGTATATTTTCTGAATGCGCTGACCAACAACTGCTGAGGAGTATCCTCGTCAACAATTTTGGGAACGTCGTTCGGTGTTAAATGATTTGCGCCCTGTTTTCTTGTTGCGGCAAGGCGAACGGCTTCAACAACCTTAGCAGGCTCTACGCCGCGCGGACAGCGGTCGATACAAGCAAAACAGGATAAGCATTTATAAAGCGACTCTGACTCAAGCAACGGTTCGATTTCGCCGCTTTCTACCATATTTACAAACTGATGCGGATGATATTCCATCTCATCGTATGCAGGACAGGTAGCAGAGCATTTTCCGCAGCGCATACACTTACTTACGTTAGCGCCGCTGATTCTTATAATTTCTTCTCGAAGATACGGATTATTCATTTGTATCCTCCTTTACGCCAAGCGCTTCCGCCAAAAGCTCTGTGAAATAAA
>JAZNMV010000166.1:0-3189 GCA_045579885.1 Acutalibacteraceae bacterium | reverse complement strand
ACTGTAGATTACGGCTTTATCCAATAAACATAAACGCAGAACTCTGGGATAAATACATTGCCGCGTGCTCATAAGTTGTAAATATTGCCACAGGCAAAAAAGAATACCCTCAGAACTTTTTCAGCTCTGAGAGTATTCTGGTGCCGCTAACCGGGGTCGAACCGGTACGGTATCGCTACCGAGGGATTTTAAGTCCCTTGTGTCTGCCAATTCCACCATAGCGGCATATGATATTTCAGTTCATCGGATTGACTAAGTAATCATAGCACAACAGGCTCATAAAATCAAGGGGCGGAAAAAGGAAAAAGGACGAATATTTTTTCGGATTTGCATTTACAAAACGCTATAAGGTATTGTATACTAAGAACAGTGGCCGGGACGCTGGTATGCTGTACCCGGAATAATTTACATTTTAAAGGAGTTCGTATTATGTACTATCTTGGCGTTGACGTAGGCGGCACCAATATTGCCGTCGGTATCATTGACGAAAGCAACAAGATCGTCGCTAAGGCTTCCGTAAAGTGCCCGGTTCCGTGCACAGAAGAGTTCTTCTGCGACACCATCGTTGCTACATGTAAAGAAGCTCTCGATAAGCTCGAGCTGACATTTGACGATGTCCCGTGGATCGGCATCGGCTGCCCGGGTACCGTTAACCGCGCTACCGGTATCATCGAGTTCGCAAACAACCTCTACTTCGAAAACTTCAAGCTCCGTGATATGGTCGCAGAGCGTACAGGCAAGCTCGTCGTTATTGAAAACGACGCTAACGCAGCTGCATACGGCGAATATCAGGCAGGCGCTCTTCAGGGTGCAAACCACGCTCTGGCTATCACACTCGGCACAGGTGTTGGCGGCGGCATCATCATCGACGGTAAGGTATACTCCGGCAGCAACTTCGCAGGCGGCGAGCTGGGCCACACCGTTATCGTTGTTGACGGTCGTCCGTGCACATGCGGCCGTAAGGGTTGCTGGGAGACCTATGCTTCCGCTACCGGTCTGATCAAGACCACTAAGGAACATATGGCTAACGCTCCGAAGGATTCCCCGCTGTGGACAATCGTTGAAGGCGATATCGAGAAGGTTAACGGCAGAACAGCATTCGACGCAATGCGTGCAGGCGACCCGAACGGTAAGGCAGCTGTTGACGAGTACATCAAGTACCTCTCCGTTGGTCTCGCAGACATGGTCAACATCTTCCAGCCGGCTATCCTCTGCATCGGCGGCGGTATCTGCAACGAAGGCGAAACACTGCTGGCTCCGGTTCGTGAGTTCGTAGCAGCTGAGTCCTATGGCCGTAACCCGGAAAAGAGAACTAAGATCTGCAAGGCTGCTCTGGGCAACGACGCCGGCATCATCGGCGCTGCTCTCCTCGGCAAGCAGGGAGACTAATTCCTATGGCATTAACTGTTTCGTCTTTCGGTGTTTGCCCCAATGGGCATGATGTTCCGATTTACACGCTGAAAAATGCTTCCGGTATGGAGCTGTCCGTTATTCCCTACGGCTGCCGCATCCTGAAGCTCATGGTGCCGGACAGAAACGGTAACCTCGGCGACGTTATTCTCGGCCATGCTACACCGGCTGAATATTCCGGCAGCAATTTCCACGGTTCTTTCGTCGGCCGTTACGCAAACCGTATCGGCGGAGCTTCCATGGTCATTGACGGCGTGGAGTATGCACTCGATAAGAACGACGGCGAAAATACGCTGCACGGCGGCACAAAGGGTTATCATCAGATTCCTTTTGCGGTTAAAGAAACTGTGGACGGCGATGAGCCTTCCGTTACTTTTGCATATACCAGCCCGGACGGTGAGGAAAACTATCCCGGTACACTTCAGGTCGAGGTGCAGTACACTTTGACCCGCGACAATGCACTGGAGATCACCTACCGCGGTGAGACGGACAAGAAGACTGTCTTTAACCCGACAAACCATGCGTTCTTTAATTTGAGCGGCAATCATTCCAAAAAGATGCTGAACACTGAGCTCGTCATTCGCGCTTCGCACGTTACAGCTGTTACGGATGACCTCATCCCCACCGGCGAGCTTCTCCCGGTAAAGGGTACTCCGCTCGATTTCACCCAGCCGAAGACTATCGGTCAGGATATTTTCGCAGACGATCATCTGATCCAGCTCTGCGGCGGTTTTGACCATAACTTCTGCGCTGACGGCGAAGGACTCCGTTCCATTGCCGAAGCCTACGAGCCGGAAAGCGGACGCGTTATGGAAGTTCTGACGGATATGCCCGGTGTACAGCTGTACACGATGAACAGCATCGGTCCCGTTCTCAACAAGGACGGCAGCCCGATGATCCCGCACGGTGCATTCTGTTTGGAAACACAGTTCTATCCGGACTCCGTACATCACGAGAACTTCCCGTTCCGTTATGTCGAGCCGAACGAACCCTTTATTTCCAAGACGGTTTATAAATTCTCCGTTAAATAAAATTTTGGGGCACCCTCCGCATGGAAGGTGCCCCAATTTTGAAAGGTACCAAGTTTATGAAAATGGAAAAATCCTGCGGTGCGATCGTTGCACGGCAGACCGACACCGGCCGTGAGATCCTGCTCATCCGCCACGTAAACGGCGGTCATTGGGCTTTCCCGAAAGGCCACGTGGAAAAGGACGAGACCGAAGAGCAGACCGCACTTCGCGAGATTCTTGAAGAGACCGGTCTCACCGTTACACTTGACACGGGTTTCCGTACGGTCGTCACCTATTCCCCGAAGCCGGGCGTTATGAAAGATGTTGTGTACTTCGCAGCGGAAACAAACGGCGGTGCGGCACAGATGCAGGTTGAAGAGGTTTCCGATATGCGTTGGGTAAATCTCAATGATACCGATACCTATATCACCTACGAAAACGACCGCAATATCATCGCACAGTATAGAAACTATATTGAAGCAAAATAAGCAAACAACAAAAAAGGCACATAACCCTTGTTGGGTCATGTGCCTTCTCTTTTACTATGTAAGTAAAATTAAGCGATGATCTCGCCGTCAACAGTGCCTGCCAGAGCAGCAGCGTTGGACTCGTCAGTATCGATGTGCATTGCAGCAGCGTAGTTCGGGTTTACACGAACGATAACGTCACCGAAAATTGTGGTGCGCTCGCCTTCCTTGCCAACCTTAACGGAAACGATCTGCTTGTCAACAACAGCGGCCTCAGCAGCCTCTTCTACGTTGAAGTGGAT
>JAZNMV010000165.1:0-11552 GCA_045579885.1 Acutalibacteraceae bacterium | reverse complement strand
CACACCTGATGAGCCATATGGCAAGACTTTCCGTAAACCCGGAAAACCGTGTCGTTATGCACTGTCATCCGACCTATACATTGGCTATGAACTATGTGCATGAGCTGGATGAAAAGAAGTTTACCCATACTCTGTGGGAGATGTGCACCGAGTGTATCGTTGTTTTTCCGGACGGCGTCGGTGTTCTGCCGTGGATGCTTTGCGGTACCAACTCCATCGGCGAAGCTACCGCAGAAAAGATGAAGGAATTCCGCTTGGTTGTTTGGGGCATGCATGGTATTTACGGCGCAGGCAAGGACATGGACGAGACTTTCGGCTTGATCGAAACCGTCGAAAAGGCGGCTCAGATCTATATGCTCACAGCACATCTGCCGCGCATCAATACCATCAAGGATACCGAGATGGTCGAGCTTGCCGAGTTCTTCGGCGTGGATTATCGCAAGGATTTCCTGAATCTGTAAGGGTACAGGATCATATAAAAACTGTTAAGGAGAGAGTACTATGGCAAACCGTATCGTATTGAACACAATTTCTTATCACGGCAAGGGCGCGATCGAGAATATCGTTCCCGAGCTGACCGCACGCGGCTATAAGAAAGCTTTTATCTGCACCGACCCGGATCTTCTGAAGTTCGGCGTTGCACAGAAGGTTACAGACCTGCTCGATAAAGCCGGTTTCGCTTATGAGATTTTCAGCGATGTTAAGGCTAACCCGACCATCGAGAACGTACAGAACGGCGTAGCAGCCTACAAGGCTTCCGGCGCAGACTGCATCGTAACCATTGGCGGCGGTTCCGCTATGGATACCGCAAAGGCAATCGGCATCATCATTGAGAACCCCGAGTTTGCTGATGTTCGTTCCCTCGAGGGCGTTGCTCCGACTAAGAAGCATGCTGTATTTACCATCGCAGTTCCGACCACAGCCGGTACAGCTGCTGAAGTTACCATCAACTATGTTATTACGGACGTTGAAAAGAAGCGTAAGTTCGTTTGCGTCGATACAAACGATATTCCGGAAATCGCTGTTGTTGATCCGGATATGACAGCTTCCATGCCGAAGAGCCTGACCGCTGCAACCGGTATGGATGCTCTGACCCATGCAATCGAAGGTTACATTACTAAGGGTGCATGTGCAATTTCCGATATGTTCCATCTTGAGGCAATTCGTCTGATCTCTGCAAACCTCCGCGGTGCGGTTGAGAACACAGAAGAAGGCCGCGAGGGTATGGCACTCGGTCAGTATATTGCAGGTATGGGCTTCTCCAATGTCGGTCTCGGCATCGTACATTCCATGGCACACGGCCTGTCTGCTCTGTATGACACACCGCACGGCGTTGCTTGCGCAATCCTGCTGCCGACCGGTCTGGAGTACAACGCTCCTGTCGCCGGTGAGCGTTACCGTGCAGTCGGTAAGGCAATGGGTGTTGAGGGTATCGATGCTATGACAGCAGAGGATGCTGCACAGGCTGCGATCAACGCTGTTAAGAAGCTTAGCGCTGATGTCGGTATTCCGGCTGACCTGAAGGGTATCCTGAAGGAAGAGGATGTACAGTTCCTTGCAGAGAGCGCATATGCAGATGCTTGCCGCCCGGGCAACCCGCGTGAGACTTCCGTTGAAGAGATCGCTGCAATGTACAGAGCTCTGATGTAATTCGGAAGAAAATACTAAAGATATCAATGCAAAAGGGGGCACAACCTAAATGGCTGTGCCCCCTTTAAATGTTTATTTACTTATTATCGGTAAAGCCCTGTTTTTTCTCAAGCTCTTCATCAATCACCTGGTTTGATCTTAAAGAAATCAGTGACTGTGCAGTAAAACTGACTTTATGCTTTTCTGCATAGTAAGAGAGACTGCGAAGCTGCATGTTATGGCGTACCAAAGGTGCTTCTGTATGCTTTACGCGGTCCATGACGCGGGTAATGAAGAGGTAAAGAAGAAGCAGCAGGATGGATACGACGGTAATGCCAAGACCGAGCAGCAATCCGGGTGTACGGTAAACAAACTGGATCTTAATGTTTTCTCCGGCGTGAACACGCACGGCCATGAAGCCGACATTGACTTTTTCTATATCAACGGGACTGCCGTTAACGTAGGCTGTCCAACCCGGTTCGTAAGGGATACTGAAGAAGACAGGTACATCGCGGTTTGTGGTGATCGTTGCGTTAAATCCCGAATTTGTATACATGAAACTGCTGCATACGAGTGATGCGCGGTCTGCGCAATCCTCAGCGTACCGCTGTTCCGTATAGAGAATATCTTCATTCGGAAGCGGAGAAAGCATATCTCCCCATTCTTTGATCTGCTCATCGGAAAGCAAGATGCCTTTTAAGAGCAGCAGCTCGCGGTACTGCTGCTGCGCGCTGTCATACTGTGTTTGCGTCACATAATGGTCATATGTGAAACCGAGCGGAATATAATTCGAATTCTCGTAAATATCGAAACCGTTTGCGTTGCTGTAGTACGCCCATCCGGGCATGATCGGCTGCGCATAGTCCTCTCCGGCAAAGTACTTATCATCGTGGTCGTTATCGAAAAGATATTTTGTACTGGTCAGTCCCCGCAGACCGTAATGTGTGGTATCGGGGCGGGAAGCCACGTCGCGCTGCACACCGATCGACTCGTAGAATTCCATTAAGGAGCCGGGAACAATGCTGTGGAAAGCCTGAATGGACTGTACCTTCCAGAACATAGCTGAGTTATCGAGGCTTTCATAAAAGTCGGTGCGAACACGGTCATCACGCAAATCGTCAATATTTACATCCTGTCCGCCGTTGAGGGCATAGGGAATGATATGGCTGTAGGGGTCAGCCGACTGTGTCTTTCCGAGTGCGATGAAATAGATAGAAGAACCGGTGATCACAAGGCTCAGGCAAATCAGTGCTGCTCTGTAAAAAGCCTTGGAGTTGCGCACATAGAATGTAATAAGGAAAGCGACAAGTGTGAGACAGATGAGTGCTGCTGCAATATAGCACCACAAACGTGTCGGATACGGCTCAAGACCGAAAGAAATATCGATGATCTCACCGTTTTCCTTGATCAATTCGGGCATAAGGCCGATCGTAAGACCGAGCGCCACTGTGATGACAGAAGTCCATTTCAATGCGCGTGTCCAGTTTACACGGGAATTTTCCAAGGCCATCATTGTCGCGAGCGACATCATCAATGTCAGCATATAGAACCAGCGTGCATAGTACGAAGCGTTCATGAGCTGGAAAGAAGCGTTCAGGCCGGGTACAAGCGCCATAACGAAGAGTACCCATAGAAGCTTCTTCAGCCAGTGACGGCGATGGATCTGCAGCCAGCCGATAACACCCGTCATGCTGAACATGGGCAGCCATGCACCGAGAGAAGACCATTTGGAGTTGGAATCCGGTGTAAAGTTCGGACGTGCAGGGAGATCGGGCAGGAAGAAGAAACTCTGAAGAATATGAATGTAGCGCTGGTTACTGCCATAGAGCAGAGCACTCCAGCCGCTGATCGGGTCGGCAACGCGGTCGTTCTGCAGGACGCAAACAACGCTGGGGACAAGGAGAAGGCAGGCTAATCCGAGACCGATCACGGCTTCTGCCGCAAGACAGATGAAATTTCGGAATGTGATTTTCCAGCTGCCGGTAAAGAGGCGAATGAAGAAATAAATTGCGGTGAAGGTGACCATGCCGACGAAGAAATAGTAGTTTGTTACACAGCACAGTGCAACCATCATAGCAAATACGCCGCGCTTTGCAGTGTACATATATGCATCGAGCGCAGCAAGAAGAAGCGGAAATACAATGATCGCTTCATGAAAATGATTGAAGAAGATATTGTAGAGAGAAAAACCGGAGAACGCATACAGAAGAGATGCGATCAGTGCCGTGTTTTGATTTTTGGCATATCGGTTCAGATACACATATCCGGTCAGTGTCGCGCAGCCGAATTTCAGAATGAAAAGCGGCCCCATCAAATACTGCAGCCATTCTCCGGGGAATGGGATCGTGATCCAGAAGAACGGGCTGCCCAAAAGGTAGAATGAATAGGAACCGATGAAATTCGCGCCGAGATCCGTCAGATGATTCCAGCCGAAATTACCGGAACGCACGGCATCGTGCGCAATACGGTAGAAAGGAACCTGCTGTACGTTGAAATCTCCGTAGAAGAGAAACCGTCCGCCGTCTCTTATAATAAACGGCAGAAAAATCACAGTCGCAAGACCGAGTCCGAAGAGGAATGCATATAAAAAATAATTGCGGTTTGTGCGGCTCTGGAGCCGTGTCCCGTTATATCTTTCAGAGGTACTCAAAATACCGCCTCCGTATAAATTTCATTATAAAAAATTATAGCACAAGATACCGTCGGATTAAAGGCAAATTTTGTTTTTTAAGGATTTTTTATTGAAAAGTTCATATGTGTAGGATAAAATATAAAAATAGGAAAGTAGTCTGTCGGGAGACCTCCGTATCGGAGATTTTTGTTATGCAGCGGCAGAAAAAGAGAGGGACGAAAATGAGCAATTTCTTTGCCATGCTCTCACGCATGAAATATATTAACCGTTGGGGGCTGATGCGCAATACACAGAGCGAGAATATTGCGGAGCATTCCCTCGAGACGGCATACATAGCACACGTGCTTGCCGTGATCCGTGAAAAAAGATTTGGCATCGAGTGTGATGCGGAGCGTGCAGCGGTTCTGGCGATGTTCCATGACTGCACGGAGATTATAACGGGCGATATGCCGACACCGGTGAAGTATCATAGCCCTGAAATCAGGCGTGCATACCGCGAGGTAGAAGATCTTGCCGCCGGAAATCTTTTGGCGCTGCTGCCCGATGATCTGCGCCCTTCGTATGCACCGATTTTTGACGAAGAAAATAAAGAAGATGCTGCGCTGCGCCCACTTATTAAAGCAGCGGATAAAATCAGTGCGATCATCAAGTGTATAGAAGAGAGAAAAACGGGAAACAGGGAGTTTATCGCAGCGGAAGAGGGGCTGCGCCATGCTGTAAATGCGATGGAGCTGCCCGAAGTACGTGTGTTTATGGAAGAATTTCTCCCGGCGTACGAGAAATCGATAGATGATCATATGACAAGAGGATAAGAGATATATGAAGATAGGAAATTTGGAATTAAACGGCGTTGCGGCGCTTGCCCCCATGGCCGGCGCTACGGACCGCTCGTTCCGTGAAATCTGTTACGATTTCGGTGCGGCATACTGTGTGACAGAGATGGTCTCCACACGTGCGCTGCAGTATAACTACAAAAAAACACAGGATCTGATTACCCTCGGCGAAAAGGAACACCCGATCGCTATTCAGCTTTTCGGTGACGATCCGCTCTATTTTGCTTCCGCCGCAAAGCGTGCGATGGCATCAAATCCCGATGTGATAGATATCAATATGGGCTGCCCCGTACCGAAAATCGCGGGAAATAACTGCGGAAGTGCGCTGATGAAGAATCCGCCGCGCTGCGGAGATATTGTCCGTGCTGTAAAAGCCGCGGTAGATATTCCGGTTACGGTCAAAATTCGAAAAGGCTGGGACGAAAACAGTGTCAATGCTGTTGAGGTCGCAAAGTACTGCGAAGAAGCCGGTGTAGACGCGATTTGTGTACACGGCCGCACCAAAACACAAATGTATGAGGGTGAAGCGGATTGGAACATTATCCGCGAGGTCAAGCAGAGCGTTTCCGTTCCGGTTATCGGCAACGGTGACGTAAAAGATGTGCAGTCCGCGGTCAAGATGATGGACGATACCGGATGCGATATGGTCATGATCGGCCGTGCCGCGATGGGTAATCCGTGGATCTTCCGTGAGATCAACGGCTATTTCAGCACCGGTCTGCGCATTATGCCGCCGCCGACGATCTCGGAGCGTATTGTTGTTATCAAAAAACATATCGATGCACTCTGTGCCGCAAAGGGTGAGGGACGCGGTATGTGCGAGGCAAGAAAACACGTGGCATGGTACATGCACGGTCTCAGAGGTGCAGCGGAGTTCCGCCGCATGGCAGGTGAGCTTTCCACACTGCAGGATCTCGACCGTCTGCTCGAAAAAGTGTACCTCGAGAACAGGGACAATACATTTGATCCCTGATGGGAGAACGTAATGAACTTGGAATATATCCGCAGAGCATGTGCGAAAGATGCATCCCGTATTGCGGAAATTGAAATTTTTAATTACAGGCTGTATTTTTACCCGATTTTTCAAAGTGATGAATTTTACTTTGACGAGCTGCAGGTGCTGCCTGAAACCAAAGCACTTGCGGCGGACAAAGAGAAGCTCAGCCGTACCTATGTCTATGATGACGGCGCAGTGAAAGGGTTCATTCGCATGAATGCGGATGAGGTGGAGAAGCTGTTTGTGGAGCCGGTTCTGCACGGACAGCACATTGGCGAAGCGTTGCTCAGGTATGCTATGGAAGAGCACAGTGCTGCATGGCTGTGGGCATTGGAAAAAAACACCGGTGCGATCCGTTTTTATGAACGGCACGGTTTTAAGCGTACCGATATCCGTAAATTGGAAGAAGACACCACCGAATATCTCGTTCGCATGGAACGGTAAACGGCAGGGAGGAGATCTCGTATATGAAGCTTTTGGCACTCGATGGCAACAGTATCGTAAACCGCGCGTTTTACGGTATCAAGGTGCTTACAACGAAGAGCGGCGAGTTTACAAACGGTATCGTCGGCTTTTTGAATATTCTTGAAAAACTTAAAGAAGAGACAAAACCGGATGCGGTCGCTATCGCATTTGACCTGAAGGCACCGACCTTCCGTCACAAAGCATATGCCGGGTATAAGGCTCAGCGTAAAGGTATGCCGCCTGAACTTGCAGCGCAGATGCCGCTCTTAAAGGAGCTGCTCGGTTATCTCGGCTATCGCATCGTAACGTGTGAAGGCTGGGAAGCGGACGATATTCTCGGTACTTTCGCAAAAACATGTGAAGATACCGGTCACACTTGCATGATCGCAACCGGAGATCGCGACAGCTTGCAGCTTGTTTCCGATAAAACGACCGTGCGTCTTGCGACCACTAAATTCGGTCAGTCGGCGGTCACCTTGTACGATACGGATATGATCCGCGAGACTTACGGCGTATCCCCGAAGCAGCTTATCGATATCAAGGCGATCCAGGGTGATACTTCGGATAACATCCCCGGTGTTGCAGGGATCGGCGAAAAGGGGGCAGGAGAGCTTATTCGAAAATTCGGTTCCCTGCAGTATATTTACGATAATTTGGACACGCTGGACATTAAGCCCGGCATGAAAAATAAACTGGAAGCCTCCAAGGACAATGCTTTTTTGAGCTACGATCTCGGTACGATCCGCTGCTGTGCACCGATCGATACAAATCTGGAGGATTATATCCCGACAGAGGGTGATCCGCAGGCCGCCGCCTCTCTTATGGCGCGTCTCGAACTCTTTAAACTGATGGAACGTCTGCACATTTCTGCCGATGCGGCACCTGTAGTTTCGGAGGAAACCGAAGCTGCGGAGCTTTTGCCCGTCCATGAATATGCGGACGGTGCAGCGATCCTTGCACAGTGTGAGGATATGGGAAAAGCGTATTTTGTTCCTGTTTATGAGGAAGGAAGCCTTGCAAAGCTTTATTTCTGCGGTGATTTTGCCGGCGGCAGAGAGGTTGCTGTTGTGCCCGCTAAGGATGCATTTTTGCGTGCGTTCTTTGGCAGTAAGTGCATTAAGAAGTATTCTTTGGGTTTGAAGATGCTCCACCGTACAGCGCTGAAGCTGGGGACGAAGTTTGAAAATCCGGCTATGGATATTGAGCTTGCGGCGTATCTTCTGAATCCTTCCGCATCGGACTATACGGTGCTGCGTCTTGCGGCGGAGTATGAGGTTGCGGTTGGCACGTATGAGGACGAAAATGCACGTGCGGCGGCAGCTTTGCCGGAAGTTTGCGCTGTTTTGCAGAGACAGATCGATGAAAAGGGGCAGCATGAACTCCTTGAAACAATAGAGCTTCCGCTTGCGCTTGTACTCGGTGAGATGGAAGAGAGCGGTTTTCTTGTGGACCGTGAAGCGATCCGTCTGTACGGCGAACAGCTCAGTGAAATGACGGAAGAGCTGCGCCGTGAGATCTATGAAGATGTCGGGTATGAGTTCAATATCAATTCCCCGGCACAGCTCGGTGACGCACTTTTTGTAAAGCTCGGTTTGCCGCACGGCAAGAAGACGAAGACCGGTTATTCCACAAATGCCGAAGTGCTCGAAGGTCTTCGCGATGTACATCCTGCTGTGGATAAGATCCTGCGCTACCGTACAGTCGCAAAGCTGAAGTCCACCTACTGTGAAGGTTTGCTAAAAGTCATCGCGGAGGATGGACGCATCCATTCGAATTTTAATCAGACGGAAACGCGCACAGGCAGAATCTCTTCTACGGAGCCGAATCTGCAGAATATTCCGGTGCGCACGGCAATCGGCCGTGAGTTCCGCCGGTTCTTTATTGCGCCCACGGGCTATGATCTTGTTGATGCCGACTACTCGCAGATCGAATTGCGTGTTCTTGCGCACGTTGCAAATGATGAGCAGATGATTGGCGACTTCCGCGCCGGTCGGGATATTCATACTTCGACAGCGGCGCGTGTTTTCGATATGCCGGAAGAGCTCGTTACACCGCAGATGCGTTCCCGTGCAAAGGCTGTTAATTTCGGTATCGTGTACGGTATCGGTGCATTCTCTCTCGCGAAGGATATCGGCGTCACACGCAAGGAAGCCGATGACTATATTCACGACTATCTGCGCAACTATAAGGGTGTTGCGGATTATATGGACCGCGTTGTGGAGGAAGCGAAGAAAACCGGATATGTGGAGACACTGTTTGGCAGACGGCGCTATCTGCCGGAGCTGAAGAGTTCCAATTTCAATATGCGTGCGTTCGGCGAACGCGTTGCACGCAATATGCCCATTCAGGGTGCTGCTGCGGATATCATCAAAATTGCGATGATCCGCGTCAGAAACCGTCTGCTGGATGAAAAACTTGAAGCAAAGCTGATTCTGCAGGTGCACGACGAACTCATCGTAGAGTGTCCGAAAGCAGAAACGGAAACTGTTAAAAAGATCCTGGCCGAGGAAATGGCCAATGCCGTCTCGCTCAGCGTGCCGATGATCGCTGAAGCGGAAAGCGGCGAGAGCTGGTACCAGGCTAAGGGATAATGTTTGGAAAAGGGGAAGCGTATGTTGTTTTGCTGTCCCGCATGCTCCGGGGAGCTTCAAAAGTGGGAGCATGCGCTTGTGTGCCCAAAAGGTCACAGTTACGATCTTGCCCGGCAGGGGTATGTGCACCTGCTGCCGGTAAAACAAATGCATGCGAAAGTGCCGGGAGATACAAAGCAGATGGTCGATGCACGCCGACAGTTTCTGTCTCTCGGATATTACGATGCTTTTCGCGATAAGCTTAAGGCTCTGACAGCGCAGTATCTGCCCGAAGGCGGTGCTGTGCTCGATGCCGGCTGCGGCGAAGGCTTCTATACGGCTGCGCTTCTGGATGCCGCAAAAGCGGTAAACGGCAGTGTGACCGGTGTGGATATCTCGAAATTTGCGGTAAAAGCAGCTGCCGGAAAATATAAAGGTATAGATTTTGCTGTAGCGAGTCTGTTTCACATTCCGTGTGCGGCAGAGAGCATGGATGTGCTGACCGATGTGTTCGCGCCGATTGTGCCCGAAGAGTTTTTTCGTGTGCTGAAGCCCGGCGGTGTTATGATCCTTGCCGTACCCGGTGCAAAGCATCTTTGGGGTATGAAAGAGGTGCTTTATACCGCACCTTATGAGAACGAAGAACACGACACCGCGTACGACGGTTTTGAGTATCTCGGCAGAGAAAGCGTACAGACGGAGATCACCGTCACAGGAAAGGAAAATATAGAGGCGCTGTTCTCTATGACACCGTATTATTGGAAAACGGATGTTGCGGGAGGAGAGCGTCTGCGTGCGCTGGATGTTTTGAAAACGGAGATCAAATTTGACTTCCTGATCTACAGGAAGATGTAACAGAAAGGAAAAGAATGTGAAAATACTTTTTGTGTGCACGGGAAATACGTGCAGAAGTCCGATGGCCGAGGGGATTTTTCGCTCGGAGATGGAACAAAGAGGTTTTGAAAATATAATGTGTCAAAGTGCCGGACTTTCCCCTGTTGAGGGTGATCCGGTGAGCAAAAATGCCGTTGAGGTTTGTAAGGAAATCGGTATAGATATCAGTGGGCACACCGCAAGGCGCTTTACGCCGGAAGAGATCAACGTGTGGGACGTGTATTTTACAATGTCGAAAACACACGCATATATTTTGGTACAGGCCGGTGTACCGGCAGAGCGTATTTTTGTGCCGGGTTATATAGAAGACCCGTACGGCGGCGATCTCGATACATACCGCCGTGTACGCGACAAGCTCCGTGAAGAAATGACGGAGTTCCACCATTATCTCGGGTTTTAAGAAGAGGCGAAATCATGCAGATCATACCAATGCGGGCGGAGCACACACCTCGCCTTGCCGAACTTGAAAAACTCTGCTTTTCCGAGCCGTGGAGCGAAAATGCGCTTTCGGAGGAAATAGATAATCCGACGGCGTATTTTGTCACAGCCATAGAAGGCGACGAGGTCCTGGGCTATGGCGGTATGCATACGGTGCTCGGAGAAAGCTACATAGATAATATTGCGGTGTTCCCCGAATACCGCGGGCGCGGTGTAGGCCGTGCCGTAACACAGGCACTTGTTGAGAAGGCAAAAGAGAATGCCGGTGTTTTTATTACGCTGGAAGTTCGTGCATCGAATACACCGGCGATCACACTGTATGGTTCACTCGGCTTTGAAACCGTCGGTGTACGCAAACGTTTTTACACAGAACCGGAAGAAGACGCGGTCCTCATGACGCTTTCTTTTTCAGAATAAGTCATTAAATTTAATCGGGAGGGTTATATAATGCTTTGCGGCAAAATTAAAGCGCTTGTTGAATACGGCGTTAAAACAGGACTCATTGAACAGGACGATGCGATTTATGTGCGCAACCGTTTCCTTGAAGCTTTTCGCGAAGACGAATATATCGATGAGCCTGCTGAGGCTGCAGAAAACCTCGGCGATCTGCTCACTTCTCTTTGTGATGAAGCCGCAGCACGCGGCATTATCGGCGACGGCATCACTGAACGTGATCTGTTCGATACAAAGCTGATGGGCGAGCTGACCATGCGTCCGTCCGAAGTCAAAGAGAGGTTTCAGAAGCTCTATGCAGAAGATCCCATTAAAGCCACGGATTGGTTCTACAAGCTTTGCTGCGATTGCAACTACATTCGCCGCGACCGTGTTGCGAGAGATCTCAAGTGGGTATATCCGGATGCACGTTTCGGTGATATCGATATCACGATCAATCTCTCAAAGCCTGAGAAGGACCCGAAGGCAATTGCTGCAGCAAAGACCATGAAAGCTTCCGGTTACCCGACCTGCATGCTCTGTAAAGAGAATATCGGTTATGCCGGCCGTATGAATTTCCCGGCACGCCAGAATCACCGTGCTGTGCCGATGACGATCAACAACGCGGACTGGTTCATGCAGTATTCTCCCTATGTGTACTA
>JAZNMV010000164.1:0-12231 GCA_045579885.1 Acutalibacteraceae bacterium | reverse complement strand
TACATGATATTGCCTCCTTATATTTTTTCTCATTGTAGCACCCGAAAGTATAAAAGTCAATTGACACAGGAGTGCCTCCTTATTCACATTTTCCACCTTTTCATGTTTCCTGTCAATCTAAAACCATATGAAAATTCATATAAGGAATGTACAGGCATTCACTTCTGTGCTATACTTTTTTCAGAGCACGGTTTAAGTGATCCGCGCCGCTTTTGGGAGGTACAGATATGGATTTTGAAACAATGGGAAAAATGCCGCAGGTTGCAGAAATCGGATACAACACCTTTGTGATCAACGAATACGGCTTAAATGCCATGTTCCTTTTGGTCGGAGAAGAAAAAGCACTCCTCATCGATACCGGAACCGGTGTATTCGACCTGCCGCTTCTTCTTAAAACACTCACAGATAAACCCGTTCAGGTCGTCCTGACACACGGTCACCCCGACCACGCCGGTGCCATCGGCTGGTTCGACGAAGTCTACGCACATCCCGATGATTTTGAAATGGCGCTCGGCCTTACCTATGAAGGCCGCCGCGGCTATGCCGATTCCCTTTTGAAAATGAATCCGGCCGCACCGGTCACGGCGGACGAAACTGTTCGGTTCGAGAAAATGCCGAAGATGTGCCCGATGTTCGACGGCGAAACGATCGACCTCGGCGGCAGAAAAATTATGGTCTTTGAGACACCGGGCCACACACCGGGCGGCCTCAGCTTCCTCGATGTGCGCGAGCGCATTTTCATCACGGGTGATGCCTGCAACGGAAACACACTGCTTCTCTCCTTTAACGGTGACGCACAGCCGAAGCAGACGCTCTCCACACTGAAAGCTACAGCCGAAAAGCTTATCACACTCGAGCCGCTCTATGACCGAAACTATAACGGTCATGTCGGCTACGGCGGCTCCGCTTTCTGTCTGCCGCAGCCGTACTCCGTTGCAAGAGATATGGTCTCTCTGTGTGAAGACCTGCTGAGCGGCACCGAAAAGCCGGAAGAACAGCGTTACAGCATCGGCGGCAAGGAAGGCGTAAGCTACCACGCACTTCGCGGTGCTGCCGGAATCCGCTACACGGCAGCTGCAGCAAAATAAAAGAAACAAAAAGGCCTGAAGAAGAGCTTTCCGTTCTTCTCCAGGCTTTTTTATGTAATGCTTACCTTCATTTCTTACAAATACAAGCGATCAGTCTATCTGAATATCCTTAAAGTTCCGAATTTCCAGGATATCCTCTTTCTTCTCCAAACGATAAACTTCACCGTCCGCTGTGACTGTTTCATCCACAAGATTTTTAAACGAAGCCGCCGGGCATTTTCCCTCCGGATATTTAAAACCGGTCAAAGTAAAGTTCTTCGTTACAGTTTCCATCATCAGTGCCGTGGTCGGATCATTATGTGTTCCGCCAAAAGATTCCGGCAGGTCGAGCACAGGATAACAGGTGAAATTTTCTATCATGATATCGTGGATATCTCCCGCACCGTTCGGGTATTCCTCTTCCGTGAAAAGCGGCGTTCTGCAATAGCGTGCGCCGTCCGCGTTCACGGCATAGCAGCGGAATCCGGCATAAATATTTTTAAACCGGATATTGCGTATCGGCGCCGTTACACTCAACAGGCGGATAACCGTGTGGCAGTTCTCGGTGCAGATATCTTCAAAAGTGATATCTTCGATCACGTCTCTTGTCAAATCGAGATTTTCCACGCGCACAACACTGTCGTCGGCGTTTAAAGCGACCATATCATCATTGGTCTGTCCAAAGGAAAGCGCGCGGATATTCTTTACGAAGCCGTGCCGGACATCACCGCCGAAATGCAGCCCATCCTGATTCACGCCGAATGTATCGGAAACAAAATCAATATTCTCAATATGAAAATCATGCACGCCGGAAAAACGTGTGTAATATGTAACCGAATTTGCAAGCACCATATCACGAAGTGTAAGTCCGTGCACATTGCGGAAATTGAGCAGTACACCGGAATAACCGTTTTTCTCGAAAATATCAGGCTTGGCATTTTCGGGTGCTGTATTGTTTCCGTCCCAGATGCCGCCTTCGATTTTGATGTTTACATTTCCGCCGGTCTCATCGGCATTCGAAAGCAAAAAATCCCCTCTGTGCCTTCTCGTGAACGGCTTCATCACGATCTTCGCGGTTTTCGCCGCTATGATATGCTTATCGGACGGTACCTTCAGCGTTTCGGAAATATTATATACACCGTGCGGAATATATATCTCCCTTTCACAGCTGTTAAGTGCTGCATGAAATGCTTCATAATCATCGCAGCGGCCGTCACCGATTGCACCGAAATCCATAACCGATTTTGCCATCTCTCCCACTCCTTATTGCCGAAGGCAGAATTCTGTTCAAAGTATAGCATAGCTGTATTTTATTTTCAATCACACCGCTGAAATTGCTATTGCCAAGTAAAAAGCCTTTCGTTATAATCGAATTAACATCTTCTCTTCGGAAAGGAAGTCAATTTATGCAGATCCGCTATCCCGACTATGTCGGCATTTATACCGAAAACAAAAACGAATATTATCCGTTCAATACGTCTGTAACACAGGGCGATATCACCGTAGACACTGCACTTCAGAACGAGCTTCTGCACATTGATCTCATAGCAGACAGTACACCCGTAAAATATATTGCTCTGCGCTGGAATTTCACAGTACCCGAAAAGAGACAGGATGCCGTTAAAGTATACGGCGATGTGTGGGAGCGCAGCTACTGTAACTTAGAGTGGCGCGGCATTGTACCCGATCGCATAATGCCGTGGGTATGCGCCGTATCGAACGGCAGCGACCAAAGCCGTGATTACAGCGGCAGATACACCGAGTGCTTCGGCGTAAAGACACAGCCGAACGCCATGTGCATGTGGCAGTACGACACCAGCGGGGTAACGCTTTGGCTCGATGTACGCTCCGGCGGCATGGGCGTTATCCTTTCCGGCCGTACCCTTTCCGTCTGTGATGTCCTCTTCGCAGATTACCGCGATGTTTCCGCATTCGATGCACTGAAAGATTACTACAAAAAGCTGTGCGACGCACCGCTTACCGTGGACCATAAAATTTACGGCACAAACAACTGGTATTATGCCTACGGCAATACCTCCCATGAAGAGATCATGGCAGATACACACATGCTCATAGACCTTTGCCGCGACCTTCCGAACAAGCCCTACATCGTCCTTGACGACGGCTGGCAGAAGAACGCGTGCGATGCACCGTGGGATGTTCTGCGCGAGGGCAAGTTCCATGACATGAAAGCGCTTTCCGATGAAATGCGCGCAGCGGGTGCTCGCCCGGGCATTTGGGTACGTCCGCTTTCCGACCAGAAATTCGAAGTTACGGACGAGCATTCCGCATGGCGCTCGAACTGCAATAAGATTTTCCTAGACCCTTCTCACCCCGAAGTTTTAAAGTATGTTGAAAACATGATGACCATGCTGTGTGATTGGGGATACGAACTTATTAAGCACGATTTCTCTACATTCGATACCCTCGGCTTCTGGGGATTTGAACGTCCGCGCGAGTTCGCAAAAGACGGATGGACATTCTACGACCGCAGCAAAACCTCCGCGGAAGTCATTCTCGACCTCTACCGTGTAATCTACAAAGCGACAAAGGGCCGCGCACTCGTTCTCGGCTGCAACGTCATCGGACATCTCGCAGCAGGTCTTGTACACCTGAACCGCACCGGCGATGATACCAGCGGCCGCGAATGGGAACGCACACGCAAATACGGTGTCAACGCACTCGCCTTCCGCATGCTGCACCACGAAGCTTTCTTCCTTGCCGATGCCGACTGCATCGGTATTATGGGACTCATCGATTGGAACATGAACCGCGAGTGGATGCGCGCCGTGGCATACAGCGGCACTCCCATGTTCGTTTCCCCGAAGCCGAACGTAATGAACGACGCGGAGCTCGCCGAACTGAAAGCCGCATGGCGTGTAAACTCCGTACAGGAAGATGTTCTCATTCCGCTCGACTGGATGGAAAATGTCACCCCCGAAAAGTGGCTCTTAAACGGTGAAGAGACCACCTTCAACTGGTACGAAAAAACAGGAATTAAATCGTTCTAAAAAAAGGGAGTTCCTTTCGGAACTCCCTTTTCATTTATGCGTATATTTTATTCCTCTTCGTGAAGCTTCTCTTCCATTTCCTTCTGAATTTCCGCATCATAGGAAAGGAGGGGTGCTACGTTCTTACCGTTTATCTTACGGTCGACATAGTTTTTTGTGATCTTCAGCACGAGCGGGAACAGTGCAATAACACCGATCAGGTTCGGGATCATCATCAATCCGTTGAAGGTATCGGAAAGGTCCCATGCCAGACCGCCTTCCATAACGGCACCGGCAACGATCATAAGAACAAAAATAACCTTGTATACCTTAACGCCCTTCATACCGAAGAGATACTCTATAGCCTTGGAACCGTACTGAGACCAGCCGAGGACCGTAGTGAAAGCAAAGAAAAGCATTGCAATGGCTACAAACCATGTGCCCGGTGCGCCGAAGCAGGCACCGAATGCCTGCGAGACGAGTGTATCGCCGTTAATACCTTCAACCGGTGTGCCGGTTGCAAGGTCGATATAACCGGTGGAAAGAACTACAACAGCAGTCATGGTGCAAACAACAAAGGTATCGAAGAAAACTTCGAAGATGCCCCACAGACCCTGCTTTACAGGCTCCTTGACGTTCGAAGAAGAATGAACCAGAACGGAAGAACCGAGACCGGCTTCGTTCGAGAAAACACCGCGCTTAAAGCCCTGTGTCATGGTCTTCTTAACGAGAACACCAACACCGCCGCCAAGGAATGCCGCGGGCTTGAACGCAAACTTGAAGATCGAAGCAAACATTGCGCCAACCTGGTCGATATTCATACCGAAAATGATCAGAGAGCCAATAACAAAAGCCATTGCCATAAACGGAACGATAACTTCCGCGAACTTTGCAATTCTCTGCAGACCACCGATGATGATCAGTGCACCGACAATGAGCAGTCCTACGCCGACCAAAAGATGGATGATATCGATTTCCGTGCCGGGGATCATGCCGAGCGTTACATTATTGAAAAATGCGGCATCCATATTCAGAACGATCTTATTGACCTGTGCCATGTTGCCGATACCGAAGGAAGCGAGAACCGCAAAGCCGGAGAACAGGCAAGCCAAAACGCCGGCAATCGGCTTCAGCCATGTCTTTCCGTAGCGCTTGCCGAGGCCGTCTGTCAGGTAATACATCGGGCCGCCGGACCATTCGCCGTCCTTATTTCTGCGGCGGTAGTAAATGCCGAGCAGGTTTTCGGAAAAGTTCGTCATCATACCGAAGAAGGCTGCCAGCCACATCCAAAACACAGCACCCGGGCCGCCGGTTACGATTGCCGATGCAACACCGGCAATGTTGCCGGTACCGATGGTCGCAGCCAGCGCAGCACACAACGCCTGAAACTGAGAGATCGCTTTTTTGTCGGTGTTTTTTGTACTCTTACTGTCTTTCTTAAAAACGCTTACGATCGTCTGCTTCCACCAGTGACCGAAATGGCTGATCTGGAAAAACTTTGTGCCGACTGTAAGCAGCACACCTGTGCCGATGAGCAAAATCAGTCCGGGAAGACCCCAAACCGCAGAGTTTACCGCGCCGTTTACAGACGCGATTTTTTCGATAAACTGTTCCATAGTCCCTCCAAAATAAAACAAAAAAATAACGGGTCGTGCACACAGCACGACCCGCAAAAAAAACAGAAATAGAAATCCGAAAAAAGATATCTTTGTCCTTTTGCCTGAGAGTTTGGCGCTGCTGCGCTTGCACCTTCGGCCCCCAACTGAATGGGTGTCTCCAAAGCTCTGTCAGCATTCGGTCCTCATCCTTACGGACACCTGAGAGCGTTACTCCTTCGGCTGCAAAGTGCAATTTCCCGAAATGCTTCAACCAGAATTATTAAATTCAGTTTCTTGATTATATTATAAATCCAATTGTTTTGCAAGTCTTTTTTTTTAAAATTCAAAATTTTCTTTTAAGACCTGTTTTCCCCTTAGAATACGCCGTGAATTTTGCAATAGAAAACCTGAAATTATGCTTTATTTTCCGAACCGAACAGGCGGATCTTCGCCTTCACGGCTTCCTTGATCTTCTCCACCTTCAAATTGCGCATATCAAGGTAGGAAAGGTTCTTTTCGAGGCCTTCTTTTACGCCTTCCGCACCGGCGACACAGAGGTCTGTGAAAATGTTGATCTTTGCGATGCCGTCGCGGATCGTATTTCTGAAATCATCATCGGAAAGACCTGAGCCGCCGTGCAGCACGAGCGGTGTGCTTACCTTCTCGCGAATCGCTCTAAGTCTCTCCAAATCAAGACACGGCTTTTCTTTATATGCACCGTGCGCCGTACCGATGGCGACCGCAAGTGCATCCACACCGGTTTTCTCGATGAAATCGAGTGCTTCTTCGGGCGTTGTGTAGTTATCCGTTACCGCATTATCGCCCACGGTTGCATCGCCGACATGGCCGATCTCACCCTCAACGGTGGCGCCGAAAGCATGCGCGATCTTCACGATCTGCGCGGTGTTTTTCATGTTCTGCTCCGCATCCCCCGCAGAGCCGTCGAACATGATGCTTGTAAAGCCAAGCTTTAAAGCCTGCATGCAGCGCTCAAACGTGAGGCCGTGGTCGTAGTGCACAACGACCGGGACCTTTGCTCTTTTTGCCGCGGCGATCACAGACGGCGCAATCAGGTCGAGCTCACCGTACGGCAGCAGGATTTCCGCCGTACCGATGATGATCGGCGAATTCATTTCCTCCGCTGCGGCGATCGCCGCTTCGAGCATATCCGTATCGGTCGTGTTGAAAAGGCCGACAGCATAATGCTCTGCCTGGGCTTTTTTCAGTACATAATCGAGATTCACTAACATAATTTATCCCTCTATCTTTGTTTCTCTCACAATGGTCTTATCGGTAAATACATCGGTTTCATCTGTGCTGCGTGTGGAAAACTCGGAAACGACCGCGCCGTCTTTGCCGCCCTGGAACCAATGGAGCGTCTCCGGCATGATCGTGTACTGTTCGCCGGGCTTCAGGACGATCTCATGGAAAACCGTTACATCGCTCTTCGGAAGCTTCGCTTTAAGCTCTTCCGCGTTCTTCTCGCCCTCCACATAGAGGTAAACTTCGCCGTAACGGCAGCGGAAGGTCTCTTCCTTGCCGCTCATACCGGCAGTCGGCACATGCTTGTGCTCCGGACAGGTCTGATACGGCAGAAGAACCATTTCTTTCGCGCACACACGGTCCGTGTTAATGTACACGACGAGCTGTAAACCCAGTTCATCCACCATGTTTTTACCGAAGTCCGCTACTTCAACGTTCTTCTTCTCTTCGTCCGTGAGTACAATGCTTGCTTTTTCAAAATAGGCCAAAGCTTTTTCTATCTGCTCGTTGTATTTTTCTCTTGTCATAACGCTTTCCATCCGTACCTTTCAGAGAGTTTTTCTATTTCTTTACAGTTCAGCATACCGTCCACAGAATTCTCGGAGAACAGGCTGCACGCGGCAGCCGCTGCTGCAAATTCCAAAGTGCGCTTATCATCAAAGCCGTTATATATGCCGTAAAGGCTGCCTGCACAAAAGGCATCGCCCGCGCCGACACTGCCACGGATCTCGCCTTCCGGAATATCGAGCGAAGGCACCGCGGTAAATTTGCCCGTCGGTACATCATAGCAAAATCCGGCCTGCTTGCAGTGCACAATGATTTTTTCCTCCACGCCGCACTGCGCCATAAACACCATGGTCTTTCTTATGTTTTCTACATTCAGCGAACCGTCCGCACAGTACGGTTCCAAATCGGAGATCATACTGCTTTCGTGCTCGTTCAAAATGATATAGCTGCAGTATTTCAGCGCCGGTATGATCTTCGCCTTGTAGTCTGCCGTGCTGTCGCTCACAACGTCTACCGAAGTTTTTATGCCGCATTCGCGTACATCGTGCAGAAAACGCGCCATGACTGTGCCGTATTCGGCATCTTCCTTATCAAAAGCATCCAAAAGAAGTATGTAGCCAATATGGAGTATCTCGCTTTTCACAGAAGAAAGGTCGAAATCCTCCGGTGAAAACTCGGCGTTTGCGCCTCTCGCGTGGAAAAACGTGCGCTCGCCCGAAGTAAGACTCATCACATCGCTGAAGCTTGTCGGCTTATCCTGCGATTTCACAACGCCGCTGCAGTCTATGCCGTACCGCGTAAGCTGCGACAGCACATAGCCGCCGTATTCGTCTTCTCCCACTTTGCCGATCACGGAAACCGGAAGCGCTTCATCGATCTTCTTTAAGTCGATCGCTGTATTCGGCGCACATCCGCCGACCGAACGGCTCACGCTCGTGATATTCGAGAGCATTCCGATCTTCGGGTAACAATCTATATTTTTCACGATGTCCGTCAGGATATTGCCCGCTACGGTTATCCCCCGGCGCTCTGCTTTCATAGCCTTCACCCCGCAATTGTATGTTTTTAACCCTCTACGCGATATCTGTTCTCACGGCTGAACGACATACGGAAGTCGATCGCCTTCGGCGGCGGACAGTTATCCCACGCTTCATCGATGAGTTCTTCCAGCGCTTCACCCTGAATATCATCGCCCATGCCGCGTTCCTTCGCCATTTTCAGCGCGTTATACTCAAACCAGATATCTGTAAGAGAGGTCTCGCCTTCTCTGATATCTGCATACTCGCGTTCAAAAACAGCCGGAATGAAATCGAGCTTTCTAAGCTTGATGGCTGCGTTTGCCGCACACAGCATCATACGGTCCGTCGTCCGGATATGTTCGGGCATGGATTCGTAAACCGACCATGCTTTTTCAAATTTGCTCTGCTTGTTAAGGTAAGTCATATACTCGGCAGCAAAGGCAAAGTCAACCGTTGCGGCCTCAAGTTCAAACACCTTGTCGTAGTAGAACTCCGCCATTGTGTCATCGCCCTCTTCCTGTGCGATGCAAGAAAGACAGCGGTATGCCCATACGGACGGCGCAAGCTCGATCGAGCGTAAAAATGCCTTTTTCGCCATTTCTGTATACTTCGGGTACTCGGGCCAGTTGCATGCCACCGATGCGATATGCGCATCATCGAGATTTTCATACAGCATCACACCGTAATGGAGCATGCTGTACCATGTCTCGCTGCCGCTCTTAATGCTGTCTTCCAAAACGGAAAGCCATTTTTTCGGAACCATCCATGAAGGCGGGATCACATCGGGGGATTCTTCGGGCAGTTTACCCTCTGTTAAAAGTGCATACCACGGGTACTGCTCCTCACCGATCGTCGCCTTCGGGAAGCATACGCTCTTCGGGAACGCGATATCGTTCTGCTGTGCTATGCGCAGCCCCTCGAGTGCACCCCAGCCGCTGCCGAGATGGATGAGATTCTGCTCGTTCACTTCCATATCGGCAAGTGTTTTAAAGTGTTCGTTTACATGCAGCAGCTCTTCTTCACTGATGACTGTATCGAGATAGCTTTCAACGTAATCCGCAGCCTTGTTCATATCCGGCTGATGCAGCGTATCGCGATCAAGCACTGCGCCGCCGTAGCACTGTGTCCACTCGATCGTGCTGTTTTTCGGGAAGATCATATCGTGTCCCTGAGAATGGTTGAAGCCTGCCTGAATTTCAATGTAGTTGCCCTTACCCGGCTCGGAAAGGTGATCCTGCCAGCGCTGCGCTGCGGAGTGGTTGCCCCAGCAGAACATCTTGTGGTACAGCATCGGCGCTGTGGAACGGTCGAAGAATACATTGCCCTTATCATCGGCGCCTGCCTCCCAGGCGCTCTTTGCATCTGCCGGGGTCTGATAGAAATGGTCATAGCCGCGGGTAGCGTTGTGCGGATAAGACATATCCATGTCACCAAACGGAGAAAGGTGCGGCAGTTCTTCATAGGAAAAATACTCGCCCATGACGAGTACCTTGTTCGTGTTCGAAAGCACGCGGGTGTTTCCGTCTTCGGGAATCGCGATATTCGTCCACCAATAAGTCGTTGTGTCCGTCTCATTCGGATTAAATACCTTCACATGTGAATAAAGCACCGGAGAGCCTTCGGGCAGATGGAAATCGATCTGGAACAATGTGCTTTTTGCTCTTTCGAATTCGTACATACGCACAAAGTCGTTGCCCTTATCGTCTTTCAGCAGCGCCGCAAACAAATTATCACACGTAAAATAGTGGTGGCCGATATTGCCGAAATTAAACTCGATGCCGCCGGAATGCCAAGCATTGCGTATCGCCAGATTGCCGGGCTGATAGACGCAGTTCGTCATGAGCAGATCGCGGTTATTCACCTTATCAAAGAGAGAATACAGCTTGCCGCCGTTTTCGGGCCAGAACACGGCCTTCAGATATTCGTTCTCCATCACGATGGTCTTCATCTTCAGCGGCAGACGCTTACGGGAATATCTGTCCTGTCTCTTATACGGGAGATAACGGTCACGGATACCCATAGTGGCGCTCAGCCAATCCGGAAATTCACCTTTGATCTTACCGATATTCAGCTTTCTCTGATGGAACATGGGCAGGGGATTAAGCCCCTCCAACGGTGCTCCGGGAATGGTCATTACCTGTATCTTTACCGACATACGCTATTACGCCTCCGCTCTTCGTACGTTCTCAGTACGGCTCTTTCGTGCTTTTTCTGTATATGTAATCTGCTAAAGGTTTTACTAACGAAATTATAGCACAAAAGAGTAAAAACGCATAACTTTTTCTTCCTTTTTTCCGCGCAAAATAAACCGAAGGGCGGATGCTTTCACATCCGCCCCTTTAGTTTATCCGTTAATTACTTTTTCTTGGGTCTCTTGATCTTGTTCAGCTTAGCGTTGAGCTCAAGGAGATCTTCCTTAGTGAACTTCATATCCATCATACCGCCCATCAGTGTGAAGAGACGCAGTACGGTGAAGCCGCCCATCATGGACATCATTTCCGGCCCGATTTCGAAGCCCATGGCTTCCATCTTGCCTTCCTTGCCTTTGCCCTTGCCGCCCATGAGCTTGCCGGCAAGGCCCATGAAGATCAGTTTGCCCTGCATTGTGCTGATGACATCGCTCATCTTATCGTTCAGAGAGAGGTAGCCTTCCGGTGCGTCGATATCGAACCAGTTGAGGACCGCCCCCTTTTCTCTCAGACGGTAATCCTCATTGAATGTCTCGACCTTGCGGATAACGCTCTCATCCTTATATTCACCGGAAACCGCGGTCAGCTTGGTCTCGCCGCTGTTCGGAACATCGAAATAGAAGAAGTGATCCGCAGCAGCCTTCTTGCCGAGGGAAACACCGTTCGCGAAAAGCTCGACCTCGGGGAGGTTGGAGTAAACCGTTACCTTTGTTACATCTTCAACACGGTCAACGTAGCGCTTGCCGCAGAGATGTACGAACGGATCATCGGAGAGCCATGCCTTGTATGCGTAGAAAGCATCCTTCTTGTACTTACGGTCAATGGTGATAAGACCCTTATGGTTCTGACCGTTCTCGCCGCCCTCGTTACGTGCATCAGCACCGAAGTCGAACATATTCCATACATGGGTAGCCCACATATACTTGCGGGTGAAGAACTGCTTGATGAGCTCTTCATGGTAATATGCCTGATATTCCTCGGTATAGTCGCCCTGCATCGGGTTGGAAGTGTGCCAGTTCAAAGCCTCACAGCCATACTCGGAGCAGCCGATCGGAATGTTCGGATGTGTCTTGTGGAACTTATCGAACCACGGGCCGTTCATATCTGTCTCGCCGCCGTACCAGCCGAAGTAGTGGTTGTAGGAAACCACATCGGGAATCTGGAGATACGGGTCATCGATCTTGCACATGGAAACCGCTGCAATCGTTGTCAGACGGGTCTTGTCCATCTCATGGCACATATCGTTGAGGATTCTGTGGTTCTCGAGCAGATCGTCATCGGAACCGCCGATACCGATCTCGTTGGAAAGACCCCATACAACGATGGAAGGATGGTTGTAGTTCTGTGTTACCAGTTCCTTCATCTGGCTGATGGTGTTCTCTCTTGCGGTCGGCATGTGCTTGGAGATGTACGGGATCTCAGCCCAGATCACGAGGCCGTACTCGTCGCAGAGATCATAGAAGTACTGGTCGTGCTGGTAATGTGCCAGACGGATGGTGGTGAAGCCGCCTTCCAGGATCAGTTCGATGTCTTCTTTGTGATGCTCCGGCAGCAGAGCGTTACCCAGCCCCCAGCGGTCCTGGTGCCGGGCCACACCC
>JAZNMV010000163.1:0-2354 GCA_045579885.1 Acutalibacteraceae bacterium | reverse complement strand
GATAGCCGATCTGTGCGTCAGCACGCGGCTTGCGGCCGTTACGCAGAGCGTAAGCCATATCTGCCAGACCAACACCACGGCAAGAGCCGTCGTTGAAGCCGTGCAGCATCGGGAGAACCATTTCTTCCGGCATTGCGAACTCGCCAAGCTGAGACTTTGCAACCTGTGCGCCGTTCTGGCCCTGGCCCGGAGCACCGAACATTCTCGGCTTTTCCTTCATGTTCGGGCGCTTGAGGATCAGAGAACCGTCGAAGTTGTTCGGGTTGCCAAGGATCAGAGAACCCTTGGTACCGGTGATCTCAAAGTGCTCGGAGTTGTAGGACTCGGAGGTCAGATGGAATGTGCCGTGCACGCCGCTTTCGAACTCGAGTGCTGCGAAAATGGACGTCGGTGTATCGACAAAGAAGTTCTCGCCGTACTTCGGGTGTGCCGGGTGTGTATACTTCATGTTCGGCTCATAGTTGCCGCCGAAGCCTGCGACCTTTGTGATACGGCCGAGGATGTTCAGCATGGTGTGCAGATAGTATCCGCCCCAATCAAACGGCAGACCTCCGCCCGGATGAAGCGGGAAGAAGAAGCTGTCCGGAGACAGGTCGAAGATCGGGTTAGCCGGACGGTAAGAGCAGGTATGCTGTGCATGTACAGCAACCGGTGTACCGATGATACCGGAATCAATGTAGAAACGAGCGGACTGCTCCCATGCACCGAGGAAAGTATCCGGTGCAGTGATGAACATAACGTTATTTTCCTTTGCAAGACGCATGAGCTCTGTTGCTTCAGCAAAGTCAACAGCCATCATCTTCTCACAGTAAACGTGCTTGCCGTGCTTCATAGCCTCAGAAGAGACTTCGAAGTGGGACTCCGGATAGGTCAGGTTGCAGACGACTTCGATCTCCGGATCGTTGTAGATCTCTTCGTTTGTCATGACCTTGATGCCGTACTGTTCAGCCATAGCCTGTGCGCGCTCCGGAATAATATCAGCGCAGCCAACGACCTCGAGGATATTGAACTTGTTAACCATGTTCGGCATGTATGTACCGCGGCAAATGGTACCGCAGCCGATAACACCGACTTTTACTTTCTTGTGGTTCATAAAAGCGTTCCTCCCAAATAGATTTGATACAGAAATTCAGATAACCGCTTATCCAAATCAAAGAAATTATAGCACACCAACCTGTAGAAATCAACAAAATATAGACACGAAAGAAAATAATTATATATATTTTTTCACACCAAAAAGAAACCGTCGAAGAAAGTTTCCCCTATCTTCGACGGTTAAATTATTTGTTTTTACTGTACTGCTTTTTCAATTGCCTGCTTGATATCGTCGAGGATATCCTCCACGTTTTCAATACCGACAGAAAGACGAATGAGGTCGGGCTTTACGCCTGCTTCCTCAAGCTGCTTATCGGAAAGCTGTCGGTGTGTTGTACTTGCCGGGTGCAGAACGCAGGTGCGCAGATCCGCAACATGTGTTACAACAGATGCAAGCTCAAGGCTGTCCATAAACTTGGTAGCCGCTTCTCTGCCGCCCTTGATACCGAAGGAAACAACACCGCAGGTGCCGTTCGGCATATACTTCTCGGCAAGTGCGTGATATTCACTGCTTTCAAGGCCCGGATAATTGACCCATGCAATGCGCTCGTCATTCTCGAGGAACTTAGCGATCGCAAGTGCATTCGAGCAGTGACGCTCCATACGCAGTGCAACCGTCTCCATACCAAGATTCAGAAGATAAGCATTCATCGGAGAAGCCTGTGCACCGAGGTCACGCATCAGGTGGCAGCGTGCCTTTGCAATATATGCAGCCTTACCGAACTGCTCTGTGTAGATAACACCGTGATAGGATTCATCCGGCTCGGTGAGTTCCGGGAACTTACCGTTGTTCCAGTTGAAGTTGCCGCTGTCCACGATAGCACCGCCGACCTGAACGGCATGACCGTCAAGGTACTTTGTGGTGGAGTGGATAACGATATCCGCGCCAAACTCAAACGGACGGCAGTTGATCGGTGTCGGGAATGTGTTGTCCACGATCAGCGGAACACCGTTTTCATGTGCAACCTTTGCATACATTTCAAGGTCAACAACGCAGAGAGACGGGTTTGTAAGAGTTTCTGCAAAAACACAGCGTGTATTCTCCTTAAATGCCGCGCGGAGCTCTTCTTCCGTGCAGGTCGGAGAAACAAACGTAAATTCAATGCCCATTTCGTGCATTGTCTTATAGAACAGGTTGAATGTGCCGCCATAGATTGCACTGGAGCTGACAACATGACCGCCCGCACGGCAGATGTTGAAAATAGAGATCATGGAAGCGGACTGACCGGAAGCCGTCAACATAGCACCTACACCGCCCT
>JAZNMV010000162.1:0-8996 GCA_045579885.1 Acutalibacteraceae bacterium | reverse complement strand
CATCTGCCGAGCGAGGACAGATCTTACCAGAGCCGCAATGAAATGAAGGAAGAACTGATCGTTCTGCTTGGCGGTCGAGTTGCAGAGGCACTCGTTCTCGGCGATATTTCTACCGGTGCTTCTAATGACATCGAGCGTGCGTCTAAGATCACACGTTCCATGGTCACAAAGTACGGCATGAGCGAAAACCTCGGCCCGATCACCTACGGTACCGATGGCAGCAACCCGTTCCTCGGCAAGGAAATGGGTCATGTCAGCAACTATTCCGAAATTACAGCTTCCGCGATCGACAACGAAGTTCGCGAGATCATTACGGAAGCATATCAGAAGTCGGAGAAGATCCTCTCCGATCATATGGATCTGCTGCACCGTTTGGCGGCTGTGCTTTTTGAGCGCGAGAAGCTGGATGCGGATGAGTTTGTCGGCGTAATTGAGGGTACATTGCTTCCCGCAACCGCTGCCCAGAGTGAAACCGCTGCAGATTTTGCTGCGGAAATGGCCGGTGAAACCGAAAAGCAGGAAACAGAAAATCAGGAATAACCTTTAAGCGAAAGGGAATGTAAATCACATTCCCTTTACGTTTGTTTTTAGGGAAACCTGAGGAAAGGACAAAAAGCTATGGCAAAAAAGCAAAACTACGGCAATGAGAGCATCACGAGCCTGAAAGGTGCGGACCGCGTTCGTCTGCGTCCTGCAGTTATTTTTGGCTCGGACGGTCTCGATGGCTGTGAACATGCGATTTTTGAGATTCTCTCGAACTCCATAGACGAAGCACGTCAGGGCTACGGACGTGAGATCACGATCACGCGGTTTGCGGATCATTCCGTTGAGATCGAAGATCACGGACGTGGTATCCCGGTCGACTATAATAAGCGCGAAGAACGCTATAACTGGGAGCTTGTTTTCTGCGAGATGTATGCCGGCGGTAAGTATGAAAACAACTCGGGCGGTAACTACGACTACTCGCTCGGTTTAAACGGTCTCGGCTTGTGTGCAACACAGTATGCTTCCGAATATATGGATGCGGATATCCGATATGACGGTTATCGATACACACTGCATTTTGAACAGGGTGAAAACGTAGGCGGCCTGAATAAGGAACCGTACGCAAAGCGTGGTACGGGTTCGATTATTCGTTGGAAACCGGACATTAAGGTTTTTACCGATATTGCTGTTCCCGCAGAGTACTACATGGATGTTCTGCGCAGACAGGCAATCGTCAATGAGGGTATCAAGTTCATTTTCAAAAATGAAGTTGCACCGAAGAAGTTCGAAACAACGGTGTTCTGCTATGAAAACGGTATTCGGGATCATGTACAGGAACTGTGCGGTGAGGATGCGCTGACATCCATTCAGTTCTGGCAGTCGGAGAAGAAGGTGCGAGACAGAGAAGATCTGCCGCTGTATAATGTAAAAATCAACGCGGCGGTCTCATTTTCGAACCGTCTTCATGTTACGGAATACTACCACAACTCGAGCTGGCTGGAATACGGCGGCGCGCCGGACAAGGCTGTGCAGAATGCGTTTGTTTACCAGATCGATGCGTATTTAAAACAGAATAATAAATACAATAAATCCGAAAGTAAGATCAAGTTCCAGGATGTTGAGGACTGCCTTGTGATCGTTATGTCGTCGTTTTCCACGATGACTTCCTATGAAAACCAGACGAAGAAAGCGATCAACAATAAGGGTATTCAGGAAGCGATGATCGAGATGCTTCGCCATAATTTAGAGGTCTATTTCCTTGAAAATCCGATCGAGGCGGAGAAAATCGCCGGTCAGGTACTTGTCAATAAACGTTCCCGTGAGGATGCGGAAAAAACGAGACTTAACCTTAAGGGTAAGCTGACCGCGAAAATGGATATTACCGGCCGTGTTGCAAAATTTGTAGACTGCCGCAGCAAAGATGTCAACGAGCGTGAGATCTTTATCGTTGAAGGTGACTCGGCTCTCGGTTCCGTTAAGCAGGCGCGCGACCCGAATTATCAGGCTGTTATGCCGATCCGCGGTAAGATCTTGAACTGTCTTAAGGCGGATTACGATAAGATTTTTAAGAGCGAAATCATTACCGACCTTATCAAAGTACTTGGCTGCGGTGTACAGGTCAAGACAAAGGCGAACAAGTCCATCGGTGCATTTGATATCAATGCGCTGCGCTGGAACAAGATCATTCTGTGTACCGATGCCGATGTGGACGGCTTCCATATCCGTACGATGCTTCTCACGATGATCTACCGCCTTACGCCGGATCTTATTGATCTCGGTAAGGTTTTCATTGCGGAATCTCCGCTCTATGAGATCACTTCGAAGGATAAAACATATTTTGCGTATAATGAACGCGAAAAAGAACAGTTCCTGCAGGAGCTGCAGGGGCAGAAGTATACGATCCAGCGTTCTAAAGGTCTCGGTGAAAACGATCCGGACATGATGAACCTCACAACAATGAATCCGAAAACACGCCGCCTCATTCAGGTGAATCCGGGCGACGTGGAACAGACGGCAGCCATGTTCGATATCCTGCTCGGCGATAATTTAAACGGTCGTAAGGATTATATTTCCGAACACGGCAGCGAATATATGGACGATTTGGATATTTCTTAAGGAGAGGAGTGAAGCAAAGAAATGGCTAGAAAAAAGCAGCAGCCGAAGGCGGAACGTGCGCCGAAGATGCAGGGCTTTATTGCCGGTGCGGGTGAAGTTGTCCAGCAGGACATCCGCGATACCGTGCGGCAGAACTTTATGCCCTATGCGATGAGTGTTATCATGTCGCGTGCGATACCGGAAATCGACGGCTTCAAGCCTTCCCACCGAAAGCTGCTCTATACCATGTACAAAATGAAGCTCCTCGGTTCGGCGAGAACGAAGAGTGCCAATATCGTCGGTCAGACCATGAAGCTGAATCCGCACGGTGACAGCGCAATCTATGACACTATGGTGCGTATGAGCCGCGGTTACGAAGCTCTTCTTCACCCGTATGTGGATTCCAAGGGTAACTTCGGTAAGTTCTACTCACGCGATATGGCATGGGCGGCTTCCAGATATACGGAAGCGCGTCTCGATGACATCTGCCACGAGCTGTTCCGTGATATTGATAAGGACACGGTCGATTTCGTAGATAACTACGACAGCACCATGCTGGAGCCGACTCTTTTGCCGGCAGCATTCCCGTCCGTACTTGTTAACGCGAACACCGGTATTGCTGTAGGTATGGCATCTTCAATCTGTCCGTTTAACCTTGCCGAAGTCTGCAACACAGCAATTGAGCTGATGCGTGACCCGAAACACGATATTTTCACAACAATGCAGGCCCCGGACTTTACGGGCGGCGGTCAGATCGTTTTCGACCGTGCAGCGATGGAACAGGTGTATGAAACCGGACGCGGCAGCATTAAGGTGCGCGCACGTTATACATTCGATAAGTCCGCAAACTGCATTGATATTACACAAATCCCGCCGACCACAACGATCGAAGCAATTGTTGAAAAGGTTATTGACCTTGTAAAACAGGGTAAGGTCAAAGAAATTACGGATATCCGTGATGAAACAGGTCTCGACGGTCTCAAGATCACGATCGATCTGAAACGCGGTATCGACCCGGATAAGCTGATGCAGCGTCTCTTTAAGATGACAACGCTTGAAGATAATTTCTCCTGTAACTTCAATGTGCTGATTGCCGGCATTCCGCGTGTACTCGGTGTACGTGAGCTTCTGGAAGAATGGACTGCGTTTAGAATCGAATGTGTACGCAGACGAACACATTTTGATCTTACAAAGAAGCGCGAAAAGCTGCATTTGCTCCTCGGTCTTCAGGCAATTTTGCTTGATATAGATAAGGCTATCCGTATTGTTCGCGAGACAGAGGAGGAAAGTGAGGTTGTACCGAACCTCATGATCGGCTTTGGTATTGATGAGATTCAGGCTGAATATGTAGCCGAGATCCGTCTGCGTCACCTCAATCGTGAGTTTATTTTGAAGCGTACGGCAGAAATCGAATCCCTTGAAGAAGAGATCCGCGACCTTGAAGCGATCCTTGCATCCAAGAGCCGTATTAAAACGATCATTATCCGTGAGCTTTCCGATATTGCTCAGAAATACGGTCAGCCGCGCCGCAGTCTCATTCTTTATGCAGACGAGATCGAAGAGGATGAGCCTGTTGAAGAGATTCCGGATTATGCCGTTAACCTGTTCTTTACAAAGGAAGGTTACTTCAAGAAAATCACACCGCTTTCGCTGCGTATGGGCGGCGAGCACAAGCTCAAAGAGGGCGATGTGATCGTAAAGCAGCTGGAGTCCACAAATGCTTCGGAGCTGCTGTTCTTCTCAGATAAGGCACAGGTCTATAAGATGAAAGCTGCTGATTTCGCAGATACAAAAGCCAGCGTAATGGGGGACTATATCCCGGCCAAGGTTCAGATGGACGAAGGTGAAAGTGCAGCGGCTATGGCTGTCACCAAGAATTTTGAAGGCTTTATGCTGTTTGTCTTTGAAAACGGTAAGGTCGCTAAAGTTGAGATGAGTGCCTACAGCACAAAGACGAACAGAAGAAAGCTGATCAATGCGTATTCTGATAAGTCTCCGCTTGTGGCTGCATTACAGCTTGATGCTGACCGCGACGTGCTGCTGACCTCGTCGAGCGGACGTATGCTTCTGTTCAACACCGGTCTTGTGGCGCCGAAAACCACGAAGAATACACAGGGTGTTGCGGCTATGACGCTGAAAAAGGGACAGCGTGTTCTGAAGGCTGTTCTTTATAATGAAGGCGACCTCATGAATCCGTCCCGATTTAAGAAAAAGCTCCCTGCACTCGGTGCGCTTCCGAACGGCGAAGAGTACGGGGAAGAGCAGACTACGCTGTAAAAAAAACAAAGCCCTTTGGCAGAGCGAAAAAACGCAGCTGACAGAGGGCGGGCGGCATACAGCCCCGAACAGAAAATGCCGGATACACAATGGCTGTATCCGCCCTTACGCTTTTTGGCGTGTGGGAACAAGCGCTTTCTGCGCGGGCAAACGCTCGGCTGTGGCTGCCTGAGTGTAGTATGGACACGCCCTTGCGGTTTATTCTGCAAAAACCCAAAAATAGTGTTGCAAATTGATAGGCTTTGTGCTACAATAGGAAAGCTATAAGCGTAAAAGTCATCTCGTAGAGGAGGTAAAAATACATGGGTGCTCTGGAAGTAATTTTTGGTATCATTCTTCTCCTGTTCTCGATCGCGATCATTCTGGTCGTTCTTCTGCAGGAGGGTCATCAGCAGAATCTCGGTTCGATCACCGGCGGTGCGGACACATTCCTCGCAAAGAATCAGGCTCGTTCCATCGACGCTTTCCTTGCTCGTTGGACTAAGTTCATTGCGCTGGGCTTCTTCGTTCTCGTTATCGTGATCAACATGATTATGTACTTTACAAAGTAATCACTGTGAATCAAGCCCCGCGGCGAAGCGGGGCTTTTTCATTTTCCTTTTTGCAAAAGAAAAACAGCTTAGGAGGTTGTTGTAATGTATTCTGAAGTTGAACGCCTTACACGGGTACTGTGTGAACCGCACGGCACACCCGGCTGTGAGGAAGAAGCGATTGCTGTCGCTGCTAAGGAACTTTCCTTCTGCGACGAAGTGATCACCAACCCGCTTGGCGGTGCTGTCGGCATTCTCGGCAAGCGCGATGCGAAGCGCCGTATTTTGCTTGATGCACACATTGACCAGATCGGTATGGTCGTTACAAACATTGATGATGAAGGTTTTCTGCATGTGACACAGGTTGGCGGTGTGGACCGCCGTACCATGCCCGGCAGTGTTGTAACAGTTTTCGGTAAGGAAACACTGCACGGTATTGTATGCATTCTGCCGCCGCACCTTGCACAGGGCGGCGACGGTAAGATCGACCCGGTAGACCGCCAGGCAATCGACCTCGGTATGCCGAAGGCAGAAGTAGAAAAGCTTGTTTCCATCGGTGACCGCGCTGTACTTGCAAATCCGGTCAAGAAGCTTATGGGCAACCGTGTTTCCGGAACCGCACTCGATGACCGCGGCGGCTGTGTAACCATTATCCGTGCAGCACAGCTCATCAAAGATCAGGATCTCGATTGCTGTGTTATGGTTCTCTGTTCCACTCGTGAAGAGGTTGGCGGTCAGGGTGCCCGCATCAGCACATATTCTCTGGAGCCCACAGAAGCACTAGCAGTTGACGTTTCTTTTGCCACACAGCCCGGTACATCCGGTTTGACAGCTGTGCTTGGCGGAGGCCCAATGATCGGTTTCTCTGCATCGCTTGACAGAAAGATGAGTAAGCGTCTCGTTGAGCTTGCGAAAGAGAATAACATCCCGTTCCAGTACGAAGCTATGGGCGGCCGCACGGGTACAAACTGCGACTCCATCAGCATTTCCCGCGGCGGTGTGCGCACCGGTCTTATTTCTCTGCCGCAGCGCAATATGCATACACCGGCTGAGGTCTGTGATCTTGAGGATATGGAAAATATCGCAAAACTGATCGCAGCATACATTCTGGATAAGGAGGCTTAAATAATATGAAAAATGTAGAACTCCTTGAAAAGCTTTGTCTTGCAATCGGTGTTTCCGGTGAGGAAGATGCTGTACGCAATATTATTTTAGAAGAAATCAAGCCGTATGCTGAAAGTGTTGAGGTCACGCCGCTCGGTAATGTGATCGCACTGCGCAAGGGCAGAAACCGCGCTGAAAAGAAGCTGATGCTCTGTGCGCACATGGATGAAGTCGGCTTTGTTATCAACAA
This sequence comes from Acutalibacteraceae bacterium, assembly GCA_045579885.1. Taxonomy (GTDB): domain Bacteria; phylum Bacillota; class Clostridia; order Oscillospirales; family Acutalibacteraceae; genus Hominenteromicrobium. The sequence continues at coordinate 2,255 of JAZNMV010000162.1, read as the reverse complement.
TATTACAAGTGAAGGTTTCCTTAAGTTCAGCACGATCGGCGGTATTCGTCCGGAGGTTCTTTCCGGCAGATCTGTACTTGTAAACGGTACAATTCCCGGCGTGATCTGTGCAAAGCCTGTTCACCTTATGGATGGCGGCGAAAAAGAGAAAGCCGTTCCGGTTGAACAGCTTTCCATCGATATCGGTGCATCCACAAGAGAAGAGGCGGAAGAGGTCGTCATGATCGGCGATAACGCATGCTTCGTTCCGTTTTTTGAAGCTGTACATGGCAATGTAAAAGGTAAAGCACTCGATGACCGCGCAGGTTGCTTTGTTTTGCTCGAACTCATTAAGGAAGAACCGGAATACGACACCTACTTCGTTTTCTCCGTACAGGAGGAAATCGGTATGCGCGGTGCAGGTACTGCAGCGTATATCATCGAGCCCGATGCAGCGATCATTCTGGAAGGCACAACTGCCGGTGACATTGCCGGTGTAGCTCCGCTTGATTCTGTATGTAAGATGGGCAGCGGTACGGCTGTTTCTTTCATGGATCGCTCCACTATTTATGACCGCGCGTTCTTTAAGCGTGCGCTTGCAATCGGTAAGGAGCAGAATATCCTCTGTCAGCCGAAGACTGCAAGCGCAGGTTCCAACGATGCAGGTGTGATCCACACCGCAAAGGGCGGTGCACGTACACTGACACTTTCTGTTCCGTGCCGCTATATTCACGGTCCGGCAGCGATGACTGCTGAGTGTGATATTGAATCTGCGATCCGTTTGACCGGTGCGCTGATGGAAGAGATCGCGGGCGGTAAGCTGTAATGATCCGTCTCGCGGAATCCTTAGATACACTCAGAATTCTCTGCAAAGATTCGCCTTTCGGCTGTCAGATTTTCTCGGCAGCCGAGGCGTACGGTTTGGAACAGCCTTTTGCGCAGTTCTGGACGGACGAATATGCTGTGTACAGTAAGCTGGACGGGGTTATGCGTATCTGCGGCAGCATTACGGACCCGGTAGAAGCGGCTGCGTTTATCCATGCGGTCGGCGCAGAGCAGGTGGTTTGTAGTTTAGAGACTGCAGAAGCACTGGGGCTTCATATTACCAATCAAGGCGTTGTACTGTATAAGGATATAGAATCGGAAGGTGTACCATTACCGGAAGAAGTCTCGATCCGTACGGTGTACGACGTGCTTTATGCCTGTGATATGGTTGGCGATTTTGAACCGTTCTATCTCGATGTCTCACATCGTGTGCGACATAAAACCGCATTCTGTACAGCTGTGTATAATGAGGAACAAATGGCAGCGGCGGCAGTGACCGTTTGCGGTGTCGACTGTGCACTGATCACGGCGGTTGGTGTCCGACCGGAATACCGGAGACAGGGCCTTGGCAGTTTACTTCTGAAAAAGACAGAAAGCTGTCTTTCCGGCAGAGTTTACCTGCTTCGAGCGGAAAACGAAAACGAGCGGTTCTATGATTCTCTCGGCTATGCGCCGTGCGGAACATGGTGTGCCGGAACATTGGAATGATTTATTTTATCGGGGTTTTTAACTATGTATGAGTTTTTTAAGATAGATGACCGCATTCTGCGTGCAGCGGAAGAGGCGGAAAAGAAAGCGACACCGTATCTCGCTAAGGTAGCAGAGGTACAGCGCTACAATCAGGAAAAGATGCAGGCTGCGTTTATGAATGCGGGCGTCAGCGAAAGTCACTTCGTCGCTACGACCGGTTACGGCTACGGCGACCGCGGCCGAGACGTACTCGATGCGGTATACGCTTATGCGCTTGGCGCAGAAGATGCACTGTGCCGTTATAATTTCGTCAGCGGTACCCATACACTCACCGTTGCGCTCTTCGGTGTGCTCCGTCCGGGCGATACCATGTTGAGCGTGACCGGTGTGCCGTACGATACGCTGCAGGGGGTTATCGGCTTGACCGGTGACGGCATCGGTTCTCTGAAGGAATACGGCATCAATTATGAGCAGGTAGATCTGCTGCCCGACGGCACACCCGACTATGAAGCTATGGCAGAGCGTATCACACCTGCACATAAGATGGTCTATGTTCAGCGTTCCCGCGGTTACAGTCTGCGTCCGTCCTTGACTGTTGCGCAGATCGGCAAAATCGTGCAGATCGCAAAGAAAAAAGCACCGAAGTGTATTGTTATGGTCGACAACTGCTACGGTGAGTACGTTGAGAAAATCGAGCCGACAGCCGTTGGTGCAGACCTTATGGCAGGCTCCCTTATTAAGAATCCGGGCGGCGGTATTGC
>JAZNMV010000161.1:0-5261 GCA_045579885.1 Acutalibacteraceae bacterium | reverse complement strand
GTGAAGACCGTGCAGCAATCCTCGTACGGTTCAATGGAAATATCATACGTGTCGATACGTCTTGCGACCGCAACAATTTCCGCCTTATCGGTACCGATGAGCGGACGGAACACCGGCATCTCTGCTGCGGCATCCGTACAGGCAATTGCCTGAATGGTCTGGCTTGCAACCTGACCAAGGCTTTCACCTGTGATCATTGCGCTGCAATCGTATTCACGAGCAACACGCTCTGCAGCACGCATCATGAAGCGGCGCATCAGAACTGTCGCAAGCTCTTCCGGACAGTTGTCGCGAATCTCTTCCTGGATCTTCGTAAACGGTACGGTGACCATTTCCATACGGCCTGCATATTCGCCGACCTTCTTAAGCAGAGATACGACCTTTTCGTGTGCGCGCTCGCTTGTATACGGCGGGCTTGCAAAATGGATAGCTGTCAGCTCAACGCCGCGTCTTGCCATCATCCATGCCGCAACCGGGCTGTCGAGACCGCCGCTGATGAGGATAGCAGCCTTGCCGCCCGTACCGACCGGAATACCACCGGCACCCGGCTTTGTCTCACCGTGGATATATGCGCCCTTTTCACGGATCTCTACTCGCACGACCATCTGCGGATTGTGTACATCAACGGAGAGATGCGGATTTGCACGCAGCAGCGCACCGCCGACCTCGCGGGAGATCTGCATGGAATCGAGTGCAAACTTCTTGTCCGCACGCTTGCTTTCTACTTTGAATGTGGAGACATCCGCGAGAATATCACTGAGATATTCCGGCGCAGTCTTCAAAATGGTGTCCATATCCTTTTCGCAGACACAGGCACGGCAGTAACCGATGATACCGAACACCTTGGCTACGCGCTCTTCCGCCTCATCGATATCCGCATCTTCATCCTTCGGAACGATGTAGACTGTGGACTGGCTGGAATAAACGTCGAAATTGCCGGCGCGTGCAATACGGCGGCGGATATTTTTCAAAAGTCGGTCTTCAAACACACGGCGGTTCAGTCCCTTGAGAACGAGCTCGCCAAGCTTGACCAGAATTACTTCCTGCATGATTTTCTTTCCTTTTCCTGATTTATATATGCGACAGCGTACTGAGACCCAGTTTCAGGGCATCCGCAAACGCGTCGATCTCATCTTTGGTGTTCTCTGCACACAAACTGACACGAATCGATGTGTCTATGCGCATCTTCGAAAGCGCCATAGCTTCCAGCACATGACTCGGTTTCGCCTTGCCGCATGCCGATCCACTTGAAACATAGATACCCTTTTCGGCAAGGAAATGGAGCATCGTTTCTGCACGGACGCGACCTGCGGAGAGATTCACAATGTACGGCAGTGCGTTTCCGGGACTGTTCAGCGTAACTTCCGGCATTTCCTCCAGACGCTTGATCAGGTGTTCCTGAACCTCACGCACCTTATTTTCGGCTTCGCGTTCCGGTGCCATATGTTTTACTGCTGCACCGAAAGCACAGATAAGCGGTACCCCTTCCGTACCGGGACGCAGATTCTTTTCCTGACCGCCGCCAAAGCTGTGCGGCAGAATACGCACACCGTTTTTCACATACAATGCACCTACACCCTTCGGCGCATGAACTTTATGGCCCGAAATGCTGATAAGGTCAAGGCCGAGACGCTTCGGAGACAGAGGGATTTTACAAAAAGCCTGCACCGCATCCGTATGAAACAGAGCCGGCGCTTTCTTTCTCTTAATGATCGCAGCGATCTCCTTAAGGGGCATGATCGCACCCGTTTCATTGTTTACCGCCATTACACTGACAAGGATCGTCTTGCTGTCGATCACATCGGTAAATTTCGCAGTCGGGATATTACCGTCCTCATCAGGCTGCACATATATAACCTCGAAGCCTTCCTTTTCGAGCTGCGCCATGGTGTTAAGTACCGCCGGATGCTCAACCGATGTTGTAACGATACGGTTACCGAAACGCTTTTTAGCGTGTGCAGCACCGAGTATGGCTATGTTATCGCTCTCCGTTCCGCCGGACGTGAAATAAATATCACCGGGCTGCGCGGAAAGCCTTTCTGCGATGACCGCACGCGCGGCACTGACTTCCTTCTCCGCCGCAAAGCCTTTGCTGTGCAGCGAAGACGGGTTGCCGTAGCACTCGGTCATCATATACAGTGCCTTCTCCGCAGCCTCGCGGCAAACACGGGTCGTTGCACTGTTATCAAGATAGATTTCCTGTGTCATTTAATATAACTGCTTTCCTTAGAGTTTGCGGTAGCCGGTCTCAAAATCGACTACATTGCGAAGCGGCTTGCCTTCGCAGAATGCGGTGAGATTCTCCGCCATGATCCGCACGATACGGTCGTGTGTTTCAGGCAAATGGAAACCGCCGGAAACATGCGGTGTGATGACCGCATTCTCCTGCTGCCACAGCGGATGCGTTTCGGGGAGCGGTTCCGGGTCTGTAACGTCCACTGCCGCACCGGACAGTTTTCCGCTTTCAAGCGCTTCAAAGAGCGCATCACTGTCAACGATCATGCCGCGGCCTACATTCAAAAGAACGGCACCGTCTTTCATTTTGGCGAGACGTTCCGCATTGAACATGCCTTTGGTCTCTTTTGTACCCGGCAGTGTAATCGCAACGCAATCTGCAAGCGGCAAATACTCGTCGAGTTTTTCTGTCAGGATCAACTCATCGACAAAATCGGGCTTATCGGTTCCCTTACGGCGCACACCGATCACACGCGCACCGAGTGCCTTTGCACGCTTTGCAAATTCACCGCCTATATCACCAAGGCCGAGAACAAGCACTGTGGAATTCCACACGGATGTAACAGGGCCGAGGTCTTTCCATGTATTTGTGTGCTGTACATCTCTGTAGATATGCAGCTTTTTAATGAGTTCCATCCACACGGCAAGCATATACTCAGAAATTGCAAGACCGTATGCACCCGTAGCATTTGTAAGTACGGCTTCTTTCGGCAGGCATCCGTCGAGATAGCCGTCTACACCTGCACTCTGGGTCTGGATCCAACGGAGCTTGTCCGTCGGTTTAATGTCACGCGGTGAAGGATTGCCCAAAATAATATCTGCCTCTGCGACATCTTCACGCGTGGCATTGGGCTTATAAATAAATTCCGCATCCGGCGCAGCTGCTTCGAGCCACGCACGGTGCTTTTTTAGTGTTTCAACAATAACTAAAACTTTCATCACAGCTTTTCAATTTCCTCCATCCAAATTCTGAACGATGCATCACTCGGCATACGGAAATCGCCGCGCGGCGACAGTGTGACCGTACCGACTTTCGGGCCGTCCGGCAAACAGGAGCGCTTAAACTGCTGTGTAAAGAAGCGGCGGTAGAAGGTACGCAGCCACTTTTTGATCGTTTCTGCATCGTACATACCGGCAAAGGAGCGAAGTGCCATGTTGTAGATCTTTGTCGGTGTGAAACCGAAACGAAGCAGATAATACAGGAAGTAGTCGTGCAATTCATACGGACCGACAAGGTCTTCTGTCTTCTGTGCGATCTCACCATCCTTCGGCGGGAGAAGCTCCGGGCTGACCGGTGTATCGAGAATGTCGAGCAATACACGGCGCAGTGCATCGCTGCCTGTATTAGCAATATGACGGACAAGGTGGCGAACAAGCGTGTTTGGAATAGAGCCGTTCACACCGTACATCGACATATGATCGCCGTTATACGTAGCCCAACCGAGTGCAAGCTCGGAGAGGTCACCCGTACCGATAACAATGCCGTTAAAGCGATTTGCAACATCCATGAGGACCTGGGTGCGTTCGCGAGCCTGTGCATTTTCAAAAGTAACATCAAGTACGGACGGGTCATGTCCGATATCTTTAAAATGCTGCTCAACCGCCGCAGCGATCGGAATCTCTTTAAAATTGACCTGCAGTTCTTCAGCGAGATACTGGGCATTGCTCTTCGTACGCTTTGTGGTACCGAAGCAAGGCATGGACACGGTACGGATACCGTCGCGCGGATAACCAAGCAGATCAAATGCACGAACCGTTACGAGCAGAGCCAAGGTAGAATCGAGGCCGCCGGAAAGGCCGATGACCGCCGTCTTGCAGCCGATATGACCGAGACGGGTCGCAAGGCCGGTTGCCTGCGCACGCAGAATGGATTCGCAGCGATTTTTAAGCTCGGTCTCATCCTTCGGAATAAACGGGAACGGATAGATAACACGGTCCGTATCAAAAGTGGGCATTTCAATGCCGGTTTCCAAAAGCACACAATCGCTGTGCTCTTTCCACATGTTCATGCGGCGGCGATCCTGAATGAGGCGCTCCACATCCACATCTCCGTACAAAATACCGTTTTCAAACAATTCACTCTCGCGTACCATGACTGCATTTTCCGCGACCATACGGTGGCCGCCGAAAACCATATCCGTTGTACTCTCGCCGAAGCCGCCGTCCGCGTAGGCATAGGCACAAAGCAGCCGACCGGACTGCATACGGACAAGATCACGGCGGTAATCCGCCTTACCTACGGTTTCATCTGTACAGGAAAGATTTAATACGACCGTTGCGCCGCCTGTAGCCAGGTGTGTACTCGGCGGATTTACCGCCCACAGATCTTCGCCGATCTCCACACCGACAACTGCATCATCACCAAGATCAAACAAAACATCACGGCAATCGTACCAATCGCCGTTAAAACGAATCGCATTGTTCTCGGGTGCCGGTGCAAAATAACGTGCCTCGGAAAGCTCATTGAAATTCGGAATATTCTGCTTTGCAGGCAGTGCAAGGAGTTCACCACGGCAGAACACGGCTGCGCAGTTATAGAGTACACCACCGGATGCAACCGGCAAACCGACCGCACAGAGGATGTTCAGCTCTTTTGTGTTTTCGATCAGCTGCAGGAGAGATTCTTCGGCACTTTTGATCAGCTTTTTCTGAAGAAAAAGATCACCGCAGGTATAACCTGTTACGGAAAGCTCCGGGAATACAATAACAGAAGCACCGTGGCCGGCGGCCTCGCGGATCATTTTCTCCATTTCAGCGATATTCGCGGGGCAATCCGCTACTTTCACGCGCGGTGTTGCCGCAGCAATTCGAATGTAACCGTTTGTCTGCTTGTTCATATCCATACACACCTTTCTGCACAAATCGGGCGCAATGCAAAATGCAATGCGCCCTCTTGAAATTCATAGAAACAATACACTGTCTCTTCGGGCCTTTAACTCACCCGTATTATTATTCTGCAGCTTCCGGTTCGATTGATACGGTTTCCGGAGGCGTTTCAGGCTCTGTTTCGGGGGCCGGCTCCGGAG
>JAZNMV010000160.1:0-3871 GCA_045579885.1 Acutalibacteraceae bacterium | reverse complement strand
AAGATCACACAAAGAAAAGTGTAAAGAAACTTTTAGATGTGAACCTCTAGGATGTATAAGATGCGAAAAAGCTGAGAGCCAAAAAAGATGAAGCTTTCGAAAAGATTTAAGAGATTTATGGAAATCGAAAAAATCGGAAGAAAAGAAAGCGGAATCGAAAATCTAAGAATGTGAGGTAAACAAATGATGTTAGATAACAAGAGTGAACAGAAATGACCCTTAACTGTTTTGCTGGATAAGACAGTTAAGGGTCATTTCAATTTTACCGCACTTTGCGCCGTAAGGGCGCTTTTTTTATTTCTTGCGATTTCGGCGGCAGCGTGATATACTGTGCAGGTGAGTTTTGAGAGAAAAGGAGAACCGTGATTATGCAAATGGAAAAGGGCAGACCGCAGAATTGTACCGGTCGACTTCAAAAAGAAATTCGTTCCTACGATTTTTTGGATCGTTTGCAGATCGACTATGACCGCATTGATCACGACCCTGCAATGACTATGGAAGACTGTGCAGAGGCAGACCGTGCACTTAACGCGACCATCTGCAAGAATCTCCTTTTGTGTAACCGGCCGCATACACAGTTCTTTTTGCTTTTGCTGCCGGAAGACAAACAGTTTCGTACCGGTGAGATGTCTAAGGTAATCGGTGCTTCGCGTCTTTCCTTTGCTGAGCCCGAGTATATGGAACGCTTTTTAGATATAACGCCGGGTTCTTTAAGTATCCTTGGGCTGATGAACGATACGGAGAATCAGGTGCAGCTTTTAATCGATGCCGAGGTGCTAAAAGGAGAATATTTTGCCTGCCATCCGTGTGTCAATACATCGAGCCTTCGTATGCCGATGCGTGATCTGACGGAAAAATTGATCCCTGCAATGAATCATCCGCCGCGCATCATCGATTTTTCGTGATTTGCTTTATTTTGAAAAAAGTGCTTGCTTTTTCCTAAAGCATAGTGTATAATTCATTTGTTATCCGGGTGTAGCGCAGTTTTGGTAGCGCGCTTGAATGGGGTTCAAGAGGCCGCAGGTTCAACTCCTGTCACTCGGACCAAAAAGAAAAAGGACGCTCAAAAGCGTCCTTTTTCTTTTTGGTGTGGGGATGTCTTGAGTTGGAACTAGGAGCGCAAGTTGTTCAGGCGAGGAGACCAATCTCCAAAATAAAGGTTGAAAATGCTGCCGCGGAACGCGGTGTGAGGCAAAGTGGGCCAACCCTGTCACTTGGACCAGTCGAGAGCCTCGACACGCAATTCGCGTGGCAGGCTCTTTTTTACAGGGAGCTTTTCGGATCGCATTTTAAGTACGCTATGAACATTCGCACCAAATCAGCACGATGACTTCAAGATCACTTTACTTCTCCCTCCGATATGCTATAATGTGCACATAAACCATTATAGAAAAGAAGGGTGCTTTATGATTATACATTCGGACTGGCATATGCATAGCGAAGCTTCTTATGATGCGTCTCTTACATTGGATGAGATTGCGTGTGCGGCAGAAAAGTACGGCTTTCGGAAGATGGGTGTCACTGACCATGTGAATTTCAACGATCGGAAATTCTTGGCTGATTTGAAAAAGTCTGCCGAATCGGTCAATGCGTATAAGAAGAAATTTTCGGATATTGTGTCGGGTGTTGAACTCACACCGATCGCAAAAGCGGAGTTTGATCATATAGCGAAAACCGGTACGCGGGACGGTTATATTCCGACGGGCTCACTGAAAAATGATGGCATTGAGCTTGCGCAGACAAAAGATGAGCTTATGCGTTTAGGGGTTCAGTACGCCATCGGTGCTGCGCACTGGCGTTTGGATGTAACGAATGATGATCCGTTGGCGTTTAATCTCAAAGATTCGATAAACGAATGGTACAGATTGCAGATGTGGCTTGCAAATGATGAACGTGTTACCGTGTTGGGACATCCGTGGTGGAACAGCAAGGGCTTGTGGTATGAGGATTTCTCTGTGATTCCGCATTCTATGCACATGGACATTGCAGCGGCTCTCAAGCAGAACGGAAAGTATGTAGAATGTAATTCACATTTCTTCCGCTCGGATAAAGCAACTGAGAAGTTCCGCCATCAGTACGCGGAGTTTTTGAGAGAACTCTATGAAATGGGCATCCCGGTAACTTACGGTTCGGATTCCCACTCGGCATATGCGGGAGACCATGTGGGAGTTGAGAGGTATTTGCTTTCCGCTGGTTTTAGGGATGACGATATTTCGGAAATCGATGAGAAGGTGTTTTGGTCTGCTGAGCGATAAACGGTTCAGAGGAAATGAAAGGTACAAATATGTTTGATATTCAACAGTATCTCGAAGAGATTACCGAAAGACTGAAGATTTTGTTTGACAGCTGACTTTTATATGTCGGATTACAGGGCAGCTATCTTCGCGGTGAAGCGACGGAAAACAGCGATATCGATATTATGGTTGTGCTCGAGCGATCTTTAGAGATGAACAGCGGCGAATCGTGTGACTTTGATGAGAGTTTTCAGCTACTGTTCTCCTGGTGTCAGGAGACTTTGAAATCTGTTTAAGTAAAGAAAAAGGATGCTCTGCGTGAGCATCCTTTTTTATTTGTTTTATCCCGTGATCATTTTCAAAATGCCTTTGAAGAAACGACCGTTTGCCATTTCCACAAGCCCGGCCATGATGCCGCCTTTTACACCGCCGGAGATTTGCATGCTGCGGATCGGTGCGCCGACGGAGGAGTTGATAAGCATACGGAATTCAGGATTTTCGTAGTCCTTTTTACCGTTAAAACCTCTCGCAATGAAATATTCCACGCCGAGGAAGACGAGCTTCATGAGCTTCGAATGATCTTTCATTTCCATGATGGTGTTATCCATTGTAAAACTGCCTTTTTTGAGTGTGGGCGGTGTGTAGGGCTTTCCCATCACAACTTCCCATTCTGCTTTTGAAGGCTTGCCTTTGCAGCTTTCATACCAAGAGCCGATCTGCCACGAGGGGGCGGCGATCTCTTCGCCGGAAATTTTCAGTGCCGCGGATAAATCGGCGAGCTGTACGGTATAAACACCGCCGGGCACTTTCCAGCCGTTGTGCCAAACGGAGAAGCTGCGGTCTGAAAGCTCGAAAGTGACTGTAGTGCTTTCACCGGGCTCGAGGCAAACTTTTTTAAAGCCTTTCAGCGCGCGAACCGGTCTATGCAGTCCGCTTTGCGGTGCTGCAATATACAGCTGCACAACCTCCGCTCCGGGAAGACTGCCAAGGTTTGTCACACAAACCGATGCATTTCGTCCGTTCAGGGTCAGATCTGCATAGCCAAAGCGGGTATAGCTCAGACCATATCCGAATGGCCAGCGCACGGGGATTCCGACTTTGTCGTAATAGCGGTAGCCGGTATAGATCCCCTCGATGTACAACGCATCCTTCGTTTTGCCGAACACTTCGGACGACGGAACATCGGAGTAGGCAAGCGGCCAGCTTTCCGCGAGCTTGCCCGATGGATTCACTTTGCCGAAAAGCAGATTGGCGATTGCTTCACCGCCCGCTTCACCGCACAGCCCCATGTACAAAATCGATTTGACCCGATCTGCCCACGGGCATTCCACCGCAGAGCCGCACATCAGAACAACCACCGTGTTGGAATTGGCTTCTGCGACACTTTCGATCATGCGGAGGTGTCCCTGCGGCATGCTCATATCGCACCGGTCAAAGCCTTCGGATTCATATTGTCCCGGCAGTCCGGCAAAGATGACAGCTGTATCTGCAGTTTTTGCCGCACTGACCGCCTGAGCGAGCTGTTCGTCCGTTGTATTGCCTAGATCATCGCAGCCGGGAGCATAGACTGCGCCGGGAAGAAAATCCAGCGGCTGATCCAGCTTAATGGGATTCACATGGCTGGAGCCTGCGCCCTG
>JAZNMV010000159.1:0-12824 GCA_045579885.1 Acutalibacteraceae bacterium | reverse complement strand
ATAGGCTGCATGTGTAAGCGTGGTAACACGTTCAGCTTGGCAGTACTAATAGGTCGAGGGCTTGACCATAAACTTCTTGGTTAAGATTGCGCAAAGGTTTCTCGATTGAATCCGCTTTTGCTTTGTTCAGTTTTCAGGGTACATGCCTATATGGACCATTAGCTCAGTTGGTAGAGCACCTGACTCTTAATCAGGGTGTCCCGGGTTCGAGTCCCTGATGGTCCACCATATGGCCCGTTGGTCAAGCGGTTAAGACAGCGGCCTCTCACGCCGTTAACGTGGGTTCGATTCCCGCACGGGTCACCAAAATATTCCTCCTTAGCTCAGTCGGTAGAGCATTCGGCTGTTAACCGAACGGTCGTTGGTTCGAGTCCAACAGGGGGAGCCACAAAAGCCTGAAGCTTACGCTTCACGCTTTTTACTTTTTTCTTTTGCTTTATCTGATTTACTTTTGATGTTTTTGTGCTATACTGAGCATAAAAGAAGAGCCGGTTTAAAACCGAACAGAGGTGGAATTTATGGAAATGGTTATCAGAGCCGGAAAGCCGGAAGATGCAGCTGCCTGTGCGGATATCCACAAGCGCTCGTGGATCTATGCATACAGTCACTGCATAGACCGCGCAATCATAGAAGAGCGTCATCAGGGACGTGAGGCGATGTGGAAAAAGTTTCTCGCGAACGAAAACGCAGGAAACTTCGTGGCGGTGACAGAAGGCAAGATCATCGGCATTATTACGATCGGAAAAGAGCGGGACGGGGATATGCCGGAAGGCACCGGTGAGCTGTGCGGCTTGTATCTGGATCCCGACTATATCGGTAAAGGATATGGCAGGCAGGTTATGGACTGGGTGAAAACGCAGCTTAAAGCCCGCGGTTTTTCCACAATGGTGCTTTGGGTGTTGGATCAGAACGACAAAGCCAAGCGTTTTTATGAGAAGAGCGGTCTGCGTCCGGAAGGCTCTTCGAAGCCGAGCGGTCTCGGTGAACGGCTTGAAGAGCGTTACATAACTGCTTTATAAATTCTTGCCCGAAGATGATCTTCGGGCAATTTTTATCCGAATTGAAGTGAAGTTTTTTCCAAAAAGTTCTGTTATACTGAACGAATAGGGAGGTGATCGCCGTGACCGGTTGGCCGAATGATATACAAAAACTTATTAACTACATCGATGAGCATGCTGTGGAAAATCCTGCGCTTCATGAGATCGCAGCACAGATCGGCTATTCTCCGTCGCATTGCTCGGAACAGTTTCACAGATTGACCGGGATGACAATCCGCTCTTACATGGCAAAACGCAGAATATTCAGTGCGGCTGAATTGCTGCGTACGACGGATACAGCGATCATCGATATTGCATTGCAATGCGGCTTTTCGTCTCAACAGGCCTTGACCCGTGCATTTCATAAGGCTTTTGGTTGTTCGCCGCGTGCATATCGGCTGGAACCGGAGCAGTATTCATCGTCGGTCATCAGGGAGGTCAATATCATCGTAGAATTCAGAAAAGTTTTCGACAGTATCCCGGAACAGTTTGATAAGTACCGCCCACGATATACTCCGGAGTTATTTACGGATTTGATCGCATATGCCAATATTTCGGAAGATTCAACTGTCCTTGAAATGGGACCCGGTACGGGACAGGCGACAGATCCGATCCTGAATACCGGCTGCGATTATAACGCCATAGAGATTGGTGAAAACTTAGCGCAGAAGATGATTGAAAAATACGGAGAACGCGAAAATTTCCACTTAACTGTCGGCGATTTTATTACGCATGATTTCGGTGACCGGAAATTCGATTTGATCTATTCTGCTGCTACGATCCAGTGGATTCCGGAAGAGATTGCTTTTCAGAAGACTTTTGATCTTTTAAAGCCCGGCGGTGTGCTTGCTATGATGTCCACACACGGAAATTACCGTACACCGAATCCTGAGCTGTATGAAAAAATACAGGAAGTTTACCGTACGCATTTCCGCCCGGCGATTGAATATCCTCATCGAAATTTTAAATATTCCAACGCGGTGAAATATGGATTTAAAAACTACGAGGAGCGTAATTTTTCGGCTGTTCGTGTCTTTGATGCGGATAATTATGTAAACTATATCGGTACGCACAGTGACCACATCGTCATTCCTGAGCCGCACCGTACCCCTTTTTTTGAAGGGCTCAGAAAAACGGTTAAGGAAAATGGAGACAGGGTGGAATATAACGATACCTGTATTCTGCGTTTGGTCAGAAAACCGAAAACATCAGAATAGCTACTACAAAGACCGCTTCTTTCGAGAAAGAGCGGCCTTTTTTTATTTTGTTGAAAAGTTTTTTCAACAGTGTTATACTGTGGATACGGAAAGCAGGGAGGTTTTTGTATGAAAAAGTTGATCTCTAAGTCTTGTGATAATAAATTCAACATGAATTACGAGGTATTTTATCCGGAGGACTATAAAGAACTTCCTCTGCTTATTTTTCTGCACGGTGCCGGTGAACGCGGCGGTGTTTTGGAGCATGTAGAGCGGCACGGTGTTCCAAAACTGATTTTAGAGGGTAGAGAGATTCCGGCTGTTGTACTTTGTCCGCAGTGCCCGGAGTGGGCAGTATGGGATAATGTCGTTCGCGATTTAAAAGCCGTTATCGACCATATTGTTGACGAATTTCAAATTCAGAAAGACCGTATATGCATCACCGGCGCGAGTATGGGCGGCTACGGTACATGGATGATGGGAAAGACCTATACGAATTTCTTTTCTGCCATTGGTCCGGTCGCAGGCGGCGGTATGGCGTGGAGAACGAGCAATTTACGCACCACACCTGTTCTTGCGCTACACGGTACAGCGGATGATGTTGTTCTGCCGATCTATTCCCAATTGATGGTGGACGGTGTAAATGCTTCAGGCGGAAATGCACGTTTGATTTTGCTTGATGGAATGGATCACGGTGACGGTATTGATTATGCTTACCGCAGTACGGAGCTTATTGAATGGCTGCTTGCACAGCGGCGTACTGATTTTACACCCGTACCGGAGAACTGTTCCGAATATTTTTAACGGTTATTGACTTTTACTGAGCTGAAAACTAAAATAAATAGCAGAAGTCGAAGTGTATCGGCATAAAATGATGAGGTGAGCACTATGGATAAAAAGGTAATACTGATCTCGATCGACGGCATGCGTCCCGATGGCGCGGAGCAGTGTGGAAATCCGTATGTAAATGAACTGAAGAAGACAAGTTCTTACACGATGAATGCGCGTACGGTATTTCCTTCTGTTACGCTGCCGTGCCATATGTCAATGTTCCACAGCGTAACGCCGGAACGTCACGGTACAACGACTAATACCTACATGCCGCCTGTTCGTCCGTTTAACGGCTTATTTGAGCAGATCGCTCTGATGGGCGGTGTTTCCGGTATGTTCTATGGCTGGGAAGAGATACGTGATGTGGCACGTCCCGGTTCCTTAAAGCGTGCTACCTATATCGGTGCCTATACCGGTGAGCACACAGATACCGCTTTGGCGGATGCGGCTATCGAATATATTACAGCGAATGACCCGGATTTTGTTTTCCTGTACATGGTGGAAACCGATGATAAGGGCGGACATGACGTTGGCTGGATGTCTGATACGTACTTCTCTTATTTGAGTACAGCGATCGATAACGCGAAACGTGTAATCGATGCCTTCGGTGACCGATATACAGTGATCATTACGGCAGATCATGGCGGACACGACAGAACACACGGAACGATGATGGACGAGGATATGACGATTCCGATGTTCTTCTACGGACCGGAATTTGAAGCCGGTAAAGAGCTTGAAAATGTGTCGATGTTGGATTTGACACCGACGATCGCAAAGATCATGCAGGTCCCGCCTGTAAAAGAGTGGGAAGGCAAGTCTTTGGTATAAGAAATACAGTTTACAAAGTCCTCGACGGCTGTCGGGGACTTTGTTCTTGACTTTATGTCGTTTTCTTTCTATAGTTAACGTATAGGTTAGCGTCAAATCATTGATGAAGCCGGAATTAAGGAGTATCGTTTATGAAAAAATATGTCATCGGCATAGACTACGGTACGCTGTCTGCGCGTGCACTTCTTTTAGATCTGACAAACGGTGAAGAAACCGCCGTTTATGAATATGTATACCGACGTCCGTTACTGACCGCTGAAGATTTTGACGGTACGGCGCCGGAAGCTTCTGCAGCGCTGCAGGACCCGCAGGATTATCTCGATGCACTCCGTGTTACGATTCGCGGTGTGCTGAAGGAATCCGGGGTAAATGCCGCAGATATTGTCGGCATCGGTATCGATGTGACATCGAGCACAGTGCTGCCGGTCGATATAAACGGTGAGCCGCTTTGCCTGCAGCCTGAATTTCAAAATGAACCGCAGGCCTATGTAAAACTCTGGAAGCACCACGGCGCACAGTATGAGGCCGATGCAATCACCGCCTTGGCAGAATCGCAGAATATGCCATGGCTGCCGCTATACGGCAATAAAGTTTCTTCTGAGTGGTTTTTCCCGAAGCTGTATGAAGTTTTTCGGAAAGCACCAAAGTTGTATGATGCGATGTTCCGTTATGTTGAAATTGCGGACTGGCTTGTATGGAAACTTACGGGACAAGAGACACACAGTGCCTGTATGGCGGGCTACAAGAGCTTGTGGAAAGGGAAATACCCGGAAAAATCGTTCTGGGAGGCGCTGGACCCCGGTTTTGCTGATGTGATCGGTACAAAGGTTTCCGAAGAGGTACAACCCACGGGAACAAAAGCCGGCGAGTTGACACAAGCGGGCGCCGAACTAACGGGACTTCTGCCCGGAACAGCCGTGGCTGTGCCGATCATTGATGCGCACGCGGCGCTGCCGGCTGCCGGTATTGTAGATGACGGTAAGCTGATGATGATCATCGGTACATCGACTTGTCATATCGTTATGAACCGGGAAGAGAAGGAAGTACGCGGTATTTGCGGCAGTGTCATGGACGGTGTAGCACCCGGCTATGCAGCTTATGAAGCCGGACAGACCTGTGTAGGAGACGGACTCAGCTGGTTCATTCAGAACTGTGTTCCGGAATCATACACGGTGGAGGCGCGTGAAGCCGGAATAAGTATTTTCGACTATTTAAATGAAAAAGCTGCCAATATCCGGTCCGGTGAAAACCGTGTGCTCGTACTCGATTGGTGGAACGGTAACCGTTCTCCTTTAGCGGATTTTGACCTTTCCGGTTTGATTCTCGGTTTAACGCTGAAAACAAAGCCGGAGGAGATTTACCGCGCGATGATCGAAGCCACAGCATTTGGCACAAAGATGATCGTTGACCTGTACACGGACAGCGGCGTGGAAATTCGCGAGCTGTATGCTTCGGGCGGTATACCGCGCAAAAATCCGTTCTTTATGCAGATTTATGCAGATGTTCTCGGAAAAGAGATCACGATCGCGAAGAGCCGCCAGGCAGGTTCACTCGGCAGCGCGATTTTTGCAGCGGTTTCAAGCGGCTATTTTGCTTCACTTCCGGAGGCGGCTGCAGTGCTTGCTGAGAAATGCACGGAGGTGTATGTGCCAAATCCTGAAAACACCGAGAAATATGCAAAAGCTTATGCGGAGTATGTTGAGCTGTGCAGATATTTCGGGCAGGGCGGCAATGACGTGATGAAAAGACTTTTGCACTTATAAGCATAAAAATAAAGGACAGAGAGCACGGTGACCGGGCTTTCTGTCCTTTTGTAATTCTGTATTTTATTTTTTTGCTTTGTAAAACACTTCATGTACGGGATAGACCGTAACGAAAGCCGCGGGATCTGTCTTCTTTATAAAATCCATAAGCTTGCGGTATTCCGTTTTATCGACGATCGTGATGATCTCGCGCTGTGCTTGGCCGCTGTAAGCGCCGATCGCCTGATAAATCGAGGCACCGCTGTGCAGATCCTTAAGAATAAACTGGCAGATCTGATCTTCTTTTTGAGAAAGGATGCACACACGGCGGCGAGGATTCAAATCGAAGATAAAATGATCGACTACGATACCGTTAAGGTAAGTTGTAAGCAAACTTAATACGACAATATCCATCTCAAATACAAAAACCGAAGTCATTGCAAGGCAAAGACCGCCGACGGATACCGCTTTACCGATATCAAAATGCATGTATTTGCTGAGGATCTTGGCGATGATATCAATGCCGCCTGTGGAAGCACCGGAGGAGAAGAGGACCGCCTGTGCGAGACCGAGAACGAAGATGTAGCACAGCGCGTCGATCAGCGGGTCACCGGTCAGAGACTGGAGATTCGGCATGAAAAATTCGAGTGCGGAGAGCATACCGGAATACATGAGCGTTGTAATGACGGTTTTTCCGCTGAACTCCGGCCCGATCAGAATTGCGCCGAGAATCAGAAGAATTATATTCAAGATAAAGGTGATCGTGGAGATGCTGAGCGGGATAAAGGTGTTAAGTATAATCGAAATACCGGTCACACTGCCGACCGCAAGGCTGCTCGGCATAAGAAAGAAAAACACGGCACAAGTGGCAAGAGCAGCGCCGAGCACCATAGACGTACCGTCTTTGATGATTTTTTTGGCGTTCATTGATAGAATACCTCGATTCTTTTGTTCTTTTCAAAGTGTATCACGTTCGGATAAAGCCG
Organism: Acutalibacteraceae bacterium; assembly: GCA_045579885.1. GTDB lineage: Bacteria > Bacillota > Clostridia > Oscillospirales > Acutalibacteraceae > Hominenteromicrobium. The sequence continues at coordinate 6,201 of JAZNMV010000159.1, read as the reverse complement.
TCAAGTATTCGGAGGTGTGACTTGCATTGTGAAAATGCCTGTGTTATACTGATTTTAAACAAAGGTTCGATTTATGGAGGCGCATTATGAATCAGGGAAAAACGGAAAAATTCGCTCTAAACGGGCGTTCCTGTGCGTGTTATGTGCCGATGGGAACTATAAAGCATTTGGCAGTTCTGTGCGGCTGGCATATGGATGAGACAATTCAAAAATTTTCTGAAGATTTGCCGGAAACGCTGTTCTTTTTTGCTGAAGCGGATGGCGGAAGTGATTTTACACCGTGGGAAGCACCGGCAGTATGGGAAGGGGAAGCCTTTTCCGGAGAAGCTGATGTATATCTTCGTTTTTTACTGGAAGAAGCGCTGCCATACTTATTCCGAAAATACGGATTTATTGCGGTGGAAGACCGACTGATCGCCGGCTATTCGCTCGGCGGATTATTCGCGTTGTGGGCATCCTTGGAAAGCGATGCGTTTGGAAAAACGGCTTCACTTTCGGGTTCGGCCTGGTATCCGGGTTTTACAGCATATATTAAAGAACATATGCCTAGTGAAGACAAGTGTTTCTATTTTTCGCTCGGCGACAGAGAACCGTTTGGCGGCCCGCCTGTGCTGCGTGCTGTGGGAACATGCACGGAAGAAATTGTTTCTGTTTTGCGGGAAAATCAGAGAGATGTTGTGTTCGAGTGGAACCGCGGCGGACATTACAAGGGTATAGAGAATCGATGGAGGAAGGCGCTGCACTGGGCGGCGGCCGGTTGGAAAGGAACAGACGAATGAAACAGCAGAGCTTATTTGAACAGTCTCCGCAGGATGTACCTCTTGCGACACGGATGCGTCCGCGCGACTTAAATGAGTTTGCCGGGCAGCAGCATTTACTCGGAGAGGGGAAGATTTTACGTCAGCTGATCGATCAGGACCGCGTATCTTCCATGATCTTCTGGGGGCCTCCGGGTGTTGGAAAAACGACATTGGCACGCATTATAGCGGCGCGGACTAAGGCGAATTTCATCAATTTCAGCGCCGTTACAAGCGGGATCAAGGAAATACGTGAGGTTATGCGCGAAGCGGAAGATAATCACCGTATGGGTGAGAGAACCTTACTGTTCGTAGATGAGATCCACCGTTTCAATAAAGCACAGCAGGATGCATTTTTGCCGTTTGTCGAAAAAGGCAGTATCGTGTTGATTGGCGCGACGACGGAAAATCCATCCTTCGAAGTAAATGCCGCTCTTTTGTCCCGCTGCAAGGTATTTGTGTTGAACGGTCTCACGGAGGATGACCTCTGCGAGCTTTTGCGCCGTGCCATTGAAGATCCGCGCGGCTTTGGGAATCAGACTGTAAAGATCACGGACGAGATGGTGCGCATGGTCGCAGCCTTTGCGAACGGAGATGCCCGCACGGCACTCGGTACGCTTGAAATGGTTGTTTTGAACGGACAACGTGACGGTGATGTGACAACGGTCACGATGGAAACGCTGGAGCAGTGCATTACAAAGAAATCTTTGCTTTACGATAAAAAGGGTGAAGAGCATTATAATATCATTTCCGCTTTACACAAATCAATGCGCAACAGCGACCCCGATGCTGCGATCTACTGGCTTTCCCGTATGCTGGAAGCCGGAGAAGATCCGCTTTATGTGGCGCGAAGACTCATTCGCTTTGCGAGTGAGGATATTGGTATGGCGGACAGCCGTGCACTCGAAATTGCCGTAGCGGCGTATCAGGCGTGTCATTTCATCGGCATGCCGGAGTGCAATGTAACCTTAACCCATTGCGTTGTGTACATGTCTCTTGCACCGAAATCCAATGCACTGTACGTAGCTTACGGGCAGGCGCAGAAGGATGCACAGAAAATGCTCGCAGAACCCGTGCCGCTTATTATCCGCAATGCACCTACAAAGCTTATGAAAGAGCTGAAATACGGTGAGGGCTACGAGTATGCCCACAACGCGGAAGATAAGCTGACTACAATGCAGTGCTTGCCGGATTCGTTGAAGGACAGAAAATATTATCACCCGACCGGTGAGGGCAGTGAAGCACGTGTACGGGAGCGCTTGAGGCAGATCGAAGCGTGGAAGGCGGAACACAGGGCGATGGAGAAGAAAGGAAAGTGATCTTATGGCAAAGAATGATAATGCGCATGCGCTCCGATTTGCGGAGAGTTTGCGTATGTATGCGGAAGATCGATATGCAGAAAGATTTGCGGAATCTTGTCCGCTCTCAAAAAGTGCAGATATAGAAAAGAAGTTTCAGTGGGCACAGGATGTGTGCGGATTTTTGGAAGAGAATTTTGATACAGAGAAGATCTTAGAAATTCGAAAAGACTGCAGGTGCAACGACGGCAGCTCTATAGCCAAAAAGCTTTTGAAATATTTAAAAGGATCGGATACTATAGAACAGTTTGCAGAAGCTTTTAATCAAAAAGAAACCTTTGCTGCGTTGGAGTATATTTCGGAGAACAAAATACGGTTCTGCTATCCGGAATGTTACTGTGCGTGTGTAAAGAGAGTACCGGAACAGCTTTCAAAAACATGGTGCTATTGTACGGTTGGTAATGCCGAGGCGATTTTCCGGGCAGTATTCGGAGAAAGCGTAACCGTTACCTTGATAGACAGCATCAAAGCGGGAGCAGAACGCTGCGTGCTTGAAGTGGAGTGGTGAAAATGAACGAGCTTTGGAAATTACCGATGACAGAGCAGATCGAAGCTATGCGATCGGGCACACTGCGTGTGGAGGAACTGACAAGCGTATATCTGGAACGCCTCCATAAGTACGGCGGAAAAGATGGCCTAAATGTTTTGGCGCAGCTAAATCCACTGGCCTTGGAAGAGGCGAAAGCGCTTGATGCCGCAGAGGACAGAAACGGTGCGCTTTTTGGTCTGCCGATCCTCGTGAAAGATAATATCGATGTTTGCGGTATGCTGACAACAGCCGGCAGTATGGCACTTTGCGATAATCTCGCTGAAAAGGATGCGCCGGTGATCGCGAATCTGCGCAAAGCCGGTGCGGTGATCCTCGGTAAAGCGAATATGACGGAGTTTGCAAACTATATCTCTGAGGATATGCATAACGGTTACAGCTCTTTTGGCGGTCAGGTCTGCCATGCTTATGACAGGTCGCATGACCCAAGCGGTTCGAGTACCGGGTCGGCGGTTGCCGTGTCTGCCGGATTGTGCGCAGCGGCAATCGGTACGGATACATCTTTTTCCATTGTGGCGTGTGCCATGGAAAACGGTGTTACCGGTCTGAAGCCAATGCACGGTGCACTTTCCGGCGAGGGAATTATTCCGATCGCGTATCTGTTGGACAGCGCCGGTCCGATCACCCGAACCTTTGAAGATGCGCTGCTTATTTACGGTGCAATGCGCGGTGCAGAGCATGAGCCGGTCAAAGCAGCGAAAGCGGAAGACCTGCGTATTTTGGTCAATACAGTAAATCGGGATCGACAGAGTGAGATCCAGCGCGATATGACGGATGCGCTCCTTGAAAGACTTTGTGCTGCCGGAGCAGAAATTACGGAGACGGAGCATCCTTATCAACGTTTGCAAATCACTTTAATGCGCTGTGCGTACAAACACGATCTGGAAGCTTATTTTTCCGGCACGAAGGTTCAAAACCGTACACTCGCGCAGATCATTGAGGCGTATAAGAAAAATCCGGAATGGATGCCGTACGGTATCAACATTTTGGAAGACTCGTTGGAAAGAAGTATGGATGAGCCAGACTATGCCGAGGCACTGAAAATGCGTGAAAAGGTACGGGAGGAACTGGTCAGCGAGCTGCAGGCATACGATGCCTGTGTGTTGACCGGGCCGACCAATATTATGCATTTTTGCGGATTGCCGTCCCTCGCGATCCGTATGGGGATGGGCTCAGACGGTGTGCCGCGCGGACTGATTCTTTACGGTGCGGATGAAGAGAAGCTGTTCAGGGCGGCATTGTGTATAGAGCAGTACAATGAGCCGGTCGAGTGGCCGAAAGATTTTGAGTAAAGCAAAAGACTGACCGCACGAAAGTGGGTCAGCCTTGAAATGTTATTCAGCAGCTTTGTTTTTATTATACAGGATCAAGAGTCCCTTGAGGAGAAGGTCATCGTCCAGAAGGATCTCGTTTCGGCACAGCGGCGTGATGACCGAGGAAAGACCGCCCGTTGCAACAACGGTGCACGTGTCTCCGAGTTCTTCGTTGATTCGGTCGATGAGGCCGTCGAGCGAGCCGGCAGTGCCGTACAGAAGGCCGCTTTTCATGCTGTCGACCGTGTTGCGGCCGATCAACGTTTTCGGCATTTCGAAAGAAATCTTCTGCAGCTGTGCGGTTTCGCGGATCAGAGAATCGTGAGACACAGCTACACCGGGCAGGATCATGCCGCCGCGGTATGCGCCTGTTTCATCCAAAACAGAGATCGTGGTCGCGGTGCCCATATCGATGAGGATCTGCGGCAGCGGATACAGCTGCAGTCCGGCGACCGCCGCGACGACCATATCGCTGCCGAGCTGAGCGGGATTATCGATGCGGATCTTGAGTCCGGTCTTAATGCCGGGACCGACGATGAGCGGCGTAGTATGGATATATTTTTCCACAGCTGCCTTGATCGTCCCCGTCAAACTCGGTACGACCGAAGAAAGGATCGCGCCGTGAATATCATCCGGAGAAATGCCGTTCATTTCGAATGCGGTGCGCAGCATGGCCGCGTATTCCAGTACGGTAGAAGTGTGTACAGTGGAAAGGCGCTCACGGAAAAGGATCTCTTCTCCGCGGCAGCAGCCGAGCACGATATTTGTATTGCCGATATCAATAGCGAGGATCATACGAGATTCTCCTATGTTTTATTTTTTCTTAATAATGCTCAGCAGACGGATAACTGCCGGGCTGAGGATCATGTTGGCTGCCATTTCAAAAAGGAAGTTACCGCCGGCAAGGCCGAGGAACATATAGGAAGCTGCGTTTTCAAAACCGAGTGCCAGACCCCATCCTTCAACAGTTTCGAAGAAGAACAGAACGCAGCCAATCAGGAATATACCTGTATTGACGATGGGGCAAACGACCGCAGCAGCAAAAACAGCAAAAATGCGATTCTTTTTCTCAAGAAGCTTGTAAACGACACCGGCGGCAAATCCGCAGGCCATACCTTTTACAAGTACGGTGATGATCGTACCGGGAACGCTGACCGCCAAAAATGCGCCGGCATCGGTCAGAAGCACGACGACACCGAAGATGAAGCCAAGCCATGTGCTGATCTTCGTGCCGCAGAGCGCAGCGCCGATAACGATCGGAATGAGAACGAGCGAAATAGAGAACATACCGAAGCGAATGAACTGTCCCATGCATTGCAGAACCACTACTAATGCTGTAAGTACCGCGCCGAGTGCCAAAGTCTGAATCGCCGTCTGTCTTTTGTTTGTTGTTTGCATTGTTTTTTCCTCCTTGCTGCTGTCCGCAAAGGGTACAGCGCCATGAAAAAATATTTCGCTCTTTTCAGAGTGTGAGCACAACAAAATATTCGGTTGTCCGGCTCTAAAGAGAGCTTTTGTACGGGTAAAGTATAGCACGCAGCCTGCACTTTTTCAATCCTGCAAGAAATTTTCGTCAAACTCTTGACTTTGACGCGGCGTCAACCGATACAATATGTTCAAAGAGCAGAGAGGAGAGAGAGTATGGAACTGAAAAACATCTCACAGGTATCAAATCAGTTTAATGTGTCCACGCGAACACTGCGCTACTGGGAACAAGTTGGGCTTATTCAAAGTGAACGGCTTCCCGATTACGCGTACCGTGTATATTCTCAGGAGACCGTTGAACGCATCGTGCAGATCCTCATTCTGCGCCGTTTGCGTTTGCCGCTGCGCGACATTGAGCTCATTCTAAAACAACCGGAGGCCCGCACGTGGATCGGGGTGCTGCAGAGCCAGATCCGTGAGCTGGACCGCGAAAAGGAAGCGCTGCAAAATGTACGCGACGCGCTTGCCGTTCTTGCAAACCGTGTGTTCTGGCTTGCGAACGGACGAAGACCTGCACTGCCGGATGAAAGCGAACTCCTGTCTCTCGTACATCAGCTCACTACTCTGCCGGATGATTATAAGGAGGAATCTAAAATGACAGAACTGAAAAAAACGGGACAGAAATCCGATGCACGCATGGATATTCGTTATGTCTATCTGCCGCCGATGACTGTGGCAGCTGCGCAGTATACCGGACCGAA
>JAZNMV010000158.1:0-7468 GCA_045579885.1 Acutalibacteraceae bacterium | reverse complement strand
ACATATTTTTCGCCGCGGCGGTTACGGCGGCTTATTTTATAAAGGGACTTTGCGGCTTTGCGAACACGCTTGGGCTCTCGGCTGTGATGAGTTTTCGGGTGGATAACATCAATATTTCGCCCGTGGAGCTCGTTTTAGGTCTGCCGAGCAACCTCATTATGGCGTGGCGCGGCAGAAAGAAGATCGATTTAAAGCTCGTGCTGCCGATCACCGGCCTCATGGTTTTGGGGCTCATTCCCGGTGTTTTTCTCCTGAAATCGGCGGATGCTGCGTTCATCAAGATCCTTTTCGGTGCGGTCATCGCGCTTTTGGGGCTTGAGATGCTTCTTCGCCGCGAAAAGGAAAACGGCAAGGCGGTACCGAATTGGGTGCTGACCGGCATCGGGCTTTTAGCCGGTGTGCTCTGCGGCCTTTACGGCATCGGTGCGCTCGTTGCTGTGTACATGGGACGCGCCGTGAAGGATACCGCCAAAATGAAAGCCAATATGTGTGCGGTGTTCATGCTCGAGAATATCTTCCGCTTCATCGCGTATACCGTGTCCGGCGTTTTGACAGCGGCGATATTCAAACAGGCGTTTTCGCTTTTGCCCTTCATGCTTTTGGGCCTTTTCATCGGCATAAAGAGCTGCGGCAAGCTGAACGAAGCTTATGTCCGCCGCATCGTGCAGATCATGCTCATCATTTCCGGCATTGCGCTCATTCTGCAGAATATATAAAAGAGATATCACTTCATATTTCACACAGCTGCTTTTTCGCGGGCGGATGATATCCGCACCTACAGGGGTGCCGTAAATTGTTTGGTGCGCGTACGGTTCGTCAAATGTATCAATAGAACGACACACATCTTGTGTATACTCTATAATATGACGATTTTATTAAATTTTAAGAAAATACATTGACTGTAAAGCTAAATCGCGATAAAATTACAAGGATGTAATCTTTTTAAGATGTAAACTTTTCCCAGGCGGGATCTGAATAAAAAGAAAGAGGTATGTGGTATGAAGAATTGGAAAACACGCATTCCGGGCATCGTGATCACCGTATTGGCGGCGGTCGCAACGGTGGCTTTCGTTGCCATTCTCGGCATGAGCCAGATGCTCCCCACAAAGTATCTGATCCTCGGCGCGCTGGCGGCCGTTTTGGTCGTAGTGGCCTGTGCGCTCTTTACACGCAGCACAAAAAACAAGTTCCAGTTTACATTCGGTACGATCATTGCCGTTCTGATGACTGTCGTTTTCGCGGCAGGTTCCTTCTATCTGCAGGCAACCATGAACGTCCTGAACGATTTTTCGGAAGTGCAGACCATCGAAACACCGGTCGGCATTTTCGTTCGCAGCGACGACCCGGCAGTGTCTATTGAAGACGCGAAGGACTACACCTTCGGTGTGCTCTCCAATATGGACACAGAGAACACAGAAAAGGCTCTCGACGAGCTGAACGCGAAGTACGGCAGCTTTGTTCAGACACAGAGCTATGACGGCCTTACACAGATCGCCGATGCACTGCTCCTGCGCGAAGCAGATGCCATCATTCTGAATACCGCTTATCTCGATTTGTACGAAGACCTTGAGGGTTACACGGAGTTCGAGTTCCAGATCCGCGAGCTCGAGACCATCGTTCTGAAGGAAGAGATCAAGGTAGAAAAGCCGAAGAACGAGAAAGACGAAGATCCGCATATCTTCACCGTCTATATCGGCGGCAGTGACAGCCGCGGTTCCATCAACCAGCAGGCAAGAAATGACGTGAACATCGTCGCAACGGTAAACACAGAAACGAAGCAGGTCCTGCTCGTTACCACTCCGCGTGACTATTATGTTCCGCTTTCCATTTCCGGCGGCAGCCGCGATAAGCTGACGCATGCGGGTATCTACGGCATCGAGGTCTCGAGAGATTCTCTCGGTTTGCTGTACGATACGGATATCGACTACTACTTCCGCATAAACTTCAGCGGCGTTGAGCGCGTTGTCGATGCACTCGGCGGCATCACCGTTAATAACGAGTATGAGTTCTCCACTTATAACGGTCACTATTTCCCGGCAGGCGAGGTTTATCTGGATAGCTCCAACGTACTCCCGTATGCCCGTGACAGAAAGCTGTCCGGCGGCGAGGAAGCACGCGGCAAGCGCCAGCTGTCGGTCATCGAGGGCTGCATCAACAAGGCAATGTCCCCGGATATCCTCATGAAGTATACATCCCTGCTCGACAGCGTTTCCGACTGCATCATTATGGACGTTCCGTCTTCCGAGATTTCCAACATCGTCCGTCAGCAGCTCGAAGACGGCGGCAGCTGGAACATCACCCGTTATGCCGTAACCGGTTGGGGCGACTCGCAGCAGCCGTGGTCCATGAGCCAGAACGCTTACGTCATGTGGCCGGATGAGAACACCGTCGAAAAGGCGAAGGATCTCATGCAGGCTGTCCGCGACGGCGAAGTCATCACCGATGCAATGCTCGCAGAGTAATAAAAGCAACACGAAAAGTCTCTTCTTCGGAAGAGACTTTTTTAGTTATGTACCAACTTCGTTTTCCGGGCGATTGATAATCGCCCCTACGGATTCTATGATACCTCGCCGTAGGGGCGGATATCATCCGCCCGTAAAAATGCGGAGCGATATAGTGCACGCAGCGTGAGTTGAGCGGCAGATTTGCATCATGTGCCCTTGCACCGATGCGGCTTTGCGTGGTAAAATGTGAACGGAACCTTCAATATGAAGTTTGGGAGGCAAAAGCGATGAAAATAAACGAACTGCTTTATAACAAACCGAACAACAATATATTCCCGTTCTTCTGGGTGCACGGGGAGAGCGAGGAAGTTTACCGCGACAATATCCGCGCCATCGATGAAGCGAACATCAAGGCGTTCTGCGTGGAAGCGCGTCCGCACCCCGAGTTCTGCAACGATGCATGGTGGCAGGACATGGAGATCATTCTGGATGAAGCCGAAAAGCGCGGCATGAAAGTGTGGATCCTCGACGATAAGCACTTCCCGACGGGTTACGCCGCAGGCAAAGCCGAAACCGCTGCGCCTGAGCTGCGCCGCCGCAGTGTGCTCAGCCGCGAAATTCCCGTGAACGGCCCTGTTTCCATCGATATAAAGTCCGCCTGCGTTATGAGCGCAACGCCGCTTCAGCAGATGACGAACTATCTGAACGATAACGGGAAGCCGGAAAACGTGTTCGATGACGACCGCTTCCTTTTGGCAGCAGCCGTACCGCTCGGCATCGCGTTCAATGGCATGAACGACAGAAAACCCGTCTCTCTGAACGAATATATCAAAGACGGCGTGCTCAGCTGGACGCCGGGCGAGGGCATGTGGAAGATCGTACTGTGTTGGGTTTCGGGCAATGCCGGAGCGCACCGCAGCTATATCAACATGACGGACGAAAGCTCCTGCCGCATCCTGATCGATGCCGTGTACGAAACACACTGGGAGCATTTTAAGGAGAAGTTCGGCAATGTCATCGCCGGTTTCTTCTCGGATGAACCGGAGCTCGGCAACGGCGGAATGTATGCGCTCTATAATCTGCTCGGCACGGAGCAGGATCTCCCGTGGAGCGTGCCGCTCGAAGAAGCTTTAAGAGAAAAATTCGGCGAGGATTTCAACGCTTTCCTGCCGCTTTTGTGGAATAACGACTGCGACCCGGCGCTTACGGCGAAGGTGCGCTATACCTATATGGACACGGTCACGCGCCTCGTGCAGAAGGCTTTCTCCGAACAGATCGGCGACTGGTGCCGTGCGCACGGTGTGGAGTACATCGGCCACGTGATCGAAGACCAGAACCAGCACGCGAGAACGGGAACGAGCCTCGGCCATTTCTACCGCGGCCTCATCGGACAGAGCATGTCCGGCATCGATATCATCGGCGGTCAGGTCTATCCGCAGGGTGAGAACACAAGAAGAAAAGCACTTTGGGGCGACAAGAGCGATATGGAGTTCTTCCACTACGCGCTCGCGAAGCTTGGCTCTTCACTCGGTGAGCTCGCGCCGCACATGAAGGGCAGAACCATGGCGGAGATTTTCGGTGCGTACGGCTGGAGCGAGGGCGTACAGCTCGAAAAATATATCATCGACCACTGCCTCGTGCGCGGCATCACGCATTTCGTGCCGCACGCGTTCAGCTGCAAAGCCTATCCCGACCCCGACTGTCCGCCGCATTTCTATGCCCACGGGCACGACCCGCTCTACCGCCATTTCGGAAAGATGATGCAGTATGTAAACCGCATTACGTCTCTTCTTGAAAACGGAAGAACACAGGCACCGGTCGCGGTGCTCTACCACGGCGAAGCCGAGTGGAGCGGCGAGTGTATGCTCATGCAGAAGCCGGCCCGTGTGCTGATGGATCATCAGATCGATTTCCGGTTTATCCCCGGCGATATCTTTGCGGATGCCGATTTTTATAAAACAGAGCTTGGCAGCACACTCAAAATTAACGGATATGAACACAGCCTCGTGCTCGTGCCGTATGCACAGTTCCTGCCGCTTTCCGTACTCGAAGGCCTCGAAGCACTCGCACAGCGCGGCTGCAAGGTTATCTTCCTCGAGAGTCTGCCCGATGCGGCTGTAACCGGTGAACCCGTGCCGGAGGGCCTGAAGTCCTGTCCGGTGCTCCATCTTTTAGACCTGCAGGATGCGGTTTGCGGTATGGGATTTGAGACCGTGGGTCTCGAACCGAAAAACAACCGGATCCGTGCGCTCTACAGCCGCGGCGAAAACGAGACTGTGCTCCTTGTGAACGAGGGCGGCGAAACGTACGAAGGTACGGTAACGCTGCCGTGGGCGGATGAAACGGTTATCTATAACGCATGGGAGAACCGTGCGGAACGTGCCGTGTGTGAAAACGGCGCGGTGCGTGTGCACATTCGCCCGTCTGACAGCTGCATTTTGGTGCGCGGCGAAGCGGAAAATGCTGAGGAGCCGCTCTGGACTGTGCAGACGGAGAACACCTGTGAACTCGAAACCTTTAAAGTTTCCGCGTGCCGCAGCATAAATTATCCCGCATTCGAAGACCGCGGCGAGATCACGCTGCCGAACGGTTTCGAGACCGTTGACCCCGCGTTCAGCGGCTTCATCGCGTATGAAACAACCTTTGCACTCGAAAGTGCATCCCGTGCGATTTTGGAGATTTCCGATGCGCATGAGGGCGTGGAGGTCTTTGTAAACGGTGAAAACGCCGGTCTGGAGATCCTGCCGCCGTACTGCTTCGACATTACGAAATTTGTAAAGCCGGGTGAAAACACCCTGCGCATCGAAGTTGCAACGACGCTCGAGCGAGAGAATCTGGACGGCGAAAAGGGCTGGCTCGCACCGAGCGCATCCGTTGCGCCGACGGGCATCACCGGAAAGGTTACCGTACGTTATTCGAAATAAGCTTATAAAAGAAAAAGGACCGAGGGCGAAAAAGCCTTCGGTCCTTGGTTGTTTGGTGAGTTTGTCTTTCGGGCGATTGATAATCGCCCCTACGATTGGCAGTAAGCTTGCAGCGTGCCCGTAGGGGCGGATATGATCCGCCCGTGAAAGCGAAATGCACGCTTCGCGTGAGCGGTAAATTTATCCCTGCTTCATCTCATAACGTGTGAGGGCGGCGATAGCATCTTCGTTTGCCTGAAGCTGAACGAGGCACAGGCGCTGATAGAGGCCGTTCGCGTTGACGAGTTCATCGTGTGTGCCGCGCTCTACGATGGAGCCGTGTTCGAGCACGAGAATCTGGTCGGCACGCTGCACGGTCGAGAGGCGGTGCGCAATAACGATGATCGTGCGGTTTCCGGTAAGCGCGGAGATCGCTTTCTGGATCTCGGCCTCGGTCTCCACGTCTACGGAAGCGGTGGCCTCGTCGAGGATCAGGATGGGTGCGTCGCGCAGAACGGCGCGGGCAATGGAGATGCGCTGCTTCTGTCCGCCGGAAAGGCGCACGCCGCGTTCACCGACGACCGTGTCGTAGCCATCAGGGAAGGAGGAGATGAAGCTGTCGGCACAGGCGGCCTTTGCCGCGCTGATGATCTCCTCGCGTGTGGCAGATTCCACACCGTAGGCGATGTTATCGGCGATGGTGCCGTTGAAGAGGAAAACATCCTGCAGCACCATGGAGATCTGCGAACGCAGGCTGCGCAAAGTCAGCTTCGAAATATCCTCGCCGCCGACGAGAATGGTGCCGGAGACCGGGTCGTAGAAGCGCTCGATGAGATTTACAAGCGTGGTTTTGCCCACACCGGTGGGGCCGACCAGCGCGATCATCTGGCCCGGCTCGGCGCGGAAGCTGATCTCCTTTAAAACGGGGGATTCCGCCGTGTAGTGGAAGCTGACATTTTTAAATTCCAAACTGCCGTCGCATTCGGTGAGCGGCTTTGCGTCGGGTGCTTCCTGCACATCGCTTTCGGCATCGAGCACCTGAAGCACGCGGTCTGCACCGGCGATGGCGTTCTGAATGCTTTCCGTAGTCTGTGCGAGTGCGGCGATCGGGGTGTAGAACAGGCTCAGGTAGAGGATGAAACCGACGATATCCGCAGCGCCAACATACCCTTTCGTTGCAAGGTAGCCGCCGAACGCAATGACGATCACCGTGCCGCAGGCGGTGCAGAACTCGAGGGACGGGGAAAGGAAGCCGGTAACGAGGTTAAAGTATACGTTCTCGCTGCTGTACTCATCGTTCAGCGCACGCAGTTTTTTCGCTTCGCGCTTTTCCTGCGAGAAGGCCTGGATCTCCTTCATGCCGGAGATGTTATCCACGAGCGTGGCCTGCAGTCTGCCGACTACGGCAAGGCAGCGGTGGAGGATCGGCGTTACGCGCTTGACAAACTGTGTGCTCAAAAGCAGAATGAACGGAACGGGAATGAGCGTTGTGAGCGCGAGAATGGGGTGGATCGTAAACAGCGCGACCGTAACGAACACGATCATCAGCACATTCGAGATGATATCGGGCACCGAGTGGGCGATCAGCATTTCGACCTGACGGGTATCGTTTACGCAGCGCGTTACGAGTTCGCCGGTCTGCTTGTCCGTATAATAGCGCTGGGAAAGATCCTGCAGCTTGCAGTAGACCTTATAGCAGAGGTCGGGAACGAATTTCCACGCGGCCTTGTGGCTGTAATATGTAGCGAGAACGCGGCACACAGCGCGGAGAATGTATGCGCCGACCAAAACGAGGGAGAGACGCACGACGGAGTCCATCATAATGCCCGTTTCGGAGCTGATCAGCGCCGTGAGCTCACGCGTAACGTACGGCGTAGCTAAGTTCAGAACGGAAGAAAACACAACGCCGAAGCACGCCAGCGCCATGAGCGGCCAGTACTTTCTGGTCATCATCAAAATTCTTTTTACGGTTTTCATAGCGGTTTCACCTCAAAGGTTATTCGAATATGATTTGGTCTAATCATACCGCTTTTTCGGAGGAAATGGAAGTATCCCCTCCGAAAAAGTCGAAAATATTTATAGTGAGACTGCGCTTCGCTTATGCCTCCCCTTGTCAGGGGA
>JAZNMV010000157.1:0-26827 GCA_045579885.1 Acutalibacteraceae bacterium | reverse complement strand
GCACCGGACGGCGCATTCGCTACGCCGATGGAACCGTCGTTCAGGATAACAGTTGCACCGACAGTGGGTGTTCCGCGCGAATCTAAAAGCTCAACCGCTGAAACTCTCTGTATTTTCATACGATCACCTTCCTATGTTTTGAAGGTAGTATGTGTATCTGTTTCCTGAAATATACAAAAGCGCTCCGGATATAACCGGAGCGCTCTGTTTTACATATCATACAAAGTTCGACGGATTCACACGTGTACCGTTCTGATAAACCTCGAAGTGCAGGTGGTTGCCGCTCGACTGACCGGTAGAACCGACATAACCGATAACCTGACCCTTCTTAACATACTGACCCGGAGACACGATCAGTGTACTGCAGTGTGCGTAACGGGTGGAATATGTACCGTTGTGCCAGATAAGAACGTTGTTGCCCCAGGACCAGTGATACCCTGCGGAAATAACTTCTCCGGCTTCAGCCGCCACGATCGGGGTGCCGTACGGTGCACCAACGTCGAGACCCTTATGCGGGACACCGCTGTACATGCCGCCATAAGGCTGGGTGATATAGCCGTATCCATAACCCGGAAGCGGCCAGCTAAACGAAACGGAACCGAGACCGGAACCGCTCGGAGAAACGGAACCGGAAGACGCCATCTGCTGTTTACGGCGCTCCTCATCGTCCTTCTTCTGCTGCTCATTGCGCTTATAGATAAGATCGCTGATCTCATCAAGATACTCCTGGCTTAAGCGCTCATTTTCGGCAATAAGCTCTTCCTGCTCCGCGCTCTTGATATTAAGCTCGTCGATCAAACGCTGATTCTCCGCCTCCAGAACCTGCAGCTCGGCCTGCTTGCTCTCAAGGTCTTTTTTCTCTTCTGCCAGATCCGCCTTCTGAACATTCAGAAGATCGCGCTGCGCAGCGGTTTTATCCATGTAATCCTGAATCTGTTCCATCAGCATTTTATCATGCTCGGTAAAACGCTTGATCGCTTCGGAACGCATGGAAAAGTCGCGCAGACTTGCCGAGTCAAACAGAATTTCCAGTGTAGTCAGATCGCCACCGGAAGTGTACATAGCACGCAGACGAACTTTCAGTTTTTCAAAAGTTTCCTCATGCTCTGCATCCGCAGCAGCAATTTCTGCTTCAAGCAGCGTGATGCTTTCGTTCAGCTCATTGATATGCTGAATAGCAAGATCAATGCTTTCCTGATAATTCAAAATCTGCTCAACCAGTGTTGCCTGATAAGCCTCTGCCTCTGCGGTCTGGTCCCGCAGTTCATCGAGCTTAGCCTGCAGCTCCTTGCCTTCCGCTTTATTCGCTGCCTGCTTGTCCTTGATCTCACTGATCATATTATTGTATTCCTTAACGGAAGTCGCAAATACATTCGGGGAAATCAGAAGCACCACAGCCATGACAAGTGCCAGAATTTTTACAAAACTTTTTCTCATACTCAAACCTCATACTGTGCCCACGAAAGTAGGGCCAAAGAATTCATACATATAATATATTACAAACCAGTAACTTTTTCAAGTCTTTTTGAAACAATTTTGTTATTTTCCAGTAATTTTCAGTAACAGAAATAAAAATGGGTGTTTCCCATAAGGAAAACACCCAAAAAATCAACAAATGCTATACGTTGATTTCCCACTCCAGGAAATCTACCTCCTGCACTTTTCCGTCCAAAGTGATCTTAAAGGTCTTGATCTCGTACGGTGAGAACTTGGCTGTAAATACCGTATCGCCGATAGCGATTTCTGTTTCTGCCTCTGTACCGAAGCTTTCAAACAGACGCAGAATATAGCCCTCTCCCTGATAAGCATGCTTCAGCGCAGTCATCTGTACATTTTCTTTATCAACCGTAAGGAAGCTTTTCTTCAGCGGCAGAGCACCCTTATGGAAGGTCTCAAATGCCGTGATGAGCGGCTGGTTAAGCAGTGCAGCTTTCTGCATGACACCCGCTTTTCTCCAGCATCCGTCGTGAGGCAAAAGTACATATGTAAAGCGCTGAATCCCCTGGTCGACGTAGGAGTATTCTTCATCCTCGCGCAATTCATACGGGTCGTGGTGTGCATAGACCGGGCTGCGCAGCACAGTAAAACCGATCGTGTTCTCGTGGAAATCCACACTGTACTTGCTGTTATTGAGAACAGAAAGGCCGATATCCTCGCCGGAAAGATCAGCCCACTGCTGCATGGTTTCTTCCTTGCCGTCCATGTTCTTCTTAACATGACCGAACGGAATCTCCGTTGCGGCCTGTCCGTTTTCCGTATTGACCGGGAACATCAGCTTCAGTGCTTTTCTCTTTTCCTGCCAGTTGACAGAAGCTTCCACACGAACCTGTGCTTCTCCGGCATAGAGCGAGTATATCTGCGTCAGTGTAGACTCACCGTATTTTGTAATGACCTTCACGCACTCTCGAACCGCACCCTTATCCATGACCTTAAAGCGGTCGATCTTAAATTCGCCGATATATTGGTCGAGCTTTACGAGTGTATGGCCCCATGTGTCGGTATCATCATCCACAACAACAGCGGATGCAGCCTCTTTAAGCACTTCCTTACCGCTGCGTTTATCGAAAATTGAAGAAATCGCACCGGTAGCCATATCGAACTGCACGCGCAGGAACTCATTTTCAAGTTTGATCTCCTCGTCCTGCTTCATCTTCGGTTCACTCTCGCCAAGACGCAGGAAATAGACCGCATAACCGAAGGACGGAACCTCCGCCATAAAGGTAAAGCGTGTGCGTCCGTGCACTTTGCATGCAGCATCGATAAACTGGAACGGAACCTTATTGCCGTCCGCATCCGTGAGATAAGCTTCGCGCTTGAACGGGATATTGCCGAACATACCTGTTTCAAACTCTACCGGCGTTTTTACTTCCCATGCATGCGGATTCCACACAACAAGCGGCAGTGTCGTCTCATCAAGCGGGATATCGATATTGAAGCCTATGGCGCGCAGTGCACGGCTTTCCTGACGATTCGCAACGGAAACGGCTTCGCCGAGCTGATTTCTCGTATCGTAATATGCAGCCTCCATACCGGAACCTGCGAGTGTGTCATGGAATTGGTTAAAGAGTACCTGCTTCCACACTTCGGTAAGATCACGGTTTTCGAGCTTTTTTCCGGTCATTTCCGCCATAACGAGCAGCTTTTCTGCGGAAAGCAATGCATTTTCCGCACGGCGGTTCATGTTCTTAGCCATAGACTCTGCCGCATAGCAGCCGGCTGCATGGTGCTGAAGTTCACCCTCTACAACGGGCAAAGCACGCTCATCCAGTGCATCGAAATATGCATCCGGATGGCTGAAAGCAACCTCCATGTCCTCTCGCTCTTTGATAAGCTTCTTTACAAGCTCAATGTTTTTAATGGTCGGTCCGCCGCCGTGGTTGCCGACACCGTAGAACAGCATGAGATCGTTCTGTCCTTCCGGGAAGCGCTCCGGATAGTTGTTCAGTGCAATTTCAATGCTGTCAGATAAACAATAGCTTTCCTGCAGATGATATGTACGCACAGCACTGCCGTCCGGTGCTTTCCACAGGAAACCGGCAGACGGCAGATTCGGATTTTCCTTCATGGAAGGTCTCTGGAAAACATAATTCTCCATTCTTGCTTTCGCCAGAAGCTGCGGGATCATAGCATTATGGCCAAAGCTGTCAACGCAGTAACCGGTCTTTGCGATTTTCCCGAACTTTTCCATAAAGTAGTTCTGCGAGATCAATGCATGACGCGCAAAAGATTCGCCGTTCGGAATATTGCAGTCGGGTTGTACCCACCATCCGCCGACGATGACCCATCTGCCTTCTTCCACATATTTTTGAATTTTAGCGAACAGCTCGGGATCACTGTCCTCGATCCACGCATAGAACTGTGCGGAGCTGCACGTGAAAATAAAATCGTCAAATTCTTCCAATCGGTTCAGCGCCGAAAACAGTGTAGCCTGATTTTCCTGATGTCCCTCACGCCAATCCCACAGCCACACGGGATCAAGATGCGCATTGCCGATCATATGTACCTTTTTATTCATAACAAAACCGCCTTTCAGCGACAAACTTTATAATGTAATTATATCGGTGCTCTTTCTTCCTGTAAACAGGTACAGCATAATTTATATAAAAAAAGAAGTCTCCTTTCGAAGACTTCTTAAAAATCACTTTAATCCGTTATAGAGGTAATAACCCGCGACCGCCAGAGCAGAAACAAGAGTCAGAAGAACGATCATGACGATCTCTTTCTTTTTGATTGCGAGTTTTACATCACCGGTATGCGTCAGCTTCATGCGGTTCGTGATCGGAAGCATCGCGTTGAAAAACAGCACGAGAATCAAAGACTGCACCGGGAACAGCGCAAGATTCTTAATGATACGCGGCAGAGAGAAAATAGCGTACGATTTTCCCATAAGGAACGTGTAGTAATAATAAAGTGCGATCGGATTTAAGATCAGGTTGCAGATCGCCGTTACAGCAAAGCGCCCCCAGACCACACGTACCGTAGTGATTTCTGCACGGTAGTAGAACAGCGCAAAGAGCACGCCGCCCAAAACCTCAACCAGTGTAAACGGGAAGAAAAATGCACCCGACGGAAAAATGACCGCGCCGAGAATATCGCTGACGGCAGATGTGATTGCCGCCATAACAGGCCCGTAGATCATGGAGCCCAGAGCATTCACGACAAATCCGAATGTGACCGTGAGGTCCGGCCCGATCGGAATCTTCGCAGACTTGATCGCGATACGCAGTGCCGTAAGCAGTGCCGCAATGACAAGCACTTTTACGGACTTCATTTCCTTTAGGGAAAGCTGCCAATATTCGGCAGAAAACGGGGTGGTGAACAGCTTCCGGTTTTTTTCAGACATAAAAATACCTCCTGAGCGTTCGTTGCCACACAGGAGATATCATAGACAAAATACCGCACGAAGTGCCGGGATCTGCGCTCCTTATGTAACAGCGGGATGCGGGCAGATAACCGCGGCTTTCACCTTCGTCCGCCAATCAACTCCCCGTATCCGGCGGCACTTAACGCTATCGACCCTACTCTGTTTTCCTCATTATACTGTGAATACGATAAAATGTCCAGTTTTTTATTTCCTTTGTGAAGTACTTGCTGCAGACAGTACTGTTCCGTCTTCAGCCACCTGTTTCACGGCTACATGCGCTTCTTCCGGTATTTTTTCACAGATACAGTACACCTCATTTTCCGAGACAAAAACAGTCTCCTGTTCTTCTCCGTTCAAATAAATCACACTGTACGGTGTAAAGTTTTCGCCGTACGCTGTCAGAATATCTGCACGGTAAGTTGCTTTCTCAAGCAAGATCGTTCGCGTTCCGAAGCGCATAGGGCTCGGCTCAAACGGATTTTCACCGTGATACACGATCCTGTCTCCGTACAGCATATCGTACTGCAAAGTCTCAAGTTCCGTTATGTACGCGCCGCTTCCGGCATTACGCTGATGGAACTTGGTCAGCGTACCGTCATTGATGCAGATCTTTTCAAAAAGATGGGACGAAAGCTGGAACGCGTAGAGATCACGGTCTTCATCAATAAGCGGAAAAGTGGACCAGATTACGTATTCCGTTGCGTATTCATCACCCGCATCCAGCATTGTTTCGTCGATCTCAAATGCGGGTAAATGGTCACCGTAAATTACGAGCACGGTCTTCTCACTGCGCGTTTCAAGATACGCGGTCAACTCACGCAGAAAATCGTCCACCTCACGGATCTGGGCAGCGTAAAACTCCATTTCCGCACGGTATTCCTCATCGTCTATACCGGATACCACCCGAATCGGACAATTTTCACTGTCTGTGGGATAGGCACCGTGCGGCTGCACGGAAATCGTATATATGAAGTCGTTTTCTTCCGTGGAATCGAGTGCCTGTGCGATCTCTCTTGTCAAAATCCTGTCCTTCGCCCAGCCGATTTCGTTGTGCTCCACATCATTCATGTGCTCCACAGCGGTGAATGTATCAAATCCCATATTGGCATATGCGATGTGTCGGTCATAGAACGTTGCCGTGTTGTTGTGAATGGCATGAGCGGAAAGACCGCGTTCTTTCAGGATATATGCAAGCGACTCGCAGGTCTCTTCTTGCAAGATCGTCTTAAACGGATATTCTCCCGTACCGAACATGTGCACATCCATCTGTGTCAGCACTTCAAATTCAGTGTTGGCTGTTCCCGCTCCGACGGAAGGCGCGACAAAAAAGCCACTGGGATTTTTTTCCTTCAGTTCGCGGAAATACGGAACCGGATCCTCGGAAAATTCCACGTCTTCTAAATGCGTCACGTCAAAAAAAGATTCGAGCTGCAGAAAAATGATATTCGGTGTATCCGCCGCAATAACCGTTTCTGTGCGCAGCACTTCATCGGCAATAACATGGACACGTCTCGCATGATAATCCTCCGGCTTGTCTATGCCGACATCCACAAGACTGCGTGAAAAGCTGTACGCAAAACCGTACTGTTCGGTAAGATTGATCACATCTTTAAATTCGTTTCCCGCAAATCCAATCTGAAGCGGCAATTCGGGCAGCACAAGTGACATCAGCAGAAAAACACCGGACACGAGCACCGAGCGCAGAAGCTGTACCGATGTTTTCGGGCATTTTCGATACAGCAAAATAAGACCCGCAAGCAGTAGTATCACCGCAAAGACGAGCAGCACAAAAGAGCCTACACTCATGTAGATACCGATAAATGACCAATCAAGCTCTAAAATCAAAAAGTCAATGGCGGAAAGCGGCGAAACACGGTAGGTCAGCACATACATATTGCCTATGCCGAGTCCCATCCATACAGCGCCGATCAAAACAGCAAAGAACCATTTGCGCTTTGTGAACAGACACAAACAAAGCGTGAATGCAATGATCAGTATATTTTCAAAAAAAGCCGCCGGACGTGTTCCGATCAAAGAAAAAACCGCCGCAAAGTCCAAACGGTATAAAAACTCTATTACAAAATTCAGAATAAATGCACCTAAAAAACAGGCAAGCCATCCGCTGTTTTTCTGCAGAAAAGATCGTACGCTCTTCAAAAAAACTCATCTCCGGTTGAAATAACTCAAAAGAAGTATAGAACTTCGCACAAAAGAATTCAAGTGCCCACAGGCAAAATCCTTTTGTTTCTCGAAAAAGCTTCCGAAATCCGGCCATGCTTCGTCCCGTTTTCTGTAGAAATCACTTTGCAAAACAGCGAATTTTGTGGTAAAATATCGATGGAATAAACGGATAATATTTTTATTTCTTCACAGGGCATCTTTTGTTTGATGCCTGCAGCTGCAACATATTTTTACGGAGATTGTTTTATGCATAAAACCACAGCATTTTGGCTTACCGCCATTATGATTTCCTTTTTTCTCATCGGATGCTCCGCTGCACCCGAAAATTCACCGAATAAACTTACCACCGCCGCTATTGGCGCAGAACCTATTACCGGAAGTCAGGTGGTCAGCTCCGAATTTGAACTTCACGCACAGCAAAGTGAAGCTGCGCTTCCGGATATTCTGGAACCTACCGCATCGGGCGAACTCGTGGAACAGAACGACCGTGTAACTATTGATTACTCTAACACAGCAGACGGATATATCATGGTTCTTTTTTCTGCCGAAACCTCCGCACGGCTTAAAGCACAGATTATCGGACCGACCACAAAATACAACTACAACATTATCCCCGGTGAATGGTCTGTCCTGCCTCTGACCGACGGAAACGGAAGTTATCAGTTTAAGATTTTCGAAAATATTTCAGAAAGCCAATACAGTCTTGTACTGGCTGCGGCACAGGAAGTAACACTGGCCGATGAATTTGCTCCGTTTCTCCGTCCGAATCAGTATGTGGATTACAGTGCTTCCAGTCTTGCGGTCGGGAAAGCACAGGAACTCTGCAAAAACTCCATGTCCACTTTGGAGAAGGTTCAGGCAGTATATGAGTACGTAATAAACACGCTTACCTATGATTACGATAAAGCATCCACCGTTAAGTCCGGATATCTTCCCGTTCTTGATGAGGCCCTCGAAACCCAAAAAGGCATTTGTTTTGACTATGCCGCTTTAATGACCGGTATGCTGCGCAGTCAGGGTGTCCCGTGCAAAATGGTATTCGGTTATGCCGGAGAAACTTACCACGCATGGATCAGTGTGTGGACCGAAGATGAAGGCTGGGTGGACGGTGCCATTTTCTTCGACGGCACCACATGGCAAAGGCTCGACCCTACATTTGCATCTTCCGCAGAAAAAGACGATTCCATTAATGAATATATCGGTGACGGCAACAATTACCAAGAGAAGTATTTTTATTGAGCCAACCGACCGCTCAGGAGTTTTATATGAACAAACTGCAATTGACTAAACTTCAAATTTCAGACCTTTGCCGTGAGCTTGCACTTATGCTTCATGCCGGCATAGGCACAGCCGATGCACTTTTTCTCGTGACAGAAGAAGAAAACGACAAAGCTGTAAAACAGATGCTTCGTGAAATGGCAGAATTTGTCGATGCAGGCGGTCTGCTTGCCGATGCTTTTGCGAACACCGGCTGCTTTCCAACCTATCTTTCCGGTTTGCTGCATGTCGGCGAAGAAGTCGGCCGAACCGAAGAAGCTCTTAATTCACTTTCCCGTTACTACGAAAATAAAGCGCGGCTCGAACGCCAAATCACTAACGCGCTGACCTATCCCGTAATCCTGCTTATCCTCATGCTTGTGGTTATCGGAGTGCTTTTAACACGCGTACTTCCGGTATTCAACGAGGTGTATACTTCCCTCGGCGGTGAGCTTACCGGTGTTGCCCGCGGCCTGCTGATTTTCGGCCAGATCCTTGACGGTCTCCTTCCGGTTCTTGCCGTACTTTTAGCAGTTGTTTTGCTTGCACTCGCGGGATTTGTATTCCACTTTGGATTCCGCACAAAGGTGCTTAATCTCTGGAATCGCTTTTTCGGTGACAAAGGTGTTTCCCGAAAACTGAATAACGCAAGATTTGCGCAGGCGCTCTCCATGGGCTTCTCCAGCGGTCTATCCCCCGAAGAATCCGTAGAAATGGCCGCGCTCTTGTTAGCTGATATCCCAAAAGCCGCCGATCGATGCAGAAAATGCTCCGAATTTCTTCTTGAAAACAATGATCTCTCGGATGCTCTGCAGAAGACTGAACTTATGGAAGCCTCCGCTTGCCGCCTGTTGACACTCGGCATTCGAAGCGGCAGCGGTGATACCGTTATGGAGGATCTTGCAAACCGTATGCAGGAAGATGCCCATCTCGAAGTAGAGCGTACTGCTGCAAAAATCGAGCCGGCGCTTGTACTGGTAACAACTCTGCTCGTTGGTGCTATCCTGCTCTCCGTCATGCTGCCTCTTATGAATATCATGACAAGTATCGGGTGATCTTCTGTGAAACACAAAGAAAAAAACAACCTCTTATTCGGAATCCTGACTCCGCTGTTTGCGGTTGCTGTCTTCCTGTGCTTTCTCACAGGGCTCTCGAACCTTTCCGAAAGCCATCAGGAAGAAAACTTGCAGCAGGCGGAAGAAGCAATACGCCGTGCCGCGGTTGCCTGCTATGCAGCGGAAGGTTTTTATCCGCCGAACGTCGACTATCTTATCGATCACTATGGAATACAAGTCGACGAAACCAGATACTTGGTAGACTATACCGTATTTGCCGAGAATCTGATGCCTGAAATTACAGTATTGGAAAAGAGCACACATGAATAAACAAACCAAAAACAGCATGGGCAGCTTACTCGCACTGCTGGCATTTGTCTTCCTGGTCACATCTCTGCTCATGGTCCTTTTGACCGGCGCCAACGTTGTTAACCGCATCACACAGCGGGACGGAGAAAACTATGACCGCAGAACAGCTGTACAGTACCTGGCAGCACGCATACACCGCAGCGACAGCGACGGCATGCTTTCCGTAGGAGAATATAACGGCGGTACAGCCCTGATCATATCCGAGAACATTGGAGAAGAAGCCTTTCAGACCGTGATCTACTCCCACGAAGGATATATCCACGAACTGTTTTGCCGCAGCGGTTACACACCCGCTCCGGAGTTCGGCGAAAAAATACTGTCTGCGGATTCTTTTTCTCTGACTGACGCCGGAGACCACATAGAAATTAAAATTGAAACCAACGGACAGGAAGAAACTCTGCTTTGTATGATCAGAAGCCGCAAGGAGGGTGAACGATGAGAAACAGATCGTCGCTGGCTCTCATGGAGCAGCTTATCATGCTTACGGTGTTTGCTATAGCAGCTGCACTGTGTCTGCAGATCTTTGCACTGTCCGGTAATGTATCGAAAAACATGGAGATACGGGATAAGGCTGTGACCGTTGTCCAAAATGCCGCAGAGTCCGTTAAGATCGCCGAAGGCGATTTGAAAAAACACGCCGAATTTTTCGGCGGAACAGTCGCCGGCGGTATATGGGAAATCAGCTACGACGAATCGTGGAATATAACCGATTCTGAAAATGCCGCTTTCCGGGCAACCGCCTGTATTACCGAAAATTATACCGCGTATTTGGGAACTGCCGAAATACGCGCCTCTGATCGCGACGGCAAGGTTCTTTTTGAACTTACCGCTGCCTGGCAGGAGGAATTGCCATGAACAGACAAAACGATTTTAGGCAGCAGCCAACGGTCGGCGGAAGCTCGCTCGTTGTTATGTTTGCAGTACTCTGCCTCACAGTTTTTGCACTTTTGGGTCTCAGCACTGTTCGTGCCGACCAGCATCTGTCCGATGCTACGGCTGCATCCGTTGAAACCTATTATAAAGCCGAACTGCAGGCCGAAACCGTTCTCGCGGAACTTCGTGCCGGTACACTGCCCGACGGTGTAACACAAGACGGAGATATCTACACCTACACCTGTCCGATATCGGATGCACTGCATCTGCAGGTTTCCGTGCACATCACGGATTCCCACTGGGAGATCCTCAGCTGGCGGACCGAAACGGCAATAGAGTGGAATGAAGATGATTCCCTTAGCGTATGGAACGGAAAATAACAGTATTTATATAAAAGGTGTGATTTGCAAATGGAAAATATTCTGCATTATCTCGAACGTGCCGTAACAGACGGCGCTTCCGATATTTTTATCGTTGCCGGCGGACCGGTATGTGAAAAGCTGAACGGTCATCTGAATCCGATTGGAGAGGAAAGAATGCTTCCTCCGGACACCAACGCACTGCTCGCCGAAATTTACGCACTTGCCGAACGCCCGATGGACGGTTTCGCCGAACGCGGCGATGACGACTTTTCATTTGCAGTTCGCGGTCTTGCCCGATTCCGTGTAAATGCCTACAAGCAGCGCGGTTCTATGGCGGCCGTTGTACGTATCGTTTCTTTCTCCATCCCCGACTGGAAAAGTCTGAACATCCCTGAAGAAGTAATAAAGCTTGCGGAATCGGACCACGGCCTCGTGCTTGTAACCGGTACAGCGGGCAGCGGCAAAACCACAACGCAGGCATGCATCATCGACGAGATCAACAAAACAAGAGATTGCCATATCATCACGCTGGAAGACCCGATCGAGTTTCTGCACAGAAACCAGAAAAGCATTGTCAGTCAGCGCGAGATCGATGTTGATACTTCCGATTTCTTATCCGCTCTGCGTGCCTGCCTCAGACAGGCCCCCGATGTGATCCTGCTCGGTGAAATGCGTGATGCGGAAACGATACAGACAACGATCACAGCAGCAGAAACCGGACATCTTGTTATCGGTACACTGCACACAAAGGGCGCGGTCAATGCGATAGACCGTATTATAGACAGCTTCCCGAGTTCGCATCAGGCTCAGATCCGCATGATGCTTTCTTCCGTTCTTCGCACTGTTGTTTCACAGGTACTTCTGCCCGGCACAGACGGAGAGCACGTTCCCGCATTCGAGATCATGCATGTAAACAGCGCGATTCGCAGCATGATCCGAGATAATAAGAACCATCAGATCAACAATGCGATCGCTTCCGGAAGCCGTGAAGGCATGATCACGCTGGACCAGCACATTCTTGAGCTTTACCGTTCGGGAAAGATCAGCAAAGAAACTGCTTTGGATTATGCAAACGCACCGGAGCTTATCTCCAGACAGCTTTGATAAATACAAAACGGATGTGCCGGTTTAGTGGCGACATCCGTTTTTTGTATCTTTTTTGAATGTATAATTGAACCAAAAGCGGCGGATCGTTTGATCCGCCGCTTTAAAATATGCTTATTCGGCTTTTGCGTCTTCTTCATCCGTGTGCTTAGTAGCTCTGACTTCCACAGCACCGCTGTCGATGAGATCGGCAAAAATATCCACCAGTTTCGGGTCGAACTGATAGCCGGACTGCGAACGAAGTTCGTGCAGAGCCTCTTTTACCGGCATGGCTTTTTTG
Source organism: Acutalibacteraceae bacterium (assembly GCA_045579885.1). Taxonomy (GTDB): domain Bacteria; phylum Bacillota; class Clostridia; order Oscillospirales; family Acutalibacteraceae; genus Hominenteromicrobium. The sequence goes on along the minus strand of JAZNMV010000157.1, from coordinate 14,482 downwards.
TACGAACGCTCGGAAACGATCGCATCAAAAGCATCTGCGATACTCAGAATACGGCCTGTCACCGGAATGCTGTCGCCTTCCAGTTCACGGGGATAGCCGCGGCCGTCATACCGTTCATGGTGCGAGTAAACCGCGGGGATAACGTAATCCAGAGAGGGCAGATGATGAATGATATTGACCGCATTCTCAACGTGACCCTTCATCGCTTCATATTCCGGTACAGTCAACCGTGCCGGCTTATTCAGGATATTCTCATCCACACCGATCTTGCCGATATCATGCAGCAAACCGGCTTCACGAATGATCTCTACAATGTCGTTCGACATACCCGCAGCTCTTGCAAGCTCGGAAGCATAGTACGCAACATTCTGTGAATGCTGGAACGTGTAATGATCCTTCGCGTCGATCGCCGCTGTGAGAGCATATACCGTTCCGGCATGCTCATTATAACCGCTCTTATGCTGCTGTGTAACAGGACTCTTCAGATCGACATCCGCGGAATATATCTGCACTGCATTCTTACCGGTACGCTTTGCGACATACACTGCCGTATCGGCATTTCGGTACAGCTCCTTTGCGGAAGACGCCATAAGCGGTGCCGCACAGATACCTACACTCACGGTCAGTCTTCCGAACGAATTCACTGCATGCGGCGGCGAAATATTATTGATCTGTTCGGAGACCGTATCCACGAGACATTTTGCGGAATACACATCGTAGCCCGGCAATATAAGTGCAAACTCATCACCGTTAATACGCGCGGCGTAGCAATTCTCGTTAATCGAAGATTCCATGATAGAAGCTACGCGCTGCAGAACCAGGTCGCCTTCAGCTGTGCCGTGCATCTGATTATACACTTTGAAATTGTCTATATTGAAGATACACAGTGTAAGCGCAGAGTGCATGTTCTTATTGAACTCTTCTTCAAGAACTTCATAGAAGAACTTGTAGTTGATAATACCCGTAAGTTCATCTTTCTGAGATTCTTCAAGTGCTCTCTCATATGCATATGCGTTTTTGACCGCACCGGCACAAACGCTGGAAATGCTCTTCAGGAAGCTTATATCTTCCGCTCTCGAAATCGGTTTCCCCGGCTTTCCCGAAAGCATGATAATACCGTTAAGGCCGTTATCGCTGACTATGGAAACATAGCAATCAATTTCCTGCTTTACAAGCAGAGATTTCTCACTTTCCCAAAGGCTTCTGTAAATCAGCATTCTGGAAAAGTCCTGCTGCATCAGACACTGTGCGCCGCTGCTCAGGCAGGTAATGATCGGGTGATCCGACTTAATATAAAAGTTTTTCTCTTCAAGCGGATTCAGTGTATGCTCAATCCGGAAGTTGCCGTCTATATCACGGAGCAATACAAACATGCGGCTCGGGTCGATCACATCGCGGATCGCATCCGACATAGCCTGCAGAATCTCTCCGACATGCAGCATGTGTGTAATGTCCTCCGAAAAGGACTCGAGCGCCGCTTTCCTTCTGTTCTCGTTTTTTGTAAAAATCGCTGTAAAGATCTTGTCGAGAACAAAGTACAGCAGAACAACGATAATAACAAGCAGCACCGTTGCAATAATCAGGGCCCCGACATACTCCATTTCAAGGCTATTGACCATCAAACGCATGAGTGCCAAAACCAAATCGGAGAAAATAACAACACCCAAAACGATCGCCATGATCATCGTATTCGTCTTGGAAAGCAAAATGGTCATGCGGAACATCTTTTTCTTATACAGCGCGTAGAACAGGAACAAGACATTAACCGCACCGGAAAGCATATCCAGCGGCAAACCGACAAACATGGGGAGCGCTGCCAGAATATGGCCCAGGAATATAACGGAAATACCCATAGCAATAGGCTTCAGCTGTTGGAAAGCCAGCTCATTGCCTCTGCAGTGACGCCATATGGTCTGCACCATATGTACAACCGTAAGAGATACAATACCGAACAACAGATAAATACTGTTTGTGTAATGGTACAGGAACTGTGTTCCGGTAGCTGTAGTAACCACTTCGGGCAAAGGAATAAAGAAGCCGGTAAAGCAGTTAAACACAAACAGGACCATGTATATCGCCAGCCAGAAGATCTGCCTGTTATCTTGCTCATCAAAAAAACATTTCAAGAAATTCAGGTAACAGTACGGCAAGGCAAAAATACCCAAAATCGAAACATGGTGCCAGAAATTAACGGAAGGCAGGAACTGCATACGCATTCCGAATGAACCGCCGTTCCAAAGCAGCATAAAGGCCAGAATCAGCATGAAAGAGCTGATGACCTTTTCCCGCTTTTTGGCTGTTGTAAACGTCAGCAGCAGGAATGCATAGCAGGATATTGAAATGACCGAGACCCAACTATATCCACTCATTCAGCAAGCTCCCCTTTCCTGTTCCTTCCATTCTGTGACAAGCCAAAAGATCGTTAATGTCACAGCTTTCCGGATTCATCGTTCTGATCTTGCTGCCATACCTCTGCTCGTAAAGCTCAAAAGTACCGCACTTAAGCATTGTGATCTTCAACGGATCGATACCAAGGATTTTCTTCAGGTCTTCATAATCCTGATCGATATATCTGAAATAAATGCCAAGCTGATCCTGCAGAATACGAATGCTGATCGCACTGTTTACAAGATTGCTTCGCTGCATCTCAACATAAAGATGCATATACGGGCGGTAATCTTCCGTAAATTCCTTCTTTGCTGTCCACGCAGCAATGGGCAGTCTGGAAAGATTGATCGCCTGGCTGATAGATTTTTCCGTAATTCTTGTAAAACCGGCTATATCGATAACCTGCGGCACGCGGTCAACAAACTGGAAGCGCGGGATCGAGTTGTTTTCTTTCTGGCTTCCTATACCGGTGCATCTGAAAACATCGCCAACACGGTAACGTGCAAAGGCACCGCCTTTGAATACCGTAATAACAAGCTCATATACGCCGCCGGCAACAACTTCGTTCCAAAGAACGGTTCTCGGCTTATGTTCCGGGTTGATCAGGTTCATTTCCAGTTCGTCTTCCGGAATAAACTCATAGAAACATGCATCCGGGAAGAAGTACATGGCTTCTCTGTTCCATGTTTCACAGCCAATGCAGGTCGGTTCGGTACCTGCAAAAAGTTCCATGGGCGGAATGCCCCACATTCTTTCAAGGTCGGATTTATAGCATCGGTTATCCGTACCCGCAACCATGAGACCTTTCAAATGGAAGAGATCCTTCGGTAGAAGCTCTCTGTTTTCTTTCTTGCATTTATTCTTTGCCACGATGTACCGCAGCAGCATTCTCGGGGATGTACCCAGAATTTTATCTTTCAGGCTCTTGCCGGAAGACTGCATACTGCTGATACTCTGGCTCACATAGTAAAGCACACTGCCAAGGCCGAAGAAATATTCCAGACCTTTCTTCATGCCAAGCTTAAAGCCCAGCTTATTTCGCTCTTTAAACGACATCTTCACCGCATCTTTAACAGACGGGAAATATTCGATATCGATTTCTTCTTCGAGCAGCAGCGGCAGAAGTCCTGTTAAATACGGCAGCGGAGCCAGTGCATACAGCATATGGTCCGTTACGCTGACGTCAAAATCATATTTTGCTTTACTGGTGTTCAGAATCAAGCAGCTAATCACATTGTGCTTGAAAGTTTCCAGCATGGCCTTTGTGTAGGGGGCGGTTTTGATCGGGTGAACGCCGCCTTCCCAGGTGGTCTGTATCCACAGAACAGGCTCACCGGGCAATACCGATGCCTGCTTGGCCAGAAGCATGGGGGCATAATCCTCATACGTTGTCAGAGGAACCATTTCCCGGAATTCCTCTATTGTACGCGGATATTTACCTTTAAGAATGCTTTGTCCCAATCCGCTGGACACCCAAAGCTCCATCTGCTCGAGCAGCAGACGCTTCTGGATGTTCATAAATTCCTCACTGGTGATATTCAAAAAGCTGCAGTATTCATTCCATATCTCCTCTTTGGAGTATTCATGGAGTTTTTCCTGAAACCTCATTGTTCACCCTCCCTACTGATTGATTTCCCGAAAAATTTACAAGCGGCAACAAAGCTGCTCATTGTAGGCACCAAAAACGGTGTTTTATTTCGATATTCGGGATAATTCGAAAATGTTCTCACAAATGTGATGCGATCCTGAAACCAGGCATACAGGATATTCAAACCCGAAAACACGAGTCCGTTAATAATTACTTTTTCAGGCAATGCAGCTATACCGAAAAAAAGCTGCATCAAAAAATAGAACAGCACACCCGGATGTCGGCACAACGCGTAAACACCTTTGTCATATACCGCAGGCCGCTCCGAATTTTTAATATATGTTTCTTCAAACGGAAGTGCAAAAAACAAACTGTAGATCAAGGCAGCCAAAGAAACAGCAGCCAATACAAGAAGTACTGCGTCCGGCACACCGTGAAATGCTTTGACACGAATAGCCTGCCATAAATCTACCGCCGATGCTGCAGTAAGCAGCACCGCACCTATAGCAAAGAAACTATGCATCACGGCTTTTTTCCATACAAAGCTGTTTATGTCATAGAGAAAACACAGCACAAACGCAGCAATTCCTATCAAAAGAGAAACCATGTACCCTCCGTTATCTGCAAAACATTATACATTGTCATCTTCGGCTTCAGCCATACCGACTTCGTAAAAAGCAAAATTGTTCTTTTTAGATCCCTTAACAGAATAAACTGCATCGTCTGCTTTTTTGATCAAAGTACGGTAATCGCCGCCGTCGTCCGGGAACATCGAAACACCGATACTGATATATACGGTGTGATCCACCGAACCGTTTCTGTACGGCATATTAAAGATTTTTCTCAAATGCTCCAGACGCTTTATCATATCTTCTCTGGAAATGCCGTTTACAAAAACAACAAATTCATCGCCGGCATAACGAGCCACAATATCCGAGTGGCGGAATTCACCGAGCAGACGCTTTGCCACCACCTGCAGTGCAATGTCGCCGCCAAGGTGACCGAGTGTATCATTGATGCCCTTAAAATCATCCACATCGATGAATACCATAGCACCGCGTTCATAGTCACCTTTTTCGAGGCCTTCACGTACGGTACGTTCGAAGTAATCTCTGTTATAAAGGCCGGTCAGCGCATCTCTTGTGGCCTTATCCTGCCAACGCTTAACTTCCTTCTTCCAGAGGCTCTTATTAACGAGAGCACCGGCTATAATCGCTTCTCCGCTCTTCAAAACCGCGGCTCTGTGCAAACAAACCGTAAGCCATTCGTAGCGACCCTCAGCGGCATAAAAACGCATGATATTTTCAACGTTGACACCGTCTTTTTTACAGCGCTCGATCATATGGTAGAAATCGCGCCTGTCATTTTCATGGATCAGATTCGATTTCAGGAAAAGCGAACTCGCATTTCTATGCACTCTTGCACCGCCAAGCGCAGGTGAAAAGCACTCTGAGAAAAAAACACTGTCTTCCGCGGTTGAATAGGAAAACATCGCAATACCGCCGTCTTCCGTACTGAAAGACGCTCCGGATACGGAATCGTCCCTGTTAAGCTGTACGGTCACAAGTTCTCCGTTCGCATAGACCGTATTTCTGTATTCATCCAGTCCCATGGGATTGAAGAAAAAGAAACCCTGAACCATATCGCAGCCGGTCTGCTGCAGATACTGTACCTGGCTGATATTTTCAATGCCTTCCGCAACCGTGCTGATACCGATCTGCGCAGCGTACTTTAAAATCGCTTCGATCAGGAATCGGTTTTTACGGTTGTTATTTTCAAGGCTGAAGAAACTGCGTTCAAGCTTTATGGAATCGACACCCATGCTGCACATAATACGCAGCGGAACAGCTGTATTTCCGAAATTATCAAACGAACATCTGAAACCGCTGTTATGCACACTGTCTATCACATCGCAGATGAATTCTCTGGGTTCATTGAGCAGCTTCTCGTTCAATTCGAATTCGATCAGCTTTGTATCCACACCGCATGCGGCACAATACCTTGCAAACTCCCTTGCAAAATTTTTTCGCTTTATGGTATCCAAAGACAGGTTTATGGAAATAACGCAAAGCGGAAGACCTTCCTTCTTCCATTCCGCCTGCTTACGGCAAACCGTTTCGAAAACAAATCTGTCCAGCCTGTCTATAACATGATATTCTTCGAGCTCGGAAACAAATGCCGCAGATGTAATAAGTCCTTTGCGGGAGTGCCGCCAGCGAACAAACGCCTCCGCACCGGCCACTCGGCCGTCGTGCAGCGAAATCTTCGGCTGAAGGTAGATCACAAAATCACCGTTCTCGAGCGCAGTGTCGATCTGTGAAGCAAAGGCCCAACGGTTTTCGGCACTGTTTTCTCCGGCTGCTGTGCCAAAGCACACACCGGCTTCTTTCAGTTCATCCGCATATTTCGACGAAATCTCGCACACAGTAAGGAAGCTTTCCTTACCCGTTTGCGGCTGATATGCACCGAAACACATATCCAGTACATACGGAATCTCGGCATTATCGTTGAAACGGTTTATACTTTCCGCTATTCGTTCAAGACGTGTGCGTACAAAGTCCGTCTCCCGGTTTTTCATGAGTATGCAGAAGTTGGCACCGGACACACGAGCAAACGGCTCCGCGACACTGAGATTGGACTGAAGCGTACCGTGGATATATTTCAGAACACGTTCCGCATTTTCGCTGCCGAAGGTTTCAACGATCTGCGCCCAATTTTTGAGCTTCATGGTAACCACCGTATATTCTTCCATGGAACGGCGGCGTGCTCTGTTCTGCAGCCCATCATAATTGAGTCCGCCGGTTACAGAATCCCGGAGCGCACTTTCACGGATTGCAGAAATACGTTTCCCGAAAACCACCATGAGTGTGACACAGAACAACAATAAAATAATCACGATAAATACAAGAATAAATGTAATCATGCTGTTCAAAAAAATCACCTCATCTTAGCATCATAAACTGTATTTGAACGCTTTTCTCCAAAATAAGTGCTAATCGTCCAATTTAATTTATTATAACACTCCTAAAACTATAATTCAATATTTTTTCCACACGTTCTGTTGGATCCAAGTACGCAAATTGTTCAATTTATCACTGATTTCGGAAACAGAAAGAAAAAACGGTCACACCTCCGTTCCCGGAAGCTGACCGTTTTTAATATAGCATAATATTTTAATATCTATTTATGCAAACTGTGCATTATACAACTGCTTATAGAAGGTGTCGCCGTCCATGAGCGTATCGTGCGTACCGCGCTCAACGATTTCACCGTCACGTACAACGAGGATCATATCCGCATTACGAATCGTGGAAAGACGGTGTGCAATAACAAAACAGGTCTTGTCTGCCATGAGTGTACGCATAGCGCGCTGAATATGCTGCTCCGTTCTGGTATCGACGTTCGATGTTGCTTCGTCGAGAATGAGAAGCGAAGACTCAAGCAGCATAGCACGTGCAATCGTCATCAGCTGCTTCTGACCCTTGGAGATGTTGGAACCGTCATCGTCGAGAACCGTGTCATAACCCTCGGGCAGCGTCATGATATAGTCGTGAATGTTGCAGGCGCGGCAAACACGCTCTACATCCTCACGTGTTGCACTTTCGCTGCCGTATGCAATATTCTCGAATACGGTGCCGTTAAAGAGCCAGGTGTCCTGCAGAACCATCGAATAGTTGAGGCGCAGGCTGCGGCGTGTCAGGTCATGTACCGGATGGCCGTCCAGACGGATCTCGCCGCTGTCCACATCGTAGAAACGCATGAGCAGGTTAATAATTGTTGTTTTGCCTGCACCGGTCGGACCGACGATCGCAATGAGAGAACCCTTCGGCACATGGAGAGACAGATCGTGGATGATCTGTCGTTCCTTTGTATAGCCGAAATTGATGTGTTCGAGAGAAACTTCACCCTCAACCGCTTTCATGTCGATGGCATGTGCCGCATCAATCGGCTCGGGATCCTCGGCCAGAAGACGGAATACACGCTCTGCTGCGGAGAATGCGGACTGCAGCTCACCGATAATATTTGCTACCTCGTTGATCGGGCCGCTGAAACGGCGGGAATAGAGAACGAACGAGGAGATATTACCGATGGAGATCGCACCCTTTAAGAACAGGAGTGCACCGAACATGCTTACGAGGGAAAGAGAGAAGTTATTGACGAAGTTAACGGAAGGACCGACCATTGCGCCGTAGTAATCTGCTTTGTAGTAAGCTTCTACGGTCTCATTGTTCTGTACATCGAGCTTTGCAATGGTATTTTCTTCCTGTCCGTATGCACGCAGCGTCTTCTGGCCGGAGATCATTTCTTCAACAAAACCGTTGAGCTCACCGAGCTTTGCAGAACGCTTACGGAAGAGCGGACGGGTAAATCCGGTGATCTTCTTTGTCATAATGAAGGTCAGCGGAACCGTAACAACAAAGATAAGCACAAGCACCGGAGAAATGGAAAGCATCATGAACAGCGCGCCGCTGACCGTAACAACGCTGGCGAAGACCTGAACAACGTCGTGAGAAAGCGAGGTGTTGATGGTATCGATATCGTAAGAAATACGGCTCAGGATATCGCCCGTCTGGTTTGTATCAAAGTAGCCAACAGGCAGTTCGGTAAGCTTGTTGAAAACATCTCGGCGCATCGTGTTGACAACGCGACGGCTGATGTAGATCATCAGGCGGGAAAGCAGATAGCCGAGTCCCGCAGAGACCGCATACAGAACGAGCATGATCAAACCGTAGTACCATACACCGCTTAAATCTACCTTTCCTTTGCCAAGCTCCATGGAATCGATAGCCAGGCCGGAAACATACGGACCAACAAGACCGAGCAGGTTACTGCCGATCGTTAAAACAATACAGAAAAAGAGCGCCGTTTTATTCTGAAGCAGGTAAGGCAGCAAGCGCGAAAGGATCGCGGTCTTTTTCATACGGACTCTTCCGGTATTCGGCTCTTCCGGTCTGTAATTTCTCATACCGCCTCTCATGCTTCTTCGCCTCCTTCCCTTGCACCGCGGCTGTCGCCGATCTGCGACTCGCCGATTTCTCTGTAGAGCGGACAGTTCTCCATCAGCTCATCATGCGTACCCATACCGATGACATTGCCGTTTTCCATAACAAGGATCTTCTCGGCATGCATAATGGAGCTTACACGCTGGGCAACAATGATCTTTGTGGCTTTTGCGTAGTGTTTGCGGATCTCTTCGCGCAGGCGGGCATCCGTCTTATAGTCGAGTGCACTCGAGGAGTCGTCGAGTACGAGGATCTCCGGGTCACCGGCCAAAGCACGGGAGATCAGGAGACGCTGCTTCTGGCCGCCGGAAAGGTTTGCACCCTTAATGGCAACCGGTGCATCCAAACCGCCCTGTTCCTCGATAAATTCAAGTGCCTGTGCACGGCGTGCCGCTTCAAGCAGCTCTTCATCGGAAAGATTGCGGCCTAAGCGGATGTTCTCGCGGATCGTATCTTTGAAGAGTGTATCATTCTGGAAAACAACACCGAATTTTCTGCGCAGATCAACGGTAGCGTAATCTCTGATATCTACGCCGTCAATACGGATGCTGCCCTCGGAAACGTCGTAATAACGCATAAGCGCACGGATAACGGTGGACTTACCGGCACCGGTTGCACCGATGATACCGAGTGTTTCACCGCGCTGAAGCTCGAAGTTGAGGTTACGCACAGCAAAGGTTCCGCGCTCATATTTGAAGGTCATGTCATCAAAAGCGATATGCGGTACATTTTCGGGAAGGAAACTGAATTTCGGCTCTTCTTCAAAGAGTTCGACCGGTGTGTCGAGCACTTCAAGCACACGGGAAGAAGATGCCACTGCACGGGAAAGCATGTTGAACATGCGGTTGATCGCCATGAGCGCATTCAGTACGATGGTAAAGAGGTTCATAAACGCGATGATCTTACCGATCTCACTCGTACCGTTATTTACGCGATAAGCACCCGCAACGATAACGGCAACAATACCGGTATTCAGAAGCATCGTCATGATTGGGTTAATGAGTGCCATGGTAAGCTCCGCGTGGCGCTCACGCTCGGTCTGTTCGTCATTGACTTTCTTAAAGCGGCGGCGCTCATATTCAGACTTTGAAAGCGCCTTGATCACGCGAACACCGACAGCATTTTCACGTACAACGCGAAGAAGCGCATCGGAACCGCGCTGTACAGCCTTAAAAAGACGTACGCCTCTGCGGGAAACATAGAAGGTCAAACCGCCTACAACAGGCAGCGTCGCAACCATGATGAGTGTCAGCACAGGGTCAAGCGTCAGTGTAACGATGATGCCGCCGAACAGCAAAATCGGCGCACGGACACCGAGGCGCTGAATCATACCGACGGTCTGGTGCAGGACGTATGTATCACTCGTCATACGGGAAATGAGCGACGGAATGGAGAAATTGTCTACCTGACGCTCGGAAAGATACGAGATCTTTGTAAACAGATCGTGGCGAACCTCACGGGTAAAATCACGCGCAACAGAGGATGCCATACGGTTCGCGGTGATATTTCCGATCCATCCAATCATGGAACACAGGATCATTAAGAAACCCCAAAGCACAACGGGCTTAATCTCGCCGATCGGAATAAGTACATCGATAATGTGTGACAAAATCCACGGGATCGCCAGTTCGACGATCGTACCGAGGATCTTTACGCTGAGGCCAAGGCTCATCCTCGGGATGAACGGCTTCAGATATAAGGCCAGTCTTTTCACGTCTGTTCCCTCACTTTTCACATACTGCTTATGTAATGTTAATTGCATATGCAACTATTTTATCATCTTCCTATACTTTTTGCAAGTCTTAAAGCATTTTCGATCCATGGATTTTCAGTGCACTTGACTTTTCGGAATATTCGGCGTATACTGTTCAAAATTTTTATTAGGACGGTGAAAGTGATGCTGCATACGGACTTTGATCCCTCTGCGACCGCTGTTATCAACCCAGCCGATGTCATTCGGCAGAACCCGGAGATGCCCGAGAACATGATCGGTGTTTTCTCCTACAAGATCGTAAACGAATACGTGAATAAGCTTAATGCCGTTCAGATCGGGCAAATGAAAAGCTGTATGGGCGTCTTCCCCATATATAAATGCAAATGGCCGGACGGCACCGAATTTGCGCTTGTTTCCATGATGGTCGGCGGTCCGTGTGCCGCTGCAACGATCGAGGAAGCCGTTCCGATGGGCGTTAAGCGCTTTGTAATGCTCGGCTCCTGCGGTGCACTCAATCACGATATCACGGCCGGCCATATTCTCGTTCCCGAGGCTGCAGTGCGTGACGAAGGTACCTCATACCATTACCTGCCGCCCGCAGAAGAAGTTGCTCTTGACCCGCACTGCGTAAACGCTGTATGCCGTGCGCTTGATTCTTTGGAAGCGCCGTACGCACGCGTAAAAACATGGACGACCGATGCCTTCTACCGTGAAACACGCGGAAAAGTAGAAAAGAGACTTCAGCAGGGCTGCTCCGTTGTTGAAATGGAATGCGCCTCAATGGCTGCCGTCGCAAAATTTCGCGGTGTCCAGTTTGCGCAGTTCTTATGGGCGGCGGATTCTCTCTCCGGTGAAGTCTGGGACCAACGCAATTTAAGCGAGCTCGGTATGAGCGAAAACGAACTTTACATGGAAGCTGCCGTACGTGCACTTCACTATATGTAAAAATTAACAAACCCTTAAAATTCCCTGTGCATACTGGAAAAGCACAGGGAATTCGTTTATACTATATTATGAAAAAGGAGCTATAAAACGATTCTGTATTGGAAAGGACCGTGATTGATCATGCATAGAGAAGCTATGTTTACATCCAATCTGTTTGACTTGGAACACACACTCGCAAATCCGCTTCTTGAAAATTTTACTTACCCGTGGGAGGCATTGCCGCTCATCCGTGAATTTATTCTCGGTCTCGGCGAAACACTCTCCTCTGAGGAATACGAATGCCGCGACGGCAACGTCTGGATCGCAAAATCCGCAAAGCTCTACCCGAACATTTATATTGCCGGCCCCACGATCATCGGCCCCGAAACCGAAGTACGTCCCGGAGCATTTATCCGCGGCAGTGCACTGATCGGTGCGGGCTGTGTTGTCGGCAATTCCACAGAGATCAAAAACGCTATTCTGTTTGACGGTGCACAGGCACCGCACTACAACTATATCGGCGATTCCATCCTGGGGTACAAAGCGCATACCGGTGCCGGTGCCATCACCTCGAACTTAAAGCAGGACCATTCCAGTGTCACGATCCGCACCGACAGCGAACGCATCGAGACCGGACTGCGTAAATTCGGTGCGATCCTCGGCGACTGTGCTGAGATCGGATGCGGCAGTGTACTAAACCCCGGTACGGTCATCGGCCGCAGCGCCCGTGTCTATCCGCTTTCCATGGTTCGCGGTTTTGTTCCGGGTTTCAGTATTTATAAACGTGCCGGAGAGATCGCCGGTATACGTGAAAATTAAAGAGGATTGAATTCATGTTGGAAATACTTAAAGAATTTGCCATGCGTGTACTGAACTCCAGTCTGCTTTCCACGCTGATGCTGCTCATTCGCTTCATCACACCGTGTATTGCACTGTTCGTACTGTGGCGCTGCTATACATCCTTCAGAAAAGGACAACGCAGAAAAGACCCGGTCATCATGCTCGAGGACGCCGCCACCGGTGCGGCGTTCCCCGTGCTGTACTGGGAAAACTCCATAGGCCGCAGCAAAAGCTGCGATATCGTCATTCCGGATGAGTCTGTTTCCAGAGACCATGCCGTTCTTATGCGACGTGAAGAGGGCTGGTTTATTTCCGATACGGACTCTCATCTCGGTGTACGTGTACGCGGAAAAACGATCACGGAGCCGACACTGGTTCAGATCGGCGATAAGATAAAGATCGGCCCTGTAACGCTCATTCTGAAAAATACAAGCGACGCCAACACAAAAAAGCGCCGCCTGTTCACCGGATTTACGGGTGAGGCAGCTTCTCCGTTCAGCTTAATGCTCGGTGTGGTACTTGTGCAGCTTTCCATGACGCTGCAGCTCATGTTCGGCACAGGTGAAATGCTTGTTTATCCGCTTTGGATATTTGCGGTCTTATTCATAGCCGAGTGGCTTTTGTACTTTTTCTCCCGACGTATTCTGCGACGTGTAAGTTTCGAAACGGAAACCTTCGGCTTACTTTTAAGCAGCATCGGCATTATTCTCATCAGCGGACAAGGTCCGGATGCTGTAAAAATGCAGATCTTAACTTTTCTTCTCGGTCTCATTGTATTCTGTGTGATCGTATGGTTCGTAAGCGATCTCGAACGTGTCATGAAAAGCCGTACAGCCATTGCGATCTGTGCACTTTTACTTTTCGCACTGAATCTTGTCATCGGTTCCACCGTGAACGGCTCAAAAAACTGGATCATGGTAGGTCCCGTCAGCTTTCAGCCTTCCGAATTTATTAAGATCGCCTTTATTTTTGTCGGCGCGGCAACACTTGACCGCCTGCAGACAAAAAAGAACCTTACAGTATTCATTCTGTTTGCCGGTGCCTGCCTCGGCAGTCTGTTCATCATGCGCGATTTTGGCACGGCGCTGATCTTTTTCGCAACATTCCTGATCATCGCATTCATGCGTTCGGGCAGCTTCAGAACAATTTTTCTTGCACTCGCCGCCGCATTTTTCGGCGTGTTCATGATCCTGCAGTTTCGTCCGTACGTGGCAAAGCGTTTTGCCGGATGGATGCACGTGTGGGAACATACACAGGATAGTCTCGGCTACCAGCAGGTGCGCACGATGACATATATTGCAAGCGGCGGCCTCGGCGGTCTCGGCATCGGCAACGGTTGTTTAAAATATGTTGCCGCTTCCGACAGTGACCTTGTTTTCGGTATGCTCTGTGAAGAGCAAGGCCTTTTAATGGGCCTGACCGTGCTGTTCGGACTGGCACTCCTCGTTCTCTATGCACGAAGCGACGTTACACGCAGCCGTTCCACTTTCTATGCGATCGCATCCTGCGCTGCAGCCGGTATGCTTTTGTTCCAGACCTGTTTGAATGTTTTTGGACCGACGGATATTCTGCCGCTCACCGGTGTTACACTTCCGTTCATCAGCGCGGGCGGTTCGAGTATGCTTTCCACTTGGGGTCTTTTGGCCTTTCTGAAAGCTGCGGACGAGCGCACTTACGCTGCAAAGCGCGGCAGCAGACGCAGTGCGGCGGAAGCAGAACCCGCAGAAGAGCCGTTTATTGAAGAACCGGTCTTTGAAACACATTCCGCACATGAACCTGCACGGAAAACCCGACTTTCCGAACGGGCCACCCGGCATATGGAAGTGCGTATTCCGGAAGAAGAACTCCATCCGGACGCACAGAACACAAAGAGGAAAGGCGGTGTAAAGCGCAGATGAAAACTACAGGCTTTCGTTCCTTCGTCCTCTATATTCTGCTTTTCGCCTTTCTCGGCGGCATCGGCTGGTTCGTTGTAAACCTTGCCTCAAACGGAGAAAAATGGGCCGCACAGCCGTATAACGGACA
>JAZNMV010000156.1:0-3922 GCA_045579885.1 Acutalibacteraceae bacterium | reverse complement strand
GTATTGCCGCTGCAGCCGCCGATAAAGCGAACTTCCTTAATGGTTTCACCATCAAGTTCAAACTGAATACCTCTCGCACAAACGCCCTTCGGTGTAAATTCGAATGCCATATTTCATTTTCCTTTCTTTTTTGAATTGTTTATAAAATTCGCTTTACCATAAATACAGATAAAGCGGTTTTATTTTACTCAGCGAATTTCGGAAGTACCTTTCTCGCGCAAATAGGTCGCTTCCATATCAGCCAAATGCAGTTTTACCGCAAGCGGATAACGGTCGTAAGCCTGACTGATTGCAAAGCTGCCGCCTCTTACAGCTTCATCGAAACCACCCATATGCCAACGAATCGCCACCGCTTCAGCAGGCTTCAAGCGCATAAATCGTTCAATCAAATAAACAGACTTTTCACCGTGACCGTACGGAAATGCATCTTCAACCGAATAAAAAGGCTTCTTCTCCCACTGTCCCGTCTCTTCATTCTTCACATTACGTGTCGAAGTTTTATAGTACTGTGCCTTACAGATGTCATGAAGCAATCCGCAAATCACAAAGCTCTCTTCACTATCGCCCTCTTCAAAAAAATGCTCATAAAGCGTTTTGTATACGTTAAGGCTGTGCATAACAAGTCCGTGTTCACACGCACAATGATACTTCGTACTGGCAGGTGCAGTGAAAAAGTCCGTTGTATCCAGCCATGAAAGTAGTTTCTGTGCACCATCCCGTGTTACCTTTTCTGAAAACAACGACATAAACTCGTCTCTATAGGCATTTGCCATTTTAATCTCACCTTTTCATACAATGTAACGCGTTAAGTATATCATATAGCTTGATTAATTTCAACGCTGCAGTATAAAAAAAGGAGACTGTCTCTTACAAAACAGCCTCTCTATATATTTAGTGATTGCCTGTGCAGCCGTGCTTATCTTCACCACAGATATGCGAGCCGCAATCGTGCTCACCGCAATCATGGCCCTCACCGTGATGATGGTGACTGCAGACCGTGTCCGGATTAAAGATCAGTGTGCCGTTTAACAGTGCATTAACCGCCGCATCCGCGCTGCCGGTCGTACCCGGGAAAAGTTCAATTCCTGCTGCAGTCAAGGCTGTACGTGCGCCTCCGCCAATACCGCCGCAGATCAAAGTATCGGCACCGTTTATCCTAAGGAAACCGGCTAACGCGCCGTGGCCGCTGCCGATCGCACTGATCACTTCACTCGACACCACCCTATTATTTTCTATTGTGTAAAACTTAAATGTCTCACAATGACCGAAATGTTGAAATATAAGGCCATTCTGATAAGTTACTGCAATTTTCATGTCTTTTCTTCTCCTGTTGCTCTAATCTTAGTATAATTATAAATCGTTCCGATATAAACGTCAACTCGATTTATGTATATTTTATATCAGCACAAAAAGACAGCCCGTTTCCTGAGAAACGGGCTGAAAAAGTTTATATCACAGATTAACTTCGACCTCATGGCCGCATGCGCTCGAACGAATAATACCGTCGATAATTGCCTGGTTGTAAATGATCTGCGAAGTCGGGATCGGTGCCTCGCCGCCGGTGCGAACAGCATCGATAAAGGACTGAACCTTTCTCAAGAACAAATTCGACTTATCATTCGTAATCAACGGGATATCGGTCTGTGTCGGTCTGCCGAATACATCATGCATCATTGTAACCTTGCCGATTGGGCCGTCCCATGCGCCGCCGTGCGTACCGTAAGTCGGCTGCTGAACCTTAAGACCTGCGTCCTTACCAAGGAAAATAAAATCGCCTGTTGTATCCATGTGCATAGCCCAGGACATACGGAAGTCGAGAACACAGCCATTCTCAAGACGGACAAATGCAGCCGAGAAATCATCAACACTGAATCTTTCAGATTCCGGATAGTACTTCGGATTCTTACCGAAATGATCAAATGCCACAGCAGATACTGTCAGCGGCTTCGGATAACCGATCGTGTTCAAAGCAAAGTCAAGTGCATAGCAGCCGATATCCGCCAGAGCACCTACACCAGCCTTATCCTTATCGATAAATGTGCTTCCCGGAATACCGCGTCTTCTGCCGCCGCCCGTCTGAACATAGTAAACATCACCGAGCGCACCGGACTGAACAATTTCCTTGACCTTCATGGAATTTACATCAAAACGCGGCTGGAAACCGATTGTAAGGATCTTACCGCTCTGCTTTTCAGCTCTAACCATTTCCTTAGCTTCATCCAATGTGATGGACATCGGCTTTTCAAGAAGAACATGACAGCCTTCGCCAAGTGCCTGAATCGTACAAATTCTATGCTGAGAGTTATATGTACAGACACTGACAGCATCAGGCTTAATAACCTTGAGCATTTCAGCTGTATCTTCAAAATCCGGAACATCATTCAGACCATATCTGTCAAGATATTCTCTTGCTTTGCCGGGAATAATATCAACACCGGCAACAATCTCAACTTCCGGGATCTGTTGATAAGCTCTCATGTGCGCATTCGCTATACCGCCGGTACCGATAATGGCAACTCTAGTTTTTTCCATAATACAACCTACTTTCACCCAAATATTAGCCGTGTGTTTATCAACACGTTCCGCCTTTATTCAATCACACTATATAATGAATGTCAATAATTTTCTTTTAGTTTTTCTTGTTTTTTTGTTTTAAAATAACAACACAATAATAAATAAAAATCCCTGTTCAACTTGAACAGGGATTTTTACGTTAACTTAATTTATACACCTCTGAAGCCTTTTCCTATGATCTCACTTGTATTCGTGATAAACATAAAGGCCTTATTGTCGATGGAACGAACATACTGACGAAGCCGAACCGCCTCACCTCTGCGGCAGGCAACCATAACAACCTTCTTCGGGTCATGTGTATATGCACCAACCGCATCGATTACTGTGCAGGAATGCTTCAACTCATGAATTATAAACTGACTTACTTCCTCATGATACTCCGTAACAATACTGAAATACTTACAGAGGTTAATATTTTCAATGATCAAATCAACAACAAATGCTTTGATCACAAGTCCCATAAGAGAGAACATACCGGTCTTAATGTCGAATACAAGGCAGGCAGAAGCTGCAATCAACGCATCGGAAACCAGCAAAGCCTTACCGATATCGAGATCCGTGTATTTCTTTATGATCATTGCAATAATGTCCGTACCGCCGGAGGACGCACCGCAGTTAAACAAAATTGCGGACGCTACCGCCGGAATCATCATCGCAAAGCACAACTCCAAAAACGGTTCATCTGTAAAAGGCTCTGTCATCGGATATACGGTTTCAAGAATCCACGCAAGTCCTGAGTACAATGTACTGCTGTATGCAGTCATCAAGCCGAAACCGCGACCGAAAACGATAAATCCGACAACAAGCAGTGCCAAATTGATCGTCCACATGATCGCCGCTGTAGAAACAAACGGAATCAGCTTACCGAGCAAAATAGAAATACCACTGACACCGCCGGTGGTAAAATTATTCGGGAACTTAAAGAAATATACACCGATCGCAAGCAACACTGTACCAACAGTTACAAGAAGAAAGTTCTTGATCTGTTCCTTACCGATGTGCAGCTCTTTTTTCTGCATAAAGCGCCAACTTTCCGGGAAAACCCTGTACTTTTTCCGCTGCGATTTTATCATACACAAATATAAATTTCAACAGTAAAATTCGTTTTGCATTTTTATTTTTTCAGCCGTCATTTTATAGAATGAACATAGTCGAAAAAAGCCTGTCTATAGGTTGGAAAACGTTTTTTCACAGGCTGACAAAAATCATCCGATTCCATAATAGCCTCAAGCTCTTCAGCAGAAATGAATCGATATGCAACAGTCTCCCCTTCCTGCAATGTTATCGGAACAGTGTCATCCGCAATGGTATGAATAAACAGATAATAGATACCGTTTCCTCGCGTCTC
>JAZNMV010000155.1:0-10445 GCA_045579885.1 Acutalibacteraceae bacterium | reverse complement strand
TGTGAGACGGGAACCGTTCATATTTACAAACAAAGCATCACTGTCAGACGGATCAACTAAAAGTTCGCGCATACGGTAAAGATAATCCGAAACAGCTACAATAGCAGCAGGATAAATCGGTATGGAACGAACGCCTTTACTACCTTTACAGTGCAGAACGCCGGTACGCAAGTTAATATCCTTTACATCAAGGTTAATTAACTCACTTACGCGTATGCCGGTCGCATATAAAAGTTCAAGCATAGCCTTATCACGACAGCCTTTCGCATCCGTTATGCGCGGCTGTGAAAGCAGCAGATCTATCTCTTGTCCGGAAAGAACCTGCGGCAACTTCTTTTCCGGCTTTTCAAGCTTGATATTCTTAGCCGGGTTAGTATCTGTTTCGCCTCTAAAAATCAAGAATTTATAAAAACAGCGAACAGAAGCAATATTACGAGAAATCGTTGTAACAGAGCGGTTCTGCTCACGCATATGGTCTATGTAAAGATACAATATGCTCTCATCAACAAGAATCGGAGAAGAAATTCCGTTTTGGTTCAAATATTCCAGGAAGAAGGATACATCGCGCATATACGACTCAATCGTATTAGCGGAATTCGCCTTTTGATTTGTCAGATATTCCTGAAACGAAGCAGTATATACGTCCATGTTCTCCCTCCTTTATAAAAGATTATTGGTTAAGCAACCGACTAATATATAAATCCCGCCGGAAACAACGAATGTAATAAATGTAAAAATAAAATGCGAACTATATTGGGTCCATCGGACACGAAGCTCAACGGATCTGCAGAGTTGCTTACAAAACTTTACAGATAATAAAAAAGCATGTGCTGCAAAAAGAAATAAAAATACAGTACAGATAACCCCAGATAAATGCATAACCCAAACTTGAACATAAGTCTGGCAGCTTTCTGTAATAAACATAGTAGTAAAGGTTAATCCCTGTACAATACCCTTTAGTAAGATCAATCCCGGAATAATCAGAACACCGAGAAAAGTTAATCCAAACAGAAATATAAGCAACAGATAAAAGATATTATCAAACAAGAAATCAAAGAATACCTCAGCTGTCTCACTGCTTAACAAAGCTGTCTCTCCAAAAGAAACGTTGTCAAAAGAAAAAAGTGTTTGCGTAAGAGAAAAACAACTGCCGATTATTACACCAAACAAAAACAGGCAACTAAAACAAATTGAAATCCAAAGTAAAAATGACGTATCCTTCTTCACTGCATCACATCCACGGTCAAAAGTCACCGTGTTATCCTATGCATAGAGAAAAAGAATAATGCAGTTACATAGAAAGTTCTTTTGCGCGATGTTCACAAGCCTCAAAAGATTCTAACATCATCTCATCAAAACAGTGATTATTCAGCACACCCAAAAGTTCAAACGTAGTACCACCTTTAGATGTTACCATGTCTATCAATGATTGCGGATCTTTATCAGTTTTCAAAAGCATCTCCGCACTACCCTTTAATGTTTGACAAAACAGCTCCAAGGCAATCGTGCGATCCATACCACGCTGTTCAGCATAATCGCAAGTGATTTTTGCCAGTCGATATAAATACGCCGGCGAACTGCCACTGACTGACATTACAGCATCAATCTGCGCTTCCGGAATTTCCTTTACAACACCGCAGCAAGCAAAAATATCAGCGATTCTTTCAAAATCTGCATCAGAAACATTTTCGGTTCTGGATAAAGCAGTAGCTCCGATGCCGAGTAAAAGCGGCGTATTGGGCATTGCACGAACAAATTTTATCTCCGGATAAAGAGCATCCTGAAGATTTTTAAAAGTTATACCGGCAGCGATCGAAACAAATAAAACATCATTAAGATCACGTTTCTCTAAAATCGGTTTTAACTCACATAAAACCTGTGGAAAAACTTGCGGTTTAACACACAGAAAAACAGTTCCACACGCATCCAATACATCTGAAGAAGTTGCACAGGCTATACATCCTTCATGCACAAAACGCGTCATTTTTTCTGGATGAGGATTATACATGAAAATATCATTCGATGCAATTTGATTTGATTTCAGAATACCGTCAATAATTGCTGATGCCATATTTCCGATGCCGATAAATCCAATTTTCTGATTTTTCACGCAATACACCCCTTCAATCATATACTATATACTATTTTTCGTAAATTTGCAAGCAATTTATGAATATTTTTGCTTTTTTCGTGTAAACCTACGAGCATGCATCGCAATATGTTATGTAAACTTATGTATATTGCCGGAATAATATTATGTGAATTCGTTATGTATAAAAATACAAACTGTAATCAAAAGCGGATATGTTGTGTACGGTTCACACCAAGCATACCACCTAAAGCGCCGCAAGCAACAAAAGCTACAACACGAATTATTGCAACATTCAACTCAAATGAAAAATTAAGCGCCGCTCCCAAAACAATATACAGCACAGAAATTATCGCAGATAACGTTATTCCATGTATCAAACCGCTCTCCCCTGCCCAGCGAGCTGTCAGAAATGATCCTATACTTACAGCCAATCCCACGCAGAACATATCGATCATACCAGCTGCGCTGCCGGTTGGAAGGCCAATTTTCAGGATACACAGCGAAGATAATGAAAGCATTATGCTTAGTATGAGAAGTGTGAAAAAGAATCCCAAAAACAGTTTTTTAATTTTGATCATAAAAAATCCCCCTTGGAATAAGTTTGTTCATACCTATTCCAAGGGGGTCAAAAGTATTCTTTTTAGATATTAGTCTTCGTCATGAATTGTCTCAACGCTGCCGATTGCCCAACGCTTAACACGGATTCTTGTACGGTCACTGCCTGTTTCGATGATAACACTTTCGGTTTCATCCTTAACAGCAATGATTCTGCCGCAAATACCGCCAATTGTCGTGACTTCATCGCCAACCTGAGCATTCTTTCTCATTTCAGCTTCCTTCTTCTTTCTCTTGTTCTGCGGACGGAAGAAGATGAAATACATGAGAACAAAGAACAGTGCGTAAACAGCGATCATTACGACGGTGGACATTGTACCGCCGGTCTGAGCGCCGGCTGTCATCAGATTAAGGGTCATTGGTTTTCTTTCCTTTCTACAAAGCACACCCTTTTCAAGGTATGCAAAATTTCACTCTTACGATTATATCAAGAACACAGGTTACTTGCAAGAGATTTTAAATTCTTTTACCAAGTTTTTTAGAATATTCCTGATAAAACGCCTCAAACGTTCCTTCGTCGAGCGCATTGCGGATACGTTCCATCAGATTATTGTAGAAGTACAGGTTATGCATAACCGTCAGGCGCATCGCAAGCATTTCTCCTGCTTTAAAAAGATGGTGAATATAAGCCCTGGAATGCTTACGGCAAACCGGACAATCACAAGTAGGATCTATCGGCTGATCATCCAGTGTGTACTTTGCATTCATCATATTCCGGCAGCCTTCATTTGTAAAAGCATGACCATGACGAGCGTTACGGCTAGGCATAACACAGTCGAAAAGATCAACACCTCTGTGCACAGCTTCGAGTATATTGGCCGGGGTACCTACACCCATCAGATAACGAATCTTATCTTTGGGCATATGCGGCTCCACGGCTTCGATTATTCTATACATATCCTCTGTAGACTCTCCAACCGCAAGGCCGCCGATTGCATAACCGTCAAGATCAAGTTCTGCAATTTCTTTCATATGCGCAACACGGAGATCCTCATATGTGGAACCCTGATTGATACCAAATAAAAGCTGATTCGGATTCACTGTATCTTCAAGCCCGTTCAGTCGCTGCATCTCAGCTTTACATCTCTTAAGCCAGCGCGTAGTTCTGTCGCAGGAGTTTTTAACATACTTGTACTCAGCCGGATTCTCGATACATTCGTCAAACGCCATTGCAATAGTCGAACCGAGGTTAGACTGGATTTGCATACTCTCTTCAGGTCCCATAAAAATACGGTGGCCGTCAATATGAGAAGCAAAAGTAACTCCCTCTTCTTTAATATTTCGGAGTTTCGCCAGTGAAAACACCTGAAATCCGCCGCTGTCCGTGAGTACCGGTCCATCCCATCCGGTGAACTTATGGATACCACCCATCTTGCGAACCACATCGTCTCCCGGACGCAAATGCAAATGATATGTATTCGAAAGCATGACCTGACACTTGATATCCTTGAGGTCATATGCAGATAAACCGCCCTTGATCGCCGCTGCAGTAGCAACATTCATAAATGCAGGTGTCTGAACCGTACCGTGAACCGTTTGAAACTCACCGCGACGAGCCTTATTCTCCTGTTTAATAAGCTTATACATTAAAAAACCCTTTCATCATCGGATAAACATTGCATCACCAAAGCTGAAGAAGCGATATTTTTCGCGAACAGCAGTGTTATACGCGTTTAGTATGTTTTCACGGCCTGCAAGCGCGGAAACCAACATAATCAAAGTACTTTCGGGAAGATGAAAATTAGTAATCAAAGCATCAATCCCTTTGAAAGTATATCCCGGATAAATAAATATCTCGGTCCAGTCATCATCCTCACAGATCATACCGTTCTTCTTCGCCACAGACTCAATCGTTCTGCAGCTCGTAGTACCTACTGCAATCACTCTTCCGCCGCTCTTCTTTGTCTCATTGATCGCATCAGCTGTTTCTTTAGGCATATGGTAATGCTCTGAATGCATTTTGTGCTCTAAAATATTATCTACACTTACCGGTCGGAATGTCCCCAATCCGACATGAAGCGTTACAAATTCAACGCGAACTCCTTTTTCACGAATTCGCTCCAGCAGTTCCGGCGTAAAGTGTAATCCGGCTGTAGGCGCCGCCGCAGAACCTTCTTCCTTAGAATAAACAGTCTGATATCGCTCCTTATCTTCAAGCTTCGCCTTAATGTACGGCGGAAGCGGCATCTGACCGATCTTATCCAGCTCTACAAAAAAGTTTCCATCATAATGAAACTGAATCAAACGATTTCCGTCCGGTTTTACTTCAACAACCTGACATGTCATATCGCTTCCTTCAAATGAAAACTCCGTACCAACCTTTGCACGCTTACCCGGTCCGGCCAACGCTTCCCAAATATCGTTTCCGCAATTCTTCAGCAAAAGAAACTCTACATGCGCGCCGGTATCCTTTTTGGTACCGTAGATACGTGCAGGCAAAACACGGGAATTATTGAGCACAAGGCAATCTCCCGGATTCAAATAGTCAACAATATCGCAAAAATGTTTATGTTCGATTTCACCTGAAATCTTATCAAGAAGCATCAATCTCGACGCATCTCGCGGTTCAATCGGTGTCTGTGCGATCAATTCTTCCGGTAGATCAAATCCGAAATCTTTGGTTTGCAACGTTTCACTAATCAAAATATTCAGTCCTATCTGTAAAAACAAGGTTTCATGGAAGAATTACAATCAAAAAAATTGACAACAATCCGAATTCCATGTATTATAATAAGGATAGAGGCGCGGTGTATAAAAGTACGAATAGTTAGGCTGACATTAGCCGTTGATCCACTCGGAAAGGATGCACTGCCGAAGATCGCCGCGGAATTGTCCCGCTGTTATCTGGGCGCACAGGCGAAAGCCCTGCGACTGTCATCAACTATATGATGGTGTGCTATCAAACATTGTGGTGTTTTACCCAATCGCGCACATCTATTATATTGTATTGATGACCGGATTTCAACCGGTTTTTTTTCGCTCTGAAATATTCCGAGTGATAATTGAGTTTTTTGAAAGGGTGACCTGAATTTTGGGTCGGGTGAATGAAATGAAAAAGTACAATGTAGGCATTATTGGATGCACAGGAATGGTTGGTCAGCGTTTTGCAACGCTGCTCGAAAACCACCCCTGGTTTAAAGTCACTGCACTTGCAGCTTCCGCACGTTCCGCAGGCAAGACTTATAAAAGTGTTGTGGAAAAACGTTGGGCAATGAAAACGCCGATCCCGGCAGAAATGGCTGACATGGTTATCATGGACGCTACCGTTGATATGGATAAAATCATTTCTCTGGTTGATTTTGTTTTCTGCGCAGTAGATATGAAAAAAGAAGATATTCGCGCACTCGAAGAAGCATACGCCAAGAAAGAATGCCCTGTCATCTCCAATAACAGTGCGCATCGCGGCACAAAGGATGTTCCGATGATCGTCCCGGAGATCAATGCCGAGCATGCTGAAATCATCGAAGCACAGAGAAAGCGTCTTGGTACTAAGCGCGGCTTTATCGCAGTTAAGTCTAACTGCTCACTGCAGAGTTATGTACCGGCAATCCATCCGTTAATGGATCTCGGTGTAACTAAAGTTCTTGCTTGCACCTATCAGGCTATTTCCGGTGCCGGAAAGACCTTTGAAACCTATCCCGATATCGTTGACAATGTCATTCCTTATATTGGCGGTGAAGAGGAAAAATCCGAACAGGAGCCGATGAAGATTTGGGGTCATATCGAAAACGGTGAGATCGTTAACGCTACAACACCGTCTATTACCTCTCAGTGCTTCCGTGTACCTGTTACAGACGGACATACCGCAGCTGTGTTTATGTCTCTCGATAAGAAGGTTTCTGTCGACGAAATCATCCGTCGTTGGAATGAATTCCGCGGTCCTGCACAGGAGCTCGAACTTCCCAGTGCTCCGAAGCAGTTCCTGCATTATTTCACAGAGGTTGACAGACCGCAGGCAAAGCTTGACCGCGATCTTGAAAACGGCATGGCTGTTTCTATCGGCAGACTTCGCCCGGATACACAGTATGATTTCAAGTTTGTTTGCCTTTCCCACAACACTCTTCGCGGCGCTGCCGGTGGCGGTGTTCTGATGGCCGAACTGCTTGCTAAAAAGGGTTATTTTGATTAATTACTAATAATATTTTTCATGGAGGTTCTATGTCATGAAAGAAGTATTGTTTAAAGGCGCCGGTGTTGCGCTTGTCACTCCCTTTAAGGCTGATATGTCTATCGATTTCGATGAACTCGAGCGTCTCATCGAATTCCAAATCGAAAACGGAACCGATGCGATCATCACATGCGGTACAACAGGCGAAGCAAAGACACTTTCCAGTCTTGAACACACCGCTGTGATTGATTTTACCGTTAAAAAAGTCAACAGACGCATTCCTGTTATCGCCGGTACCGGAAGCAACGACACACGTTATGCAGTCGATCTTTCGAATGAAGCCAAATCACTTGGTGTAGACGGGCTGCTTCTTGTTACGCCTTACTATAATAAGACTTCTCAGCGCGGTTTGATCCAGAGCTTCAATCTGATCGCAGACAGCGTAAAAATGCCCTGCATTCTTTACAATGTTCCGACACGTACCGGTGTAAATATTCAGCCGCAGACTTATTATGAGTTATCTAAAAACCCCTATATTGTTGCTGCTAAGGAAGCAAACGGCGATGTTGCAGCACTTGTGAAGACGATGGAGCTTTGCGGGGATGATCTTGCGATCTATTCCGGCGAAGATGTTCTCACCTATCCCATCATGTCTATGGGCGGAAAGGGTGTTATCTCCGTATTCTCAAATATTCTTCCGCGTGAAATGCATGAATTCACAACTGCTGTTTTGGAGAACCGAACAGAAGAAGCGCGAGCAATGATGTTCAAATACGTTGATCTCATGAACGCTCTGTTCATGGACGTTAACCCGATTCCGATCAAAGCAGCTATGAATATGATGGGCTTTAAGTGTGGCCATTGCCGTCTCCCTCTCGTTGACATGACCGATGATATGCTTGAAAAACTTCGCATTGAACTTTCCAAGCATGTAAAGCTGGCATAAAGCGAACTTTGAAAGGAACGGACATTAAATGAAAAGAATTATCCTTTGCGGATGTTTTGGAAAAATGGGCAGCGTTATCACGCAGCTCATCGCAAACCGTTCGGATTGTAAAATCGTAGCCGGTGTTGATCTGATTAATAATGACATTGCAGAGTTTCCGATCTATTCCAAAATAGATGAAATAAAAGAATCCGCAGATGTAATCATTGATTTCTCCCGCCCGGAACTGCTTACAGATATTCTCGGCTATATGGCGTACCATCCCGGTCTCGCCTCCGTACTATGCACAACCGGATACAGTGCAGAACAGGTTGAAGCTTTAAAAGCTGCATCTTTCACGCAGCCGATTTTCTATTCGAGGAACATGTCTCTTGGCATCAATCTACTTGTTGAACTCTCTAAAAAAGCTGCTAAAGTACTTGGATCCGACTTTGATATTGAGATCATCGAAAAGCATCACAATTTGAAGGTTGATGCTCCGAGCGGCACAGCGCTAATGCTTGCAGACGCTATCTCCTCTGTTCGTGATATTGATTCTGAATACATGTATGATCGGCATGCACAGCGCAAAAAGCGCGAAACTAAAGAAATCGGTATTCATGCAATCCGCGGCGGCACAATTGTTGGTGAACATGAGGTCATTTTTGCCGGCAACCATGAAGTTATTACACTTTCGCATTCTGCACAATCCAAGGAGCTTTTTGCTGCAGGTGCCGTAAATGCTGCTCTGTTTATGTGCGGAAAGTCTGCCGGATTATACGATATGTCGAACTTGATTTAATTCGACGGAAAGGAATCAAATATGGGAACAACACAAATCAGCACAGTCAGTAATATAACACTTGTTACTTTACAGGGCAGCCCGGCTACTACTGCATTTATGGCCGATATTTTCGAGCGTATTTCCGCTCTTGATGTTAATATTGATATGATCTCCATGCCACCGAACCACGGCGCAAATGCAGGTCTTTCATTTACGATCGACGATGACGATTTACTCCCTATCCTTACTTTTACAAAGGCGCTCAAGGAAGAAACCGGTATCAAGGTAATTGTCAGCAGTGTCAACCACAAGATCTCTGTATATGATCCGGCTATGAAAAATACGCCGGGTATGGCCGCCCGCGTTTTCTCCGCTATCGCATCCAGTGATGCAGATATCCGCTTGATCACCACATCCGAAGTTGAAATCTCTCTCCTGGTTACAGAAGCAGATTACGATACTGTATTGAACGCTATTGAAGCTGTAATGGAATAAATCAAACAAACAAAAAGGCTTGCAGACATTTCTCTGCAAGCCTTTTTCATTTACTTTTCGTCTTCCTTGCGGATCTGTGCACGTTTGATCTTACCGCCAAGAGTCTTCGGAAGCTCCGCGACATATTCAATCACACGCGGATATTTGTACGGCGCAGTAACTTTCTTTACATAGTTCTGCAATTCCTTAGTTAGTTCCGCTGTGCCGGAATATCCTTCGGCCAAAACTACTGTAGCCTTAACGACCTGACCGCGAATCGGATCCGGTGCACCGGTAATCGCACATTCAACAACAGCCGGGTGCTCCAACATAGCAGATTCAACCTCAAACGGTCCAATACGGTAACCGGAGCACTTAATAACATCATCGTTTCGTCCGACAAACCAATAATAGCCTTTGCTGTCTCGCCAGGCAACATCACCTGTATCGTACACGCCGCTGCCAAGTTTTTCCGCTGTCAGCTCCGGTGTATTATAATATCCGGTAAACAGACCTGTCGGCGGATTATCTTTGACATCGAAGATAGCGATTGTACCTTCATCACCGTCTTCACAAGGTTCGCCATTCTGATCGATCAACTGAATGTTATACAGCGGAGACGGCTTACCCATGGAACCCGGGATAGGCTTAAACCACTGGAAATTTGCAACAAGCACGGAGCTTTCAGACTGACCGAAGCCTTCGCAAAGCTCCAAGCCGGTCAGATTTTTCCATTTTTTGAAAACTTCAGGATTTAACGGTTCACCGGCAATGCAGCAATGGTGTATATTCGAAAAATCAAACTTCGTAACATCTTCCTGCAGCATGAATCTAAACATTGTCGGCGGAGCACAGAAGGTTGTAACCTTATATTTTGTGATCTTTTCAAGCAAATACAGCGGCACAAACTTATCCATATCATAGGCAAAAATAACAGCACCGCAAATCCACTGACCGTAGATCTTGCCCCAACCGAATTTTGCCCAACCGGAATCCGATACACTCATGTGCAGCTTGTTCTCTTCAACGCGCTGCCAATATTTAGCTGTAACGATATGACCAAGCGGATACGAAAAATTGTGTCGAACCATTTTCGGCATGCCGGTCGTACCGGAAGTAAAATATACAAGCATCGTATCATCCCAACGCGTAGCCTCTTCCCCTGTCGGTCGATCATACACATCCGAAAACTTTCCGAGTTCATCATTCAAATTAAGCCATCCGTCCCGATGATCAACCACCATAATCTTATTCTTAAGGGACGGTACATCATCCTGAGCAGCTTCAACCTGATTGATAACAAAATCATCATTTACACAGATAACCGTCTGTATTTCAGCAGAATTTCCTCTGAAAACAATATCCTTCTTTGTTAACTGCAATGATCCGGGAATCAGCACAGCACCAATCTTATGCAGCGCCGTTGCACATACCCAGTATTCCCATC
>JAZNMV010000154.1:0-1580 GCA_045579885.1 Acutalibacteraceae bacterium | reverse complement strand
AACTGCCCAAAGGGCAATATCACTCGCCGCAAGGCGAATATAACTGTTTGTTTATGATTACATCATAAACAAACTCGTCTGGCTGCTGTCCGGAAGACCTTTCAGCGCGCCGGCATTTTTGAGCGTATCGATCACGGCGCTCGAGACCTTTGCCTGTGCCTGTAATTCATCTACGGAGATGAAATCGCCGCCCGATTTGCAGGCTTCGTAGAGGTTGTGTGCCGCCGATTCACCGACGCCCGAGAGCGAGGAGAACGGCAGGCGGATCTTACCGTCTTCAACTAAGAACTTCTTCGCGTGGGATTTTCCGAGCTCTACGGGAAGCAGGGAAATGCCGCGGGCGAGCATCTCGTTGATGATCTGGAAAGTGGAGTACGCCGCTTCTTCCTTCGCAGTTGCTAAGTGCTCCTTCTGCTTCTGCTCGAGTTCCTTCATGCGGCGCTGCACGGCACCTCTGCCCTGTACGGCGGTCGCGCCGTCGAAGTCTTCGCTTCGTACCGTAAAGTACGCAGCGTAATATTCTACGGGGCGGTGCACTTTGTACCAGCCGAGGCGCAGGGTCGCGATCATGTAAGCCGCGGCGTGCGCTTTCGGGAACATGTACTTGATCTTATAGCAGGATTCTATGTACCAGTCCGGCACGTTGTGCTCCTTCATCGCGGCGATGTGCTCGTTTGTAAAGAGCTTCTTCGCGTTGCCCTTACGGGTGATCTCCATGATCTTAAACGCCATTTTCGGATCTAACCCCTTGAGCATGAGGTACGTCATGATACTGTCTCGCGTACCGATAACCGTGGAGATGGTACAGGTACCGTCCTTGATGAGGTCCTGCGCATTGCCGAGCCAAACGTCCGTACCGTGGGACAGACCGGAGATCTGCAAAAGGTCGGAGAATGTTTTCGGCTGACCGTCGATCATCATCTGGCGAACGAACGGCGTGCCGCATTCGGGCAGCGAGAACGTACCGGTTTCGGAGCCGATATCCTCGGGGGTGACGCCGAGCGCTTTCGGGGATGTGAACAGCGACATAACCTCGGGGTCACTCATCGAGACCTTCATAACGGGGATGCCGGTGTAATCCTCGAGATAGCGGTAGATCGTCGGCACATCGTGGCCGAGCTCGTCGAGCTTACAGATCGTATCGTGAATAGAATGGAAGTCGAAATGCGTTGTGATGTTATCGGAGTTCTGGTCATTCGCCGGGCGCTGTACCGGGCAGAAATCGTAGACCTCCTTGCCTTTCGGGACAACGACCATGCCGCCGGGATGCTGACCCGTCGTACGCTTGATGCCCGTGCAGGAAATGGAAAGGCGCTTTTCCTCCGCTTTGTGGAGCGTTCTGCCGCGCTCTTCCGCATATTTTTTAACGTAACCGAACGCGGTCTTATCCGCAACGGTCGCGATGGTACCGGCTTTGAAAACGTTCTCGCGGCCGAACAGCGTTTCCGTGTAGCGGTGTGCGCCGCTCTGGTACTCGCCGGAGAAGTTGAGGTCGATATCCGGAGTCTTATCGCCGTCGAAGCCGAGGAAGGTCTCGAACGGGATGGTGAAGTCGGAGGCCAAGCGGTCTTAGGAAGACA
>JAZNMV010000153.1:0-19055 GCA_045579885.1 Acutalibacteraceae bacterium | reverse complement strand
GCTTGAGCTGACACTGCGCCTTGTAGCGATCCTCCGTCTCATGTTCCCGTGGGCACTGCTGCCCTCGACCACGGCGCTCGGCACCATTCATCCCGAAGGACGTGAACTTGGCCTTAAAGCCGGGGCGAATGTTGTTATGCCGAATCTTTCGCCGAGCGATGTCCGCGCGCTTTATACGATTTATGATAACAAGATCCACTCCGGTGCGGAGGCCGCACAGAGTGTGGAAGACCTCAGAACACGCGTGCGGAATGCCGGCTACAGCGTTGTTGTCGATGCCGGTCATGTGAAGCGATAAAAATTATTGTAAAGTTATTATGTAAACTAAGAGTTTACATACGTTTTTTGCGGCTCGCCGAGAAGCGGCGATCTGAATAACAGATCACAGGAAAACAAAAGCAGTACGGGAAAATCCGTACTGCTTAATTTTTTATCAGGATCAGCCGAGGTCAATGCCGCGCTGAGCGCATGCGTTGAGTTCCATACCTGCTGTGTTGCCTGCGAGGTATTCGTAGTATGCCTGTGCACCAACCATCGCAGCGTTATCGCCGCAAAGGGAGAGGTCGGGCTTATAAAGCGTGCGGCCTGTCTTTCTGCACTCTTCTTCAAGGCGGCGGCGCAGAAGCGAGTTTGCGGAAACACCGCCCGCAATGACGAGCTTCTTGTGCCCGGTCTCATCGGCGGCGCGCATAAAGTTTTTAACAAGGCAATCGACAACAGCCTTGCGGTAGGAAGCGGAAAGATCTGCCGTGTTAATGTCGATGCCCTTCTGTTTTGCATTGTGCAGTGTGTTGATCACAGCGGTTTTGAGGCCCGAGAAGCTGAAGTCGAGCGGTGCACCTTCAACGTGCGGACGCGGCAGTGTGAATGCCGTGTCGTCACCGGTTTCCGCGAGCTTATCCATGTGGATACCGCCGGGATAGGGCATACCCATGGCACGTGCGGCCTTGTCGAAAGCTTCGCCTGCGGCATCATCACGTGTTTTGCCAAGGATACGCAGCGTGGTGTAATCCTTTGCTTCAATGATGTGCGTGTGGCCGCCGGAAACCACGAGACAGAGGAACGGCGGTTCCAGTTCCGGATTTGTGATGTAGTTCGAAGCAATGTGGCTTCTGAGATGGTGTACCGGAATGAGCGGCAGGTTTGCGGAAAGGGAAAGGCCCTTTGCAAAGTTTACACCGACAAGCAGTGCACCGATCAGGCCCGGCGCATACGTTACACCGATTGCATCGATATCGTTCAGTGTCAGCTGTGCCTTGTCGAGTGCTTCACGTACAACGCCGACAATAGATTCGCTGTGGCGGCGGGAGGCGATCTCCGGCACGACACCGCCGTATAATTTGTGCTCCTCCACCTGTGTGGCAATCACGCTTGAAAGCACGTGGCGACCGTTTTCAACAACGGCTGCCGCGGTCTCGTCGCAGGAGCTTTCAATAGCAAGAATTCTCATATGTGTACCTCAATTCAGGTTTTCTTTTCTGATATATGCATTCAGTTCACGCTGGTTACGAATCTCAATGAACTTTTCGGGATATTTTTCTTTCACGCTGCGGTAACGGTCGAGCGCACGTTTTGTACGGCTGTCGCGGAGGATCCACATGGCAAACTCTTTATCGAGCTTTTCGTTGCAGCCTTCGGTCATATCCGGGCGCGATTTGCCGCTGTACTGTACCTTGCGTTTCCATGCACGGTACAGGCAGGTGAAGCGGTTAAAGTTCATAAAGATGATGCGGTCGGCCTTTTCCATGCGTTCATCATAAAAAACTCCGGAATAATTGCCATCGATGACCCAGTTTTCGTTTTCATCCAGAAAACCGCGAACAATTGCAGCGCGTTCTTCTTTTGCGCGTTCCTTCCAGCCGGGAAGCCAGTGTGCGGTATCCAGGTGCAGCACGGGCAGACCGTGTGCCTTGCCAAAGAGGCCGGCTAAAGTAGATTTTCCGCTGCCGCTGTAACCGATGATCGCAATACGCATGTGCTTCCCTCCAAAATAAAATAAACCAATGGTATTGTAGCACAGAAAATGCTGTAAAACAACCCCGAACGGGAGATTGACAGTCCCGTTTTCGATTGCTATAATGAAGGCAGAAATTTAAGGGAGAGTGATTTTCTTGAAGCATTATATTTCTGATTACCCGCGTCCGCAGCTCGTCAGAACCGATTGGGTCAATCTGAACGGCAAGTGGGATTTCGCATTTGATGACGCCAACGCAGGCGAAAAGCTCGGTTGGCAGAAAGGCTTTCAGAAGCAGTACGACATCGAAGTTCCGTTTACCTATGAAACAAAGCTGAGCGGCATCAACACACAGGAGCCGCACGAGCATGTTTGGTATGCAAAGACTCTGAATGTGAAGAAGCACGACGGCCGTGTTCTTCTGCACTTTGAGGGCAGCGATTACCGTACACGTGCATTCATCAACGGTCAGTTCGTCGGTGAACACTTTGGCGGTTATGCACGCTTTACCTTCGATGTTACGAATTATGTAAACGAAGGCGAGAACCAGCTCGTTGTACATATTGAAGATAGCTTCAGCCGCAACCAGCCGCGCGGCAAGCAGCGCTGGATCCCGGAGAACTTCAGCTGCTTCTATGTACAGACCACCGGTATCTGGAAGTCTGTATGGCTTGAGTATGCACCGGAAACCTACATCAAGAATCTGAAAATCACTCCGCAGATGGAAACAGAATCCGTCCGCATCGAAGCCGAAGTTTCCTCCTGGGAGACCGGTATGGTAGTGGAAGCTGTTACTTCCTTTAACGGTAAGGAAGCCGGTCGTACCGCTGTTTCCGTTAAGGACGGCTTTGCTGTTCTCGAAGTCGGCGTAGAATGCCGCACCGTACACCAGTGGGGTGTTATGAAGTGGAGCCCGAACAACCCGAACCTCTACGATCTCGATATTACCCTTTCCAAGGGTGAGGAGACACTCGATACCGTCGGTTCCTACTTCGGTATGCGTGAAGTTACCATTAAGGGCGACCGTGTACTCCTGAACGGTGCTGTGCTCTATCAGAGACTTATTCTCGACCAGGGTTACTGGAAGGATTCCGACCTCACACCGCCGAGCGAAGCTGCACTGATCGAGGATATCGATAAGATCATGGCTCTCGGTTACAACGGTGTCAGAAAGCACATGAAGGTTGAGGATGAGCGTTTCCTGTACTGGGCAGACGTTAAGGGCCTGCTCGTTTGGAGCGAATTCCCGGCTACATACACCTTCACAGATGAAGCTGTTCAGAACTTCACACGCGAGTGGATGGAAGTTGTTCGCCAGAACTATAACCACCCGGCAATCATCACCTGGACTCCGTTCAACGAGAGCTGGGGTGTTCCGATGATCGATACCGATAAGACACAGCAGAAGTTCACAGAGTCTATCTACTACCTTACAAAGTCCTTCGATGCTATGCGTCCGGTCATCACAAACGACGGTTGGCGCCATACCATTTCCGATATCGTCACCCTGCACGATTACGAAGAGAGCGGCGAGTTCTTCCTCAAGTACTACACCGAGCACAAGGATGCATTCCTTGAAAACGAAAGACCGTACCATGCAGGCGGTCAGTTCTACGCTTTTGCAGACGGCTACAAGTATCAGGGTCAGCCAATCATCATCAGCGAGTACGGCGGAATCGCATTCAATAACGGCGAAGAGGGCTGGGGCTACGGCAACAAGGTTGCAGATAAGGAAGCGTTCATCAAGCGTTTCGATGCGATCACATCTGCAGTAAAGGCACTCGATTACTGCTGCGGCTTCTGCTACACACAGGTTAGTGATGTTCAGCAGGAGATCAACGGTCTCATGGATATGGAGAGAAACTTCAAGATCGATCCCGAGATCATCGCAGAGATCAACAAGAGATAAATATTGAGCCATATAGAAGAGCTTCCCGAAATCGGGAAGCTCTTCTTGCTGTTATGTAAACCTTGTATAAGAGAAAGTGAGGTGGACTTGCCTTTTGCTTTTTATAGTGCTAATATAGAAAAAAGAGATGCCGAAAGGGCAAAACGGGGGAGCGAAAACTATGCATCCTATACTTGAAAAACTCGGAAAAGAAACCGTCCTGTTTGACGGCGGTATGGGCACACAGCTGCAGGCGAGAGGCCTCAAAGGCGGCGAACTGCCCGAAATGTGGAACCTCGAGCATCCGGAGATCGTGGAAGAACTGCAGAAAGCGTATGTGGAAGCCGGCTGTGATATTTTAAAGACAAATACCTTTGGCGGAAATGCTTTGAAGTTAAAGCATGCAGGCCATAGTGTTGCGGAGATCGTGGAAGCGGCGATGGATATTGCGCACCGCGCATCGAACGGTAAAATTGCCGTGGCACTTGATATCGGACCGCTCGGCAGGCTACTCGAGCCGTTCGGCGATCTTCCGTTCGAAGAAGCATACGAGCTGTTTAAAGAAATGGTCGTTGCGGGAAAAGACCGCGCCGATCTTGTCATCATCGAGACGATGACAGATATTTATGAGGTTAAAGCAGCTATGCTCGCCGTAAAGGAAAATTCCGATCTGCCGATGATCGTCACCTGTACATTCGATGCAAACGGCAGAATGTTGACGGGCAGTAATATTGAGTCCGCTATGACGTTGCTCGAAAGTCTCGGGGCATCCGCGGTCGGTATCAACTGCAGCTTAGGACCGGAGCAGATGGAGAAATTTGTTTCGCGACTTTTGAACAGTACAAATCTGCCGGTCGTTGTGAACCCGAATGCCGGCTTGCCTGTAATGGTGGACGGCAAAACGACTTACCCCGTACAGGCGGAAGAGTTTGCCGCTTATCATAAGAAATTCGCCGAAATGGGCGTTGCTGTATTTGGCGGCTGCTGCGGTACGACTCCGGCACATATCCGTGCGGTGGGTGAGATCCTGAAGGGTAAGCCCGTTGTGCAGCGCGAAATGAACGAGCGTACCGTGGTTTCCTCGCACAGAAAGGTTGTGGAGTTTGGCGGCCGTCCGCTTCTTATCGGCGAGCGTATCAATCCCACCGGAAAGCCGGATATGGAAGAAATGCTTCGTGATGAAGATTACGACAGCCTCTGCGACGAAGCAACGGAACAGGTCGACGAGGGTGCACAGATTCTCGATATCAACTTAGGTTTAGCGGGTATTGATGAGGAGGCTGCGTTTGCGGAATTCATTCCGTATCTGCAGACAATGACCGATGTACCGCTTGCAATCGATACGCTGAACATGGAAGCACTTGAAACGGCACTGTGTCTCTATAACGGCAAACCGCTTGTCAACTCCGTAACCGGTGCCGAAGCATCTATGAAAGCCATATTCCCGCTTGTGAAGAAATACGGTGCCGCGGTAGTAGGGCTTACAATGGACGAACGCGGTATTCCGCATACGGCAGAAGAGAGAGTCGCCATCGCGGAAAAAATTATCCGCACAGCAGAAAGCTATGGCATCTCCAAAAAGGATATTCTCATCGATACGATCGTTCAGCCTGCTGCGTTTGATACATCCACGGCACTGATCACACTTGAAGCTATGAAAACAGTTAAAGAAAAGTTCGGTGTGCATACCGTGCTCGGTGTTTCGAATATTTCTTTCGGCCTGCCGAAGCGTACGGTGCTCTCTGCCGCGTTCTTTACGCTGGCTCTGCAGAACGGCCTTTCCGCCGGTATTATCAATCCTTTAAGCCGCAATGTCATGAATGCATACCGTGCGTGGTGCGTACTCGGTGGCTTTGACGAAGAATGTGAAGATTACATAGATGCGATTGCTGATTGATCGCAACTGATATCGGAGGGATCCGTATGAAAATCGTAAAGCTCGGTGCGCTGAAAGTGATCATGGATAATCCCGGCAGCCGGCACAGCTATTTTGGCTGGCCTACGGCAGCGCGGCTCAAAAACGGAAAGATTGCCGTAGCTGCGTCCGGTTTCCGTCTGCGCCATGTCTGCCCGTTCGGTAAAACGGTACTTGCGTTCAGTGAGGACGACGGTGAAACCTATACTCGTCCGGCACCTGTGATCGATACCGTGCTTGATGACCGCGACGGCGGCATCGCACCGTTCGGTGAGAGCGGCGTTATCGTGACCTCATTCAATAATACTTTGGCGTTTCAGCGCAGTCATACAAAGGAAGTCTACGACCGCGCATATCTTGATTCTGTTACAGCGGAGCAGGAGGCGGAAGCGCTCGGCGCGACATTCCGCATAAGTTTAGATAACAGCGTGACTTTCGGCCCGATTCATAAAAGCCCTGTCACTTCGCCGCACGGACCGGTCGAATTGCCGGACGGCACACTTCTTTGGGTGGGCAGAACATTCAGCTCAAACGATACGCACCGTCCCGGCGTGGATGCCGTTGAAGCGCATAGAGTGAACACCGACGGAAGTATGGAATATCTCGGTGCGATCGAGCCAATCTTTATGAATGGTGTGGAGATGCTTTCCTGTGAACCGCACGCAATCGTACTGGAAGACGGTACGGTCCTCGCACATATCCGTGTGCAGCACGGAGAAAAGGGTATTTTTACAGTTTTCCAGTCCATGTCGAAAGATAATGGCAGAACATGGACGAAACCGGTTCAGCTCCTCGGTGACTCCGGCGGTTCACCGCCGCATCTTTTCCTGCACTCATCCGGTGTGCTCATTTGTACATACGGCTTCCGCGGTACGCCGCACGGTACCGCTCCGTTCGGTATTCGGGCCATGTTCAGCCGGGATAGCGGAAAAACATGGGAAACAGATCACAAAATATATGAGACGGATATCAGCGCTGACCTCGGCTACCCGTCTACAGTAGAGCTAAAGGACGGCAGCCTTCTGACAGTATTCTATGCCTGTCCGGAAAAAGACGGCGCTGCGGTCATCATGCAGCAGAAATGGAGTTTGGTATTATGAAATTCACAGGTATCATGCCGGCGCTCATCACACCGCTCAATGCGGATGAGAGCATCAACACAACCGTTTTAAAGCAGCTCATTGAATCTCTTATTGATAAGAATGTAGACGGTTTCTACATCGGCGGCGCGACAGGTGAAGGTCTTGCACTCAGAACCGAGGAACGCTTCATTTTAGCCGAGGAAGCGCTCAAAGCCGTGAACGGACGCAGGCCCTGCATCGTGCAGGTCGCAGCTATGGACTTTTCCGATATGATCGCTCTCGCAAAACATGCCGAAAAAATCGGTGCGGACGGTATCTCCGCTACGGCACCGCTCTTTTTCCAGTATGACGAGGATGATGTTTTCAATTACTATAAAGCGTTGGCCGATTCGGTGCACATTCCGGTCATGGTTTATTACAGCCCCGCTGCAAATTTCAATATCAGCGCGGACTTTGCTGCAAGACTTTTCAGCGTGGATAATATCACTGCGATC
Source organism: Acutalibacteraceae bacterium (assembly GCA_045579885.1). Classification (GTDB taxonomy): domain Bacteria; phylum Bacillota; class Clostridia; order Oscillospirales; family Acutalibacteraceae; genus Hominenteromicrobium. The sequence goes on along the minus strand of JAZNMV010000153.1, from coordinate 11,722 downwards.
AAGTGGACAAGCTCCAACTATTACGAGATGATTCGTGCAAAAGAGCTTACACACGGCGAGCTGAATATCATCAACGGACCGGACGAAATGCTGCTTATGGGCCTTTCCGCCGGTGCAGATGGCGGTATCGGCTCTACCTACAATATCATGCCCGAAATCATCAAGTCGGTTTACACGAATTTCAGGTCCGGCAATATCGCTGAAGCACAGGCTCAGCAGAGAAAAGCGGACCGTATCATTGCGGCGCTGCTTAAGAACAAGACCGTTCCGGCGATCAAGGTCGTTTTGGAAGCCATGGGCTTTGCCGTAGGCAATGCGGCATTCCCGCAGAAGCGGTACAGTGCAGAGGAGAAAGCGCGTATCGTTTCTTCCATCCGCGAAGCCGGTCTTGATTTTTAACCGGGAGCTTTCACATACAAAATATAAAAGGCTGAACCGTTTGGTTCAGCCTTAACTGTTTTATACGTTGTATTTAACGCTTGTTTATGTGCCACACGTCGATCTCATCGGGCGTCGGTACCTCAAAGAGGGACAGGAGCTTATTCAGAAGACCTTCATCGAGTGCATAGTCGGTGGTTTCCCCGTTTGCAACGGCACAGTTTCGTGCATCGATGTTTTTCTGCCAATCGGCATCGGAAATATCGATGTAATGAAACTCGACCGGAATGTTTTGGTTAACATAATATTCTCTGGCGTGTGTTCTGTCGGCTTTTCGCCAGAAGCCCCATTCCAAAATAACAGGACAGCCGGCAAGCGCGATCTCCGAAGCTTTTTTGTGCAGATAGTGGTGTACACGCACCATCATGGCATCGTGTTTGTCGCCGAGGTTGTTATCGAACAGATCGCTTGTCAGCTCGTCGCAGGAAAGCACGACCGCACCGGTCTCGTTCTTCAATTTGTTTACATAAAAACTCTTACCGCTGCAGATCTTGCCGCAGATCAAATATAATTTTCCGGGCATAAATACTCCTTTGAGTTTACATAATCAACAATATACCGTGCCTAAGAACAACGGTGCGGTGCCATCCAGCACAGCGGAAAACTGGTTTGTAAGCGGACGCGGTTCGAGCGGCAGTGTATCTACCTCGGAAAGCGGTATCCAAACAGATTCTACCATCTGATAATCGAGCTCTTTCGCGTTTTCGGGCGGGAAGCTTTCATCTACCTCGCATAAGAAGATGTGAAGTATACGGTGGCAGTATTTCGGGTGTGCCTCGCGCATTTCTTCGCTGTCCCAAATCTCTTCGCATACGGCTGCTAAGCGCAGTATACGCACATGTAGACCGGTCTCTTCCAGACACTCGCGGCGTACGGCATCTTCAAGCGGCTCGAAACGGTGCTGACCGCCGCCCGGCAGGGAATAGTATTCCCCGATGCGTTCACCGAGGCTTCGGTTTAGGAGCACTTTGCCGTCTTTTAGGATGATCGCTTTTGCGGTACTTCGAATGAAATCCGTCATAGATTCACACCGAAAAATCAGTAGTAACGTACAACAGCGATGACCTTGCCGAGAATGGAGACTTCATCGGAGATGATCGGCTCAAAGTCCGGGTTTTCCGGCTGCAGGCGGAAGGTACCGTTTTCTTTATAGAAACGCTTTACGGTTGCTTCATCGTCGATCATGCCGACTACGATCTCGCCGTTTTCTGCGACCGGTGTTTTTTCTGCGATGACGTAGTCACCGTCCAGAATACCGGCGTTCTTCATGCTGAAGCCGTCTACATGCAGTGCAAAGAGTTCCTTGCCGGACTTATCCGGGTAGGGGATATAGCCTTCGATATCTTCAACTGCGGTGATCGGCAAACCGGCTGTAACCTTACCGAGGATCGGTACCTGCTTTGCGGCTGCAGCACCGGCAATATGGATAGAGCGGTTGAGGCCGGCATCACGGGTGATATAGCCCATGGTTTCCAAAGATTTGAGGTGGGAATGTACCGTAGATGTGGAACGCAGACCGGTAGCTGCGCAGATCTCGCGGACAGATGGCGGAACAGCGCGCTCAGCCATGGTAGCGCACAGATAGTCATATACAAGCTGTTGGCTTTTTGTCAGTGCCATAATATACCTCCGTTATCGGCGAAAAGATAGATCGCCGTATGTTTCTGCGTACATTATAACACGTTTGTTCGAGGATTGCAAACACTTGTTTGCTTTTTCAGTGTGTTTTTCGAAAAAATATATTTTCCATGTTCATAAAAATGTTTTAAAATCTTTATTTTCAGTTCACGGCTCCTTCACAACTGAAAGTGAAGAAAGTGTATAATATAGATGTATTCGAAAAAGGACCGCAACTTTTTTGAATGCACATGTTCTACCCTCCTCAATATTGAGATATCGCTGAATGCGATATCTCCCCCTAAGAAAAGATGCAGGAACAGTTTTGTTCCTGCATCTTTTCTGTATATTCGAGGGCATATAGCCAATACTACCCACAACGGATATTCCAGAAAGGGTTGAAAGACTATGGATCAGAAGAATGAACATGATACAAAGCGAAAAAACAAAAAGGCAGACCGCCGTGGTTTCTATGCCGCACTTGCGATCTGCGTGCTGGCTATCGGTATTGCCGCGTGGAGCACATACGATACGATGGCGGATTTTCTCGAGCCGGTCGAAACGGATACGGAAAGCAGTGTGGAAGAAGTCGTAAATACGGTGCAGGAACAGGAAAAAAACGCGGATGATCCCGAGCCCACCGTATCTGTGGGTCACGGGCATGCCACAGCGTCAGAGGTGGAAGCGGATGTCGAGGCGGAGGAAGTACCTGTAGAAAGTGCTGCTGCACCGACCGAAGTGCCGAGCGAAACACCGGTGCCGGAAAAGGCGCCTGCAGAAGCTGCTGCGCCGGCGGCGACCTATACGGAGAGTGAACAGTATATTCGCCCCGTAGAAAGTGCGGAGCTTTTGTCTCCGTATTCCGAAGCACCGGTATACTCCGAAACTATGCGCGACTACCGTGTACACAGCGGTGCGGATTACAAGGCAAAGCGCGGTGAGACCGTGCACGCAGCTGCAAACGGAATCGTGAAAAGTACGCATACGGACATGCTGCTCGGGAATATGATCGTTATAGAGCACGGCAGCGCGGAGATTTCCTATTGCGGCCTCGGTGAAACATTTCTCGTAAAGCCGGGTGAAGTGGTGGAAAGAGGCCAGGATATCGGCAGTGTTACAGCAGCTCCGTTCGAGTCTGCGATGGAACCGCACCTGCATCTTGAGGCCGTGCAGCACGGGAAGAATATCGACCCGGAAACATTATTTAAGTAAATCCTGCCCCCGGCATCGTTTCAGGGGCAAAAAACGGGACTGCTGCAAAAATGCGGCAGTCCCGTTTTGATATTTCAGATCAATCTTCGTCGCTCATTTTCAGTTCTGCAAAGCGCAGACCGGCTGTGCTGGAAACAGGCAGCGAGAAAACGACAGAACGCGCTTTGGTCTCAAGCCCTGCCTCCTGCATGACAGCGGACATAACAGCATTCTTGTCTTCTTTCTTAACGACGAGAAGAACCATTTCCTTTTCTTCGGCAAGAGAAACACCGAGGAATTTTTCAGCGCCCTCCATGCCGGTTCCTTTCGCATGCATTACGGTACCGCCGCCTGCGTTCGCGCCGCGTGCCGCATCCATGATGAGATCGGTATAACCGGAGTTTGCAATAACAACGACCAATTCATGCTGAGTTTCTTTCAAAACGGATTCCTCTCCCTTCGTAAATTCCTGTCCGCCGGTTAGAAATTGCAGCTGGCGCTTCCCGCCGATGCTGCTCATCGGCACTACGAATGCAATGCCGGTACCGGGAATATCGATCTGCATGATCGTTTGCAGACCTTTTTTGATCGTGCTCCAAACTGTGTCTGTGACCGCTGCAAAAAGGATAACTTTCTGTGTGGCTTCGAGACCGAAATAGGCGAGCGTATCTCTTGCGGCTGTGCCGTGACCGTGTGCGCTGAAGAAAACATTAACACCGTAGTTCTTATAGAACGACACAAATTTGCGGCTTTGATTTCGATCGATAATCGTGATCATCCAGTATATGGAATTGCCCATCGTTTTCGGTACCCTCCTTTACAGTTCGATGATCTCATTGTCAGCAAAAGCATCGAGTGCAATTGCGGAAGTGGGTTTCGGTCTGTGGTTTTGAATCAGCTTTGCGGCAAGACCCATGACCTGAATGGTGATGAGCGGTGTCATGGCAACCATGGCAACAACGCCGAAAGCATCTGTAACGATATTTCCGCCGAGGGCAACACAGGCACCCTGTGCGAGCGGCAGAAGGAATGTAGCGGTCATCGGACCGGATGCAACACCGCCGGAGTCGAATGCAATGGCGGTATAGATTTTCGGAACAAAGAAAGAAATTGTAAGTGCAATAGCATAGCCGGGGATCAGGAACCAGAGAATGGAGATACCCGTAAGCACACGGATCATTGCAAGACCGAGGGAAATAGCAACGCCGATGGAAAGACCGAGACCCATAGCTTTTGCGGAAATTGCGCCGTCCGTAATATCTTCAACCTGCTTGTTGAGAACGTACACGGCGGGCTCGGCACGTACGATGAAGTAACCCATGATCATGGCGATCGGAACAATGATCCATGAGAATTCCAGCTGTGTAAGCATGCGGCCGAGATAGTTGCCGGCGGGCATAAAGCCGACATTCGCACCGGTCAGGAACAGTACCAGGCCAACGTATGTATAGATAAGACCGATACCCATGCGCAGAAGCTGGCGGCGGTCAAGCTTTAAAACGATAACCTGTGCCGCAATAAAGAAAAGAATGATCGGCAGAAGCGATACGGCAATTTCCTCGAGATATTTCGGAAGACCCTCGCTGAACATTTTCCAGAGTTCTACAGAATCTCGGATCTCGGGAATGACCGGCGGGGTATAGGCTGCACTTTTCGGATTATAGATCAAACCGAGCGTCATAACCGCAAGGATCGGACCGACGGAAGCCAAAGCTACGAGACCGAAGCTGTCGTCCGCAGCATGGCGGTCACTACGGATCGCGGAAATACCGACACCGAGTGCCATGATGAACGGAACGGTCATCGGGCCGGTGGTAACGCCGCCGGAGTCAAACGCTACTGCGAGAAATTCGTTCGGTACGCAGAAAGCCATAAAGAACACAACAATATAACATGCTAGCAGAAGGCGCGGCAGCGGAATGGAGAAAAGCATGCGCAAGAGCGCTACGATCAGGAACACACCCACACCGAATGCAACAGAAAGGATCAGGATCATGTTCGGAATAGAAGGGACCTGTTCGGCCAGAACCTGCAGATCGGGCTCCGAGATCGTGATGATGAAACCGAGCAGGAAAGAGAGTACGGTGACGATGCCGAGCTTTTTCGTTTTCGTCATAGCCGTACCGACGCGTTCACCCATCGGTGTCATGGCAATTTCCGCACCGGCAGTAAAAAACATCATGCCGACGAGAAGCAGTGCCGTGCCCATCAAAAAGCACAGGAGAATACTAGGTGAGATGGGAGCAACCGTAAAGCAGAGCAGCATGACGATGAGTACGATCGGCATAACGGCCTGCAGGGCCTCCATCCATTTTTCAGACAGATTTTTCTTAAGACTCAACCGCGTTCCACAACCTTTCAGACAAAACGTATTCGTAGATATACCTTATCAATTTATAAGTATATCATGCGGAATAAAATATGAGAAGAAAAGGTATGGTTAAGGTTTGGCAAAGAGTAAAAATGGCGCTGTATATAGAGGATACAGCGCCAAAATTTTTTATTCGGTTTCTTTGAGCAGCGTTTCGATCTGGCTGTCCGAAAGAGCGGGGGCATTACCCATGGGGAATTCGAGACCCATGCTCTCATATTTCGGAACGCAGATATTCTTAAACGGCAGCCACTCGATCTTTTCGATGTTGGAGAACTCAGCACACAGCGCTTTGATCGCATGGAGGCTTTCGGGTGTATCGGTCAGGCCGGGCGCCACGACATGGCGAATCCATACCGGAATGCCCATTTCTTCCGTTTTCTTCAAAAAATCGAGCGTGTGCTGTAAAGATCCGCCGCAGTTTTCGCGGTATGCTTCTTCCGCTGCGAACTTCAGATCGCACAGAACAAGATCTGTGTGGCGGAGTACTTTTTCGGCATCCTGCAAACTGCCTGCTGCGGAAGTATCGAGAGCGGTGTGTATATGCTCAAGATGCAGACGCTCAAAAAGCTCTGCAACAAAATCCGCCTGCATGAGAGGCTCACCGCCGGAGACGGTCACACCGCCGTTATCACCGAAATAGGTTTTATAACGCGTGATCGTGCGGCAGAGCTCTTCTGCGCTCTGTACCGTACCGCCATCCTTTGCCCATGTTTCGGGGTTATGGCAATACTTGCAGCGAAGCGGACAACCCTGCATAAAAACCACATAGCGCAGGCCCGGGCCGTCTACCGCGCCCATCGACTGTACGGAACTGATACGTCCTTCCATCAGATCGCCTCGTGGAAAGTACGGGAAATAACTTCCTTCTGCTGTTCCTTAGAGAGACGGTGGAAATGTACGGCGTAGCCGGAAACACGGATGGTCAGGTTCGGGTACTTCTCCGGATGGTTATATGCATCCACGAGTGTTTCGCGGTTCAGAACGTTGACATTCAGGTGGTGTGCATGCTGAATGAAGTAACCGGTCAGAAGCTGAACGAGGTTTGTGATGCGCTCGTCCTCGGTCTTGCCGAGTGCCTGCGGTACGATGGAGAAGGTATTGGAAATGCCGTCGCGGCAGTAGTTGTAGGAGAGCTTTGCAACGGAGTTCAGCTCAGCCAGAGCGCCGGAACGGTCGCGGCCGCTCATCGGGTTTGCACCCGGAGCCAGCGGTTCGCCGAGCTTTCTGCCATCCGGTGTGTTGCCGGTCTTCTTACCGTACATAACATTGGATGTAATGGTGAGAATGGACAGTGTATGCTCAGCTTCACGGTACAGCGGGTATTCCTTCAGTGCGTTATAGAAGCGGCGTACCTGCTCGCAGGCGATCGCGTCAACGCGCTCGTCGTCGTTGCCGAAGCACGGGAACTCGCCGATGGTCTCGAAGTCGGTGACAAGACCGGTCTCGGGATCGCGGATGCAGCGAACCTTTGCGTATTTTACTGCGGAGAGGGAGTCAGCCATGCAGCTCATGCCGGCAATACCGAATGCCATGAGACGGCGGACTTTTGTATCGTGCAGTGCCATCTGTGCTTTTTCATAGGCATACTTGTCGTGCATGTAGTGAATGGTGTTCATCGCATCGACATAGGTCTTTGCGAGCCAGTCGCGGTAGAAATCGATACGCTCGGTGAGCTTTTCATATTCAAGATATTCATCTTTCCAAATCGGCATTTCAGGTGCTACGCGCTCTTTCTTGACTTCGTCGATACCGCCGTTGATCGCAAGCAGAATGAGCTTTGCAAGGTTTGCACGGGCACCGAAGAACTGCATGTCCTTACCGACGCGCATAGCGGAAACGCAGCATGCGATCGCATAGTCATCGCCGTAAACGGGGCGCATGACACGGTCGTTTTCATACTGGATAGCGTCCGTATCACAGGAAACTTTTGCTACATAGCGCTTCCAGTTTTCCGGCAGATGGCGGGACCAAAGTACTGTGAGGTTCGGTTCCGGAGAGGGGTTCAGGTTATAGAGGGTATGCAGCATACGGTAGCAGTTCTTGGTAACAAGTGTGCGGCCGTCTTCGCCCATACCGCCGAGTGCTTCAGTGATCCACATCGGGTCACCGGCAAAGAGCTCGTTATATTCCGGTGTGCGCAGATGACGTGCCATACGGAGCTTCAGAACGAAATCGTCCATGATCTCCTGTGCGCCGCTTTCATCAAGTGTGCCGTCGGCAAGATCGCGCTCGAAGTAGATATCGAGGAATGTGGAAACACGGCCGAGGCTCATTGCCGCACCGTTCTGCTCCTTGATCGCAGCGAGATATGCGAAGTACAGCCACTGTACGGCTTCACGTGCGTTTTCTGCCGGGCGGGAGATATCATAGCCGTAGGATGCGGCCATTTTCTTCATGTCCTTGAGTGCAGTGATCTGATCGGTCACTTCTTCGGAAAGACGGATGGTATCCGCATTGAGCGGTGTATTGCCGAGACTTCTGCGGTCTTCGAGCTTCTGCTCGATAAGGCGGTCTACGCCGTACAGAGCAACACGGCGGTAGTCGCCGATGATGCGGCCGCGGCCGTAAGCATCCGGAAGACCGGTGATGATGCCTGCGTGACGTGCCTTGCGGACATCGTCCGTATATGCGGAGAAGACACCGTCGTTGTGTGTCTTGTGGTATTTAAACTCTTCTTCGATCTTTTCGGAGACCTTGTAGCCGTAAGCTTCACAGGAAGCGCGAACCATACGCATGCCGCCGAACGGATTGCATGCACGCTTCAGGGGAACATCGGTCTGCAGGCCGACAATGATCTCGTTCTTTCTATCAAGATAACCCGGCTCAAAGGCTGTGATGGTGATGATCTTCTCGGTATCGAGCATCAGAACGCCGCCGTTCTGGTGTTCTGCGTGGCAGAGTGCCTCGTATTTTGCGAGAATATTCTTTGTACGCTCCGTTGCAGGCTGCAGGAAGCTATGGTCACCCTCATAGGGGGTGTAGTTCTTCTGAATAAAGTCGCGGACATTGATCTGTTCTGTCCATTTACCTGTTGTAAAATCTCTCCATGCGTTCATATCAGTCATTCCTTTCCTTGTCTGCGCGTGTGCGCATTCAATTCAGTTTGTTCTTTATCTGAAAACTGCGAAAAAAACAGGGCAGTGCTTTCATAAAAGAACACTGCCCAGACGGTCGGCTAAAGTAGCTTTTGCTCCACAATGGTTGCCCATCTTGTATCCGTCAGTTACAAAAGCACATTGGATTGTGGTTTTATTGTACACGGGAATTCGAGGTTTGTCAACAGGAAAAACATGTTTGGAGCGTTCTGCTCTGTCTTTTGGATGTTATGACAATAGTGCGGTCAATCCATGGCACTTTCTGTGTAAAGTACACGTTTTTCCGAAACCGTGCGATGAATATGGATTCCGAAGACTTGTGCCGCGATTCCGGAGCGGTATATGGCGTCCGGCGTATCGAAAGCGGCGATGTGGCCGTTTTCAAGCAGAATGAGCTTATCGCAGCAGGAAAATGCCAGAGGCAGGTCGTGCAGTACAGCTATGGCGGTTTTTCCGTTTTCGCACAGCCGGCGCAGAAGAGCCGCGGTTTCGAATTTATAGCGTGCATCGAGGTACGTCGTCGGTTCATCCAAGAGTGTAATATCCGCATTTTGTGAAAGAAGCATCGCAATATACGCGCGCTGGCGCTCGCCGCCGGAAAGAGTGGGCAGCATACGGTCTGCAAGTTCGGAAATACCGGTGTCCCGCATGGCAGCAGAAACCGTATTCAGATCTTTTTCGGTCAAAGTTTTCGAAAAGCCGAGGTGCGGATACCGCCCATGGCGCACGAGCATTTCAACGGGGATATCCGGTACTGCGCGGTGCTGAGAAAGAAACGCAATACGCTTTGCAAGTTCTTTTCTCGGTATGCGGTTAATATCCGTTGTGCCGCCAAGAAAGACGGCATTGTCTTCGGGGTGCTTAATGCCGCAGAGATGCCGCAGCAGCGTAGTCTTACCGCTGCCGTTCGGGCCGATAATACCGTACAGCGTGTTTGGCTCAAAAGAAAGAGAGATGTTTTCCAAAATCTGTTTTCCGCCGAGCGTGACGGAAAGGTTTTGCACTTCAAGCAAAGGTGTGCTCATTCGAGATGACCTCCTTTCTTTGAAAGCAGGAGAAAGACGAAGAACGGTCCGCCGAGAAGCGAGAGTAAAATGCCGACGGGAACTTCGTAAGGCGCGAATACTGTGCGGCTCAGTGTATCGCAGAGCAGCACGAATGTACCGCCGCCGAGTGCAGCAAGCGGTATGAGCATACGGTGGCGCTGTCCCGTGAAGCGCCTCAAAATATGCGGTACGATGAGACCGACAAAGCCGAGCAAGCCGGAGAAGCTGACCGCACCGCCGGCTAAAAGGCTCGCGGTGATGAGCAGGAGAAAACGCTTGGTGCGAACGGAAAGACCGAGAGATAAGGCGGTCTCATCGCCGAGCGCCAGTATATCCATATCATTTGAATAGATAAGGCTCAAAAGCAGTCCAAGCAGGATCGTCATCCATGCCGGAGAAAGATTTCTCCACGCAATGCCGGAAAAGCCGCCGACAAAAAATGTATTCGCATTGTAAACGGAGTCGGGGTAGAAGGTGCGCAGTGCATTGCTGCAAGCCGTAAAGATACTGCCGATGGCAACACCGGCTAAAGTGATCGTGACGCGCGCCGCACCGGTTTTCGCAGCCACGGCGAAAATCAGGAGAGACGTCGCAAGTGCACCGAGGAAGGCTGCGAAGGGGATGAACCCCACAGCCGCCGGAAAAAGTGCAATAATGAGCAGCACCGAGAATCCGGCACCGGCATTAACGCCGATGATGTTCGGTGCAGCCAGCGGATTGTGCAGCACATTCTGGATTACAACACCGGAAACAGCGAGCGCAGAACCCGAAAGGAGTGCTGCAAGTGCACGCGGCAGGCGCACATAAAAGAGTATGCGGCAGCCCGGATGCGAAAGGTCACCCGTTATCATGGCGCGTATGCTCTCCGAAACGGAGATATCCGCTGCACCGACCAAAAGACTCAGTGCAAAGGAAACGGCCGTTCCCAGAATGAGAACCGGGAACAGCCGGCGGTTTATGCGTTTATTCTGTTTTTTCGAGCAGGCAGTCTCTGAGATATGCATAACTCTCGTCCCATCTGTTCAAAGGTTTTAAGTGGTAAAGCTCCTTCGGCAGGAAGATATAGCGTCCGTTTTTTACGGCGGAAAGCTCGGCCCATGCCGGATTGCTTTCAATATTCTGCAGCATATAGTCCTTTGCGGCATCTGCGCTGCCCATGGTCGAAACAAAAATATAGTCCGGGTCTGCAGCAATAATTGCTTCAACGCTCATTTCTTCAAGGAGGCTCGGTGCATCGTACGCAATGTTGTGCGCACCGAGTTCGTCCAAAATGACACCGGCTAAATTATCGTCGGTCTTTGCTTTTACACCGGTCGAAAAGGCACGCAGCAAGAGAACGTTCGGCGGGTTTTCGGAAATCAGTTCAAAAGTTTCTTTCCGTATGTGATCGATATTCTCTTTCGGCTTTTCAACATATTCCGAAAGACGTTTGCCGTCCGGGTCATTTATCGCGCAGAAGCTTTCCATGATCGCGCTGTAGTCCGAAAACGTATCCATCCGAAAATATCCGTGCGGTATGTTCATATCGGAGAGTGCGGCGTCGAGCGTAAGGTGCTGCGTGAGGTCCGCGGAGAGCAGCACGTAATCGGGCGACAGCGATGTGATAAGCTCCAGGTTCGGTTCCTTTACCGTGCCGACCAAAGCGAGACCGTCGCCGGGTTCCATGCCGTGATCTTCGACCGCATCCTGTGTTATGCCGCAGAGTGTGCCGCCGGAAAGTACCCAGCACTGCGCGAACGAACCGTACAGCGAAACAATGCGCGGTGCAGATGGCAGGGAAGCCGTATTGCCGAGCGAATCGGTGATCGTGTGTGCGCTGTTTGTTTCAGCAGGAGAGATATCGGCTGCTGTGCAGGCACAAAGCAGAAGCAGCACGAGGCACGCTGCGATCAAACGGTAAAAACGGTTCAGCATGTTTTCATCGGGGCAGCAAGGATCTCTTCACGGCGGGTAAGGAGATC
>JAZNMV010000152.1:0-14543 GCA_045579885.1 Acutalibacteraceae bacterium | reverse complement strand
GTTGTGATATGATGATATCAAGAAACCGGATTTACGGAGGTTACTGTTATGAAAAAAGGAATTTGTGTTTTAATTGCATTGGTTATGCTGTTTGCGCTGTGCGGCTGCAGCGGCGAGAATGCTGCGGTTACGGTACAGCGTGCCGACAGGCTGATGACAGCGGGTGTTGCCTGAGAGCGATATGCCGGTATGGTCGTGAGCAACAATGTGGTGGAGATCACGCGAGACAGCTCGAAGCGTATTGACGAGCTCTATGTCGAAGTGGGAGATACGGTGAAAGCCGGAGATAAGCTCTTTTCTTATGATTCCGATGAATTGGAGCTGTCTTTAGAAAAGGCGCAGCTTGAAGTTGAAAAAATGACGAACGAGCAGAGCGATTATACCGAACAGCTTGAAAAGCTGGAAAAAAAGCTTAATAATACGTGGAACGATTCGGATAAGGTGCGTCTGACGCTTGAGATCAATACGCTGAAAACCACAATGATGGAAACGGAGTATAATCTCAAGACGAAGGATAAAGAGATCGCAACGCTCGAAGAAATGCTTCAGAACATAGATATCACGACACCGGTGGACGGTACGGTGCGCAAAATCGATGAGGAAGGACAGAGTGGCTCGTATATCACCGTGCAGCAGAGCGGCGCATACCGTGTGCAGGGATTGCTCAACGAAATGAGCATGAGCAACGGTTTAATGCCCGGCTCCCGTGTGCAGATTTTCTCCCGCGTCAGTGAGGAGACTTGGCAGGGGATGGTTACAGCGATCAACACAGCCGAAACGTCGCAGAATAACAATGAAATGATAATGAACTACGGCATTGCTGAAACGATGACGACCTCGTCTTCCTATGTTTTTGATGTGGAACTCGACAGTGTGGAAGGCTTGCTTTTGGGGCAGCACGTGTATATCGAGCAGGTACAGGAGCAGCCTGTGCTTGACGGCCTGTGGATCCCGGAAAGCTTTATTGCGAATATCGTAACCGACGAAACAACCTTTGAAATGTCCGCCTCGGTTTTTACAGAAAACGAAAAGGGCAAACTTGAAGAGCGTAATGTTGTGCTTGGCATGTATGACGGCATGACGGGCTGTTATGAGCTTTTGTCCGGTATTTCTGCAGAGGATTATGTCGCTTCGCCCCTGGACCCCGGCTGCAAAGCAGGTGCCGATACAGCGCGCCGCGAACCGGAAGATTTCAGCGGTGCAGAAGTCTTAACGGATAACAGTGCAGCAGCGGACAGTACAGTCACGGAAGAAATGCTGCCCGAAGACGCTCCGGTCGAAGCTGTCATAGCGGAGGAGTGAGCGTTATGATCCTTGAACTTAAAAATGTATTTAAGAATTACTATCGCGGTAAAACGGAGATCCCGGTGCTGAAAGATATAAATCTCGAAGTCGGAGAGGGCGAATACCTTGCGATCATGGGACCGTCGGGTTCGGGCAAAACAACGCTCATGAATCTGATCGGCTGCCTTGATACCCCGACTTCCGGCGATTATATTTTAAACGGCAGAAAGGTCAATGAACTCGATGACAATGCTTTAGCGGATATTCGAAACCGGGAGATCGGTTTTGTCTTTCAGAATTTCCACCTGCTTCCGAAAATGAACGCACTTGATAATGTTGCGTTGCCCCTGCTTTACGCCGGTGTGAACCAAAAAGAGCGAAGAGAACGCGCAGCAGAGGCGCTGAAAGCGGTGGGCCTTGAAGACCGTGTTCAGTTTATGCCGAATCAGCTTTCAGGCGGTCAGTGTCAGCGCGTTGCGATCGCACGTGCAATGGTGACGAACCCCAAAATACTTCTTGCGGATGAACCGACCGGTGCGCTCGATACGGCTTCCGGCCATCAGATCATGGAGATTTTCCGTGAACTCAGCGATAAGGGTATGACGATCATTATGATCACGCATGAACTTGCCGTAGCGGAGCGTGCGGATAAAATATGCAGGATCCTTGACGGTCAGCTGTTGATCCCGAACGACGAGGAGGTGGCGGTCAGTGAAGAAGAATAAACGCAAATGGCTCTATATCACGATCGCACTCGTTCTTGTGATTGCAGCAGCACTCGGCGGTGTGTATTACGCTTCTCAAAACCGCGAACCCGTTTTCGTTTTCAGCTTTCAGGAGGGTGTGGTCGGCATGACCGACTACTACGATTACTCGGGTGAGAGTTCCGGTATGGTCACGACAGACCGTGTGCAGAATGTGTTTTTGTCGGAAACACAGACGGTAAAGGAAATTCTGGTCACGGAAGGGCAGAACGTTAAAAAAGGCGATGTGCTCTTTACATACGATACAACACTTTCCAATATTCAGCTCATGCAGAAAGATATTGCCGTGCAGCAGGCAAAGCTGGATTTGGAGACAGCGCAGAAGGAACTGCGTGTGATCAATTCTTATGTACCCATCCGGTATTATGAGGTCGAAGTCCCCGAACCCACCGAGCCGCCGGAGCCTGTGGCCGACCTCTCTGCGTTTGATCTTACCGGTAAGACTTATTTGCTGTATTCCGGGTCCGGCAGCACGTCGCTGACGCCGAAATACTGCTGGATAAAATCCGACACTGCGATCGATGAAACAATAATGAAAGCACTTTTTGAGGGCGTTTCCGATAATGTTCTGTTCATCTGGTTTCAGCGCACGGAAGAAGATAAGGCTGACGGTGCCATTCTTGAAGAAAACGGCATTAAGTTGATGCGCCTGACCGTTACAAATGAGGACGGTACGACGGAAGACGAATATCGCTTCTCGTTCTTCAAACTTTCCGAGCCGGAAGAAGTACCGGTCGATCCCGGTGTAGAGTGGAACTCCGGCTATACTGCTGCGGAGATCGCGGCGATGCGCACGGAGAAGCAGACACAAATCAAAGATCTGGAATTTAAGATCAAGATGGAAGAAGCGGAATTCCGCATCATGCAAAAGGAAGCGGATTCCGGTCAATTGCTTGCCGAGTTTGACGGCACGGTCACAGGTCTTTCGGATCCCGAAATGAGCGAACCGGGTACGCCGCTGATGAAGATCACCGACGGCGGTGGATTCTACATTGAGGGCTCTGTCAGTGAATTGCAGCTGCGTTCTGTTCAAATCGGGCAGACCGTGGATATTATGAGTTGGGATTCCGGCATGAGCTATGAGGGTACGATCACGGAGATCGGGCAGTTCCCAATGGAAAACGAGCAGTACTACTATGGCGGCAGCCAGAATGTAAGCTATTATCCTTACACGGTGTTTGTGGATGGCACAGCCGAGCTGCAGGACGGCTTCTATGTTTCGATGACGCTCAGAGGCAATGAAGGACAGGGCAGCCTGTATGTCGATAACGCTTTCCTCAGAAGCGAAGGAGCAAAGAGCTATGTCTACGTTCGCGGAGCGGACGGCAATCTCGAAAAGCGATACGTGCAGGTCGGCGGCAGTCTGTGGGGCAGCTATACGGAAATCAGAAACGGTCTCACGGGTGAAGATTGGCTGGCATTTCCGTATGGAAACGATGTACGCGAAGGTGCACCCACGCAGGAAGGCACCTGGGAAGATCTTTACAATTAAGGAGGTGGAGAAATGGAAAATATCAGACTCGCTTTTCAGGGAATCTGGGGGCATAAAATGCGCAGTGTGCTGACTATGCTCGGTATCATCATCGGTATAGCAGCCATTATCACCATTGTCTCCACCATTCAGGGTACGAACGAACAGATCAAGGAGAATCTGATCGGTTCGGGCAGCAATGTTGTAACGGTGCAGCTGTACCAGAATGATTATCCGTACGATTTGGCGTATAATTCGCTGCCGGCTGGCGTTAAGGTCATTGAACCCTCTGCACGCGAAGAAATGAAAAAGCTGGACGGTGTAAAGGATGTTTCTCTGTTTCATGTTCGTCAGTGGAGCGAAAATGTCAGCGCCGGGCTGAATACCTTTAACGGCGCGACGTATGGCATAGATGAAAAATATTTCACCGTGACGGATCACCGTGTAGCGTACGGCAGAATGTTTACAGAGAGTGATTATGAGCACTTTCGCCGCGTTGCGATTCTTGATAAAAAAGCCGCCTCCACGCTGTTTCCGGGCGAATATCCGGTAGGAAAAACGGTGGAGATCAAGACCGAACCGTTTGTCGTGGTCGGTCTTGTTGAGAAGATGAGCAGCTTTGCGCCGGTAATCAATTCGCTCGACGATTATTACATGTATGCCGATACATCTGCCGGGAATCTCTTCATCCCGTCTGCGGCCTGGCCCACTGTATTTCGCTTCGACGAACCGCAGAGCGTTGCGGTACGTGCGGAAAGCACGGATTTGATGACAAAGGCCGGTAAGAATGTTGCGGATTATCTGACTGCAAACCAAATTTCCGGTGCGGCAGCCATGATTCCGGAAGAGGAAATCATGCCGGAGGAAGAAATCGCAGAAGACGGTGTAGCAGTGGAGGACTCTGTTTCCGGCAGCACATTCTCGTACCGCAGTGAAGACCTCCTCGAGCAGGCGCAGAAGCTGCAGGAGATGAGCAGCGCGACAAACCGGCAGCTCGTCTGGATCGCTGGTATTTCCCTTATTGTCGGCGGTATCGGTGTTATGAATATTATGCTGGTTTCCGTTACCGAACGAACCGGTGAGATCGGCCTGAAAAAAGCACTCGGTGCAAAGAAGCGTCGCATCCGACTTCAGTTTTTGACGGAGGCATCGGTGCTCACAAGTCTTGGCGGCATCATCGGCGTTGCAACAGGTATTATCCTCGCGCAGCTGATCTCGTAAACAAACGGTGTTCCGGTCGCGGTGTCCGTTCCGGCAATCATTATCAGCGTTGTGTTCTCTATGCTCATCGGTATCGTATTTGGTTTGCTGCCCGCAATAAAGGCTGCAAATCTCAATCCGATCGATGCACTCAGAAGAGAATAACATTTGAAGCTATAATAAAACCCGCACTGCACAGGTTCAGGTGAACACTGCAGTGCGGGTTAATTTTATGTTTTGAGATCAGAGTACAGCCAGCACGCTCTGTACGAGCCAATACAGAACCGGGATGGCTGCGGCGGATACGATGGTCGTGCCGAGTGTCAGGATAACGGCATTTTCGGTATCGCCGTGGTACTGGTCGGAAAATGCGGAAGCCAGACCGGCTGTGGGCATCGCGAAGGAAATGAATACGCCGAGGATCATATTCTCGGTGATCGCAAGTGCGGGAATTGTTCCTAAAAGCAGCATCAGTGCAACGCTGAGCACGGGGAACAGTACGAGGCGAATGAGGCAGGCGTAGTACATTCTGCCGGAGGTGAACAGTTTCTTAAGCGGAACTTCTGCAAGCTTAATGCCGAGAACCAACATGGAGACCGGTGTGACAACACCGCTGAAGTAGCTCGCATATGTCTGAATTTCCGGAACAGCCTTTTCTACGGACAGAAGCTTTAATACGATGCCGACAATAAATGCGAGAAGCACGGGGTTGAGGAGCGCTTTCTTTACGTTGATCGTCTTCTTATCGCCGGAGATCAAATAGGCGCCGAGTGTGAACATCAGTACGTTATTGATAATATTCAGTACAATGAGGTATGCCATAACGGGGGAATCTTCTCCGAAGACCGCTCTGCCGAGGGGGATGCCGATGAATCCGTTATTTGCGAAGATCATGCAGAAACGCAGCATGCCGCGGCGTTTCACATCACTGTCACGTACCAAAAGCGATGTGCCGAAGAACATGGCCAGTACAAACAAAATGCCGAATACCGAAGTGATCAGAATAGACCGTGTGAACTCCGGGGTGAATTCGAGATTCAGTGTACTAGAGAGGATCATAAACGGCATGCCCACATAGGTGAGAAGTTTTGAAAGTATGCCCGATTCCTTTCCGCCAACTAATTTTCCTTTTACAAGCAGATAACCGGGTACAGCCAGTAAAACAAAGATGATAACGTTTTTCAGCATGATCTGCAAAGTTTCCATACCGTTCGCCTCCGTAAAGTTTGTATCTCTTTAATTTTAGCAAAAAGAAAAGCAAAATCAAGAGTTTAGGCGATTCATTATAATTTTTTTGGGGCGTACGGTAAGCTGCCGTACGCCCCAAAACTGTAATTTATGAGAAAAGTCTTGTCAGTTTTCCTTATAGCACTCGAAAATTTTCTCTATGCGTTCTGCATCGGCCTTCTTGTTTTTCGTAAAAGCACTGACGAGCGGAACGATAATTAAAGAAACAGCCATGGCTGCAACACCCATTTCCGGAGATTTCGCTGCAGCTGCGGAGAAACCGGAGTTTAAGGAGATCACAAGTGTTGCACCGCCAACGGTGAGAAGTCCGGAGAGAACACCGGCAAATGCACCGGCTTTCGTGATTTTCTTCGAAAACAGGCCCCAAATGTAAGGGCCGATGAAACAGCCGGAAACAACGCCCCAGGAAAACGACATCAGGCTGACGATGATCGGGATATTCTGTGTGGCAAAGATGAAAGAGCAGGCTACAAAAGCGAGGCAAAGAAGTCTTGTGAGCTTCATTTGATTGTCGGATTTGATTTCTTTCTTTCGAATTGCCGGGATCAGGTCAACTGCAACCGCAGAAGCCGATGTGAGGACCACCGCTTCAAGTGTTGACATGGATGCAGAAAGCAGCAGGATCATGATAACGGCCAGAAGAATGATGCCGAATGTGCCGTTGCCGAGAACTTCCATAAGTACAGCGGGAATGACGGAGTCGATGCCGCCTTCGGGAAGCTGACCGCCGAGAATCAGTCGGGAGGCAGAGCCGACAAGGTAAGCACCGCATCCAATGATAATGCAGAAAATCGTGGAGATCACAGTACCGCGCTTAATGGCAGCGGTATCTTTAATAGCGTAGAACTTACCGATCATCTGCGGAAGTCCCCAGGTGCCGAAGCTTGTAAGCATAATGTTGATGCAAAGGAATCTAAACGAGGAGCCGCCGAAGATATCGGTTAGCTGAGCACCGGTTGTGGGGTTGGGGTCTCCGGGAAGCGATTCAAAATTGCTGAGGTTCTGAATAAGTCCGCTGATGCCGTCCACGCTTTTGTGGCTGAGAACAGCAACGACGAGGCAAATAACACCGGCGATCATGATAATGCCCTGAACAAGATCTGTGTAAGAGGTTGCGATGTAGCCGCCGGCTACAAGGTATATCGCGGTAAGAACCGCAATGCCGAGCATCCATACCCAGGTTTCAACGCCGGGGAAAACGGCACTGAAGAGTGAACCGAGTCCTTTGTATACGGCTGCGGAATAGGGAAGAAGGAAAATAAAGATGATGGAAGCGGCAAGGATCTTGAGGTTTCTTGAATTGTAGCGTTTTTCAAAATAATCGGACATAGTTCGTGCATTAAGCTTCTTTGTTATTTTTCTTGTGCGGTTGGCAAAGAAAAGCCAAGAGAGCAGGCAACCAAGGATCGCATTGCCGACACCGATCCATATTGCGCCGATACCGATGTTCCAGCCGTGCTGACCGGCATAGCCGATAAAAACAACTGCGGAGAAATAGGCGGTTCCATATGCAAACGCGGTTGCCCAAGCACCGATCTTTCTGCCGCCAAGCAAAAAGTTATCCAGATTTTTCGAGCGTCTGTAGCTGATACATCCGATAAGTACCATCAGTGCAGCAAAGATACCTAAGGCGATCATAGTGATGAATTGTACGTTTGTCATTTGGGGTTCCTCCTGTGGGGTACCTTTATGCAACTTTAGCTGACCGAGATGATGCATAAAGGACTTGCTTTTTGTTGTAATCGATTATATAATCAATTGTACCATTGGTCAAACGAATGGTTTTAATATTTACGATCGAAAAAATCGATGGTCAGGAGAATAAAATGGAACTGCGTAATTTAATTACATTCACACATGTAGCGGAACTCGGAAGTTTTACAAAAGCGGCCGACCTGTTGGGATATTCGCAATCTACCGTTTCTTTTCAAATCAAACAGCTCGAAGAAGAATTAGGATGTCTTTTGTTTGAAAGGATTAACCATACGATCACGCTTACGGAACGCGGACATGAGCTCATGAGTTACGCGCATCAGGTTCGTGCGCTGACGGATGAGTTTAAGGAGAATTTAAGCCGCGAGGAAGAGTTTGCCGGAGCTATTCATATCGTAACGCCGGATTCCGTATGCGAGGAAATGGTAAATACGCATTATATCGATTTTCACGGGAAATACCCTTCAATCTCCGTTAAGTTCACAACGGCAGACACCAATGTCATGTTTGATATGCTTGACCACAACGAAGCGGATATAATTATTACGCTCGACCGTCATTCTTATAACAGGGATTATATTATTGCAAAGGAAGAGCAGCTTTCCATGCACTTTGTAACGAATGCCAACTCGAAATTTGCGAACAGAAAAAACCTTTCGATCCATGACATTGCAAATGAACCGTTCATTTTAACGGAATACGGTCAGGGATACAGACGTGTTTTCGATAGAGAGCTTGCGAAAAAATCGATAGAGATCACACCGGTTCTGGAAATCGGACGAACCGATATCATTACGTCCGTGCTTGCGCAGAGCAATATGATCTCGTTTTTGCCGGATTTTGTAACAAAACCCCTGATCGAATCGGGAGCGCTTTGTTATCTGGATGTATGCGACGTGAAATTGGATATCTGGAAACAGCTGATCTATCACAAAAATAAATGGCTCTCTAAAAGCCTCAGGGTGTTCATCGACTATGTAAAAGCGGCAGAATTTACAAATTAAACCAAAGAAAACAGGAATCGGAGAATATCCGATTCCTGTTTTGTTATATTGTTGAGTTTTAAGCTGCAATGATCCCGGTGCGCAGCATTTAAAGCTTGTTGATATCGGCTTCGGAGATCATATGGAAGCCGGCATCGGTAAGCGCCTTTTCCGCTGTCTGATTATCTTCAACGCGGATGACAACATAGGCGTGCTTTTCCGTACGAGCCATAAATGCGTAGAGATATTCCATGTTGATGTTGTTTTCATCCAACACCTGCAGTGCAGCGGTGAGCTTACCGGGGGCATCGCCGATCTTTACACCTACGACCTCGGTAATTTTGATCAGATATCCGGCTTCACTGAGCACCTTCTCCGCCGTGATCTCATCGTTTACGATCAAACGGAGGATGCCGAAATCCTGTGTTTCCGCAATGGAGAGTGCGCGAAGATTGATATTGTGCTTCGAAAGGATGTCGGTCACAGAGACGACTGTACCCTGTCTGTTTTCAACGAATACCGTTAACTGCTTAATTGCCATGATTATAACCCCTTTCTGAAATCAAATCAGTTTTCTCTTATCTATAACGCGAACGGCTTTGCCTTCACTTCTTGCAATGGACTTCGGTGTTACAAGATGGACCGCGGGGTTGATACCCAGCATAGCCTTCATTGCGTTTGCAAGTGTCTTTTCCATGGCAAGGATTTCGCTTACCTTATCGGTGAACATTTCCGGTGTCATCTCAACGTTGACTTCGAATGTGTCCGTGTTGTTTACACGGTCTACTACGATCTGGTAGTTCGGCTGATAACCTTCGTTCAAAAGTACGGTTTCGATCTGGCTCGGGAATACGTTTACACCGCGGATGATGAGCATATCGTCTGTTCTGCCCATCGGCTTTGCCATTTTGATCAGTGTGCGGCCGCAGGAGCACTTTTTACGGGAAAGTACGCAGATATCGCGTGTGCGGTAACGAAGCAGGGGGAAGGCTTCCTTATCGAGGGAAGTGAACACAAGCTCACCCTTGCTGCCTTCGGGAAGAACTTCTCCGGTTTCGGGATCGATGATCTCTGCGTAGAAGTGGTCTTCGTTTATATGCATACCGGTCTGTTCGCTGCACTCGAATGCAACTCCGGGGCCGGTCGTTTCGGTCAAACCGTAAATATCGTAGGCTTTGATGCCGAGGGTCTTTTCAATACCCTGACGCATTTCTTCGGTCCACGGCTCGGCACCGAAGATACCTGCCTTCAGCGGGATCTGATCGGGTGTGTAGCCCTGCTCTTTCAAGGTTTCACCGATATATGCCGCATAGGAGGGGGTACAGCAAAGGATAGACGCACTGAGATCCATCATGAACTGGATCTGTCTGTCCGTATTGCCGGAAGACATGGGGAGTGTGAGGCAGCCGACTTTATGGGAACCGCCGTTCAGGCCGGGACCGCCTGTGAAGAGGCCGTAGCCGTAAGCGACCTGACAGACGTCCTTATTTGTGCCGCCTGCAGCCATGATTGCACGGGCGCAGCAGTCTTCCCACAAATCGACATCGTGCTGTGTATAGAAAGCAACAACACGGCGGCCGGTCGTACCGGAAGTGGACTGAATACGGACACAGTCTTCGAGCGGCTTTGCCAAAAGACCGTAAGGGTAGGCATCGCGCAGATCAGCCTTTGTGAGGAAGGGAAGCTTGTGAAGATCGTCGATTCCCTTGATATCCTCCGGCTTTACACCTTTTTTGTCCATCAGATCACGGTAATAGGGAACATTATCGTAGACGTGCTTTACCTGCTTGACGAGCTTTTCGGACTGAAGCTTTTTCATCTCTTCAACCGGCATGGTTTCGATTTCTCTTTGATAGTAGTTTTGTGCCATGTTTAACCAACCTTTCCTTACTGTGTTTGAGTTGTTCTCAAACTGTTTTTTCTGGAATGCTGCCGGAAAACACAAAGTCCTCCGCATTCCGATAAAGAATACAGAGGACGAGAAATCAATAATCCCGTGGTACCACCTCAGTACGCTGCTATCTCACGGTAACAGCCTTTTTGGGTACTGACATACCCTAGTTCTGTGACGGGAACTCCCGTTGCATCCTACTAAAGATTTCTCTTATTCAGCGCACTGCTAACAGAATGAATTCGAGAAGGACGTCTCCTTTGCCTCGCACCGACCGGCAACTCTCTCCAGGTTCTTTCCAACCTACTGGTTTCTGCTCTTCGCATTTGATGTGTACAACGTGTTCAGTTGTTGTGGTGATTATAGCGCTTGATTTTTGTTTTGTCAAGAACTTTTTTAGGAAAAATAATTGTAAATTTTACTTCATCCAGCTGATTTTACGTTCCGTGCCCGAAAACATCCGCTGAATATTGCCGCGATGACGCACAATGATCAGCGCTGCGCAGATCATTACAGTGCAGATAACGGAAACATGTGCAAGGATCATCCACATGAAAACCGCAGCGGCAATAGAGGAAAGAATGCTCGACAAAGAAACGATTTTAGACACGGTTAAGACGAGTAAAAAAGTAAACAGCGGAAGAAAGAACACCCAGGCGGTGTAACCGGCGCAGACCCACAGTGCGAACAAAAAGCCGTAAAGTGCGGCAACTGCCTTACCTCCGTGAAACCGGACAAAAATCGGGTAGCAGTGTCCGATCGATGCGGAGAGAGCAGCGCAGCTCATGATCCATGGGTGATCGCTGATCTGTAGGGCAATAAAAACCGAGAGTGTAACTTTCAAAAGGTCGAACGTCATTACGGCTACACCGGCTTTGCTGCCTAAAACGCGCCCTGTATTGCTGCCGCCCAAATTACCGCTTCCGTGCTGTCTTACATCCGTGCGGAAAAAGAGTTTTCCGATCACATAGGCGAACGGTATGGAACCGATCAAATAGCTGCTCAATATTACGATGAGAAAATCCATACTGCACCTCATCTGCAGATCGCCTGAATGACGATGCAGCCCGGGCCGCCGTGTGTTGCAAGTGCCGGAGACAACTCAAGGATTTCGGTTTCGGAAGAAGAAAACTGCTCTTTGATCTGCATGAGTACCTGTTCCGCTTTCTGCGGTGTACCGGCATGGCAAACGCTGATGAGGTGGTTCGCGCCGACATTCAACGCGTGCAGCTTCTGCATAACAACCTCCACGGCAGCTTTCCAACTTCTCTTAATACCGACAGGGGTAATGCGCTTTTTGTCCTTAGTTTGTGTCAGGATCGGAAGCAGCTTCAGTGCGCCGCCGACTTTAGCTGTAAGCGCCGTTAATCTGCCGCTGCGCTTCAAAAATTCGAAATCTTCGGGAATTACAAAAGAGACGGAAGACTCAATGCAGCGCTGCAGCTGCTCTTTGAGCTGCTCTGTATTCAGACCCTGCTCTTTAAGTGCAACGGCTTTTTTTGCCAGATAGTGCAAGGGACCGCCTAAAGTCTGCGAGTCGATAACATGTATTCTTTCGGGATTTTTGGCTAAGTTTCGTGCACCCATGGTTGTCTGGTAGGCACCGGATAAACCGTCTCCGACGGTGAGAAATATCATTTCATCGTCTGTTGAATCGAGAATATCCAAAATATCACCGACCGCCGGCTGAGAGGAGCCGGGAATGCCGCCTTGTTTGACGAGTTCCAAAAAATGTGCTGTGTCAATTTCCGTATAGTCCTGATATGTCCGATCATTTACTGTTACACATACAGGAATCACGGTAATGCCGAGATCACTTCCTTCAGCGGGGGGGATCAGTGCTGCGGTATCTGCGATAATTTTCATAGAATTACTTCCTTTGGGACTGGGGTTCAACTAGCTTATCAAGGGGTTTTAAAAACCCATCGTTAGTGTACAGGGTTTTGCTGCGTCTGTCAAGGGCTTTTGGATAACCTGTGACACGGTTTTTGTTGACTTTTGTCAGAAAGGCCGATATAATTGACTTATGAATAAACAGATTACAGACGCAATTTCCTGTTCCATGCGCGGATTTCGTCTCCCGCGATATCATGAGATTCCCGATGTAGGGCTGTACCTGGAACAGACAACAAAATATATCAATCAGTGTATCGGTGCATTGGGATTTGAAGATGTAACGGGTTCGATGGTGAGAAACTATGTTAAGCAGGGGTTTATCGCAAATCCTGTGAAAAAACAGTATTCCGGAAATCAGATCGCATGTCTGATCGCACTGGTGCTTTTAAAGCAGGTCACGCCGCTCGACCGTGTGAATGACCTGTTTTGTTTGATGCGCTCAAAAGGAAAGTACACGGATCAGATCGCTTACGACTATTTCTGCGAAGAACTTGAAAATATCCTGTATTATCAGTTCGGTCTGAAAGAAGCCGTAGAGGATATCGGCGTGACATCTTCGCTCGAGAAAGATATGCTCCGTAGTGCCGTTACGGCGGTATCGCAGATTGTATATCTGAACCGCTGCTTTGAAGCACTGTCTGCCGGAGCGGAGCGGGAAGAGGCGTAATCGCGAATTTTGCAGAAAATAAATATGAAAACGCATGGAAACCGCGAGCTGTGGGATCCATGCGTTTTTTAGTAAAAGGGATTGGATAAAACAAGACTATTCTTCCGTAACAAAAATCATATCGCCTTCATGGTATATCTCGATGATACACTCATAGTGCTGTCGGTTGGATAAAAGAAATCCGCTGTATTTTGTCATATTGTACCCGTAAGTTTCGTCCATGACAGAGAAACCAAACTGCCGAAATCTTTTTAAAAAGTCGCGGAACATGAGCTTTTCTCCGCTGAATGTACCGGTATTTCCGGTAACACCGAGCAGATAAACATAACAGAAATCCCACTGTACATTATGAAATTCAACGCATCCGTCAAGCTGTCTGTACGGAGGTGTGGTTTCAACCATGCCGGATTGTGTGCGCATGATAATGTCATTCCCTGCAACCTCAAAGGTAAATATATTCATATCATGCAGACTGTATGCTGCATTGATGTTATTGCGAACGGTTCTTTTCATGTTTATCCCTCCGGCCTGATAAATCGAGTTCATTGTAATATAATTATACCATGACCGGTGTCAGTTTGCAATTACAGCAGAGTTTGACTGAAGTGTACGGAATCTATTATTACCGGAATAACCTATGGCGTGAGAATATTATTCTTTCCTGCTGTGAGCAAACTCGTACGCAACTTTCATATTCGTAATCAGCTGCCGGCACTCTTCAAGACTTTCTCCGTATGCGAGTTCTTCTCTGAAAAGCCAAATGACCGTTTCAATAAACAAACAGCGCAATAAAATCTCACAGGGAATACCCACACTGTCACTAAGCTTTTGAACGAAATCAATTACTGCATCCTTTGGCTCTGAGGTCAAATCGTCTCTAAACTCATCAAGTATAAATCTCGATAAATCAAATACAGGGTCGCCTATTACGCCTTTAGGGTCAGTAACCGTATAGCCTCCATTTTCATTTTTAAGTATATTCTCATGGTGTAAATCACCGTGCAGCAGAAGATTGCGAGAATACTTTTTGCATATATCTGTAAGCATTCGCTCTGCACTGTCAAGATACGGATACAGTTCTTCACAATCCTCACGATTTTCTGCGCCCTCTTTGCCGGCTTCAAACCATTCGGTGTATGTAGGAAATGTACTGTCGGGCAAGTCAGTCTTGTGCAGTCCTTTGAATATTTCGCCTGCAATCTTAATACGTTCGCTGCGGGGAGCACTTTCATATAAAGTATGGGCAGGCACAATTCGTTCCAAAGTCGGATCGTAGCCATGTCGTTCTGTGAGCCAAGGAGTTGGGTCTAGTCATTGTCTTCCTAAGACCGCTTGGCCTCCGACTTCATCGTGCCTGCCCATACTTTATATGAAAGTGCTCCCCGCAACGAACGTATTAGAATTGCAGGCGAAATATTTAAGGGAC
>JAZNMV010000151.1:0-14315 GCA_045579885.1 Acutalibacteraceae bacterium | reverse complement strand
AATCAAATGCGCAGGCAGAAAAACGGCACTTCTCCAGCAAAGCGCCGGAGAAGACCGTACCGCGAAAATCGCATTTTATGAATGTACAGCCGGTAAGCGTTTCATCGGTGAAATCCACATCGGTGAAACGCTCGCCTGTGTACAGTTTTATATCGTGTGAAAAGCTCATTCTTCTTCCACAAGTGCAATGTGGACCGTATCGAGCTGAACCTGATCTACCGTTGTCGGTGCGCCCATCATCAGGTCCTGCGCATTCTTGTTCATCGGGAAGGTAATAACCTCACGGATGCTTTCCTCACCGGTCAGAAGCATGATCAAACGGTCAACGCCCGGTGCTGCACCGGCGTGCGGCGGTGCACCGTAGGAGAATGCATTGTACATTGCCGGGAACTTTGCCTTAACGTCCTCTTCACCGAGACCAACCATCTGGAATGCCTTGACCATGATCTCAGGATTGTGGTTACGTACCGCACCGGATGCAGACTCGTAGCCGTTAACGACAAGGTCGTACTGGTCTGCGTTGATCTGCAGAAGCTTTTCTACATCGCCTTCTGCATCGAGCAGTGCCTGCATACCGCCCTGCGGCATGGAGAACGGGTTGTGGCAGAACTCAAGCTGACCGGACTCTTCGCCCATTTCATACATCGGGAAGTCGACGATCCAGCAGATCGCATACTGCTCTTCATCGAAGTGACCCGGAACACGCTTGCCGAGCAGTGTACGGATAACACCTGCTGTCTTCTGTGCAGCAGCCTTCTTACCCGCAGCCATGCAGACGAAGGAACCGGGCTTGAGGTTCAGCTTCTCTGTAAGTGCATCCTTGTAATCTGCAAGGAACTTGGAAACGCCGCCGGTCAGGTTGCCGTTTTCATCAACCTTGACCCAGCATGCCTTATTGCCGGTCTGTACTTCCACGTCAGCGAGGAGCTTATCGATCCACTTTCTTGCCTGTGTGAAATCATCAACGGAAACTGCCTTAACGGTTGCATTTTCGAACGGACCGAAACCGCAGCCCTGAACTTCAGCTGTGATATCCTGAATCTCGAGGTCGATACGCAGGTCCGGCTTATCGGAACCGTAGCGTTCCATAGCCTCGTTGAACGGGATGTGACGGAACGGAGCCTGAGAAACTCTCTTGTACTTACCGAACTTCTCGAAAACCGGAACAAGAACATCTTCCAGTGTGGAAAGAACATCATTCTGTGTTGCGAATGCCATTTCCATATCCATCTGGTAGAATTCGCCCGGTGTACGGTCTGCACGTGCGTCCTCATCACGGAAGCACGGTGCGATCTGGAAATACTTGTCGAAACCGGAGGTCATGGGCAGCTGCTTAAACTGCTGCGGTGCCTGCGGCAGCGCATAGAACTTGCCCGGATGATTTCTTGCCGGAACAAGATAGTCTCTTGCGCCTTCCGGAGAAGAAGCGGTCAGGATCGGTGTGGTGATCTCAAGGAAGCCCTTTTCGGTCATCAGGCGGCGCAGTTCGGCTACGACCTGGCTGCGGAGGATGATGTTGGACTTAACAGCCGGATTGCGCAGGTCGAGGAAGCGGTACTTCAGACGTACGTTCTCGTCCGCATCGCGGCTCTTGTTGATCTCGAACGGCAGCTGGTTGTGTACGCACTTGCCGAGGATCTCGATCTTTTCCGGTACAACTTCGATCTCACCGGTCGGGATCTTTGTGTTCTTGCTTTCACGCTCACGGACAACACCGGTAACGGAAAGTGTTGTTTCCTTGTTGAGCGGCTTTACGATGTTCATCATCTCTTCGTTTTCGATAACGACCTGTGTGGTGCCGTAGAAGTCACGAAGAACAACGAATGCAAAATTGCTGCCGACTTCGCGGATGTTTTCCATCCAGCCGACGATGGTAACCTGTTTGCCTGCATCAACGAGACGAAGCTCACCGCAGGTATGTGTTCTGGACTGAACCATAATCATTTCCTCTTTTCGTTTATATTTTCAGTTGATTTTTTACTTTATACGCTCTGCATATAACGCGCCCAAACTTCGGGCAGCTTTTAAAACGCAAGATCGTCCTGTGCAGTCGTTTCGGTCAGGTAAGCATCGATAAAATCTTCTTTGACGGAAATCTTCTTCTTTTCGCCGGTCTTCATGTTCTTGAGTTCTGCCATGCCGGATTCGATCTCATTATCGCCGAGAACGATCGTATACTTTGCTTTGATCTTATCGGCATACTTCATCTGTGCCTTCAGGCCGCGTCCGCACAGATCGCAGTCTGCCGGAACGCCGCTGCAGTGCAGCTCGCCAACAAGCTTAAACGCCTTCATCTGTGCCTTTTCACCCATGGAAGCAATGTACAGATCGCACTTGCTCTCCTCCGGGAACTCTGCGCCGGCTTCCTTCAATGCCATCATGATACGGTCGAAGCCGAGGCCGAAGCCGAGTGCCGGTGTCGGCTTACCGCCGATCTCCTCAACGAGACCGTCGTAACGTCCGCCGCCGCCGAGTGCAAAGCCGAAACGGTTAGACGGGAACTCGAATACGGTACGGGTGTAATAGTCGAGACCGCGAACAAGACCCGGATCTACCGTGAACGGGATACCGACTTCCGTAAGCAGTGTCTTTACCTTTTCGAAGTGTGCTGCGCAATCCGCACAGAGGTACTCCGTGATCTTCGGCGCTTCTTTCGCAATAGCGCCGCAAACCGGGCTCTTACAGTCGAGAATACGCATCGGGTTGCGCTCCAAACGGGAGTTACAGGTCTCGCAAAGCTCTTCTTTGCGATCTGTGAAGTAAGCCTTCAGAGCCTTATGATACTCTGCACGGCAAGTAGGACAGCCAATAGAGTTGATTGCAAGCTGAATATCGTCCTTCAGGCCGAGACGCTCGAAAATAGACATACCGAGCATAATGACCTGTGCATCTGCAACCGGCTCTGCGGCACCGAACATTTCAACACCGAACTGGTGCAGCTCGCGAAGTCTGCCTGCCTGCGGCTTTTCATAACGGTAGCAGGAGGTTTTATAGTAAAGCTTGATCGGGTAGCCGTTGTTCGGCATGCCGTTTTCCAACATAGCACGTACGGCACCGGCTGTGCCCTCCGGGCGCAGTGTGATAGAACGGCCACCTTTATCCTCAAAGGTATACATCTGCTTTTCAACAACATCGGTCGTATCGCCGACGGAACGGAGAAAAAGCTCGGTATGCTCGAAAACCGGTGTGCGGATCTCGGAAAAACCGTTCAGTTCCGCTTCGTTTGCCATAACATTTTCAACTATCGTCCATTTTTCGGACTCGCCGGGAACGATGTCTCTTGTGCCCTTAGGCGCTTTTGTAATGAGTTCCATATCATTTTTCCTTTCTTTTTCGTGCTGACTAAAAATAAAAAGTCCCTTATCCTGTAATCGGATAAGGGACGAAACAAGTTCGTGGTGCCACCCTTTTTCGAAAAACGGGCATAAAATATCCGTTTTTCCTCAAAGCCCCTTAACGCGGGACATACGCACTTTAAGTGCAGCTCACGGGTGTCTTTCTCCGCATTCGCACGCGCAGCTTCCAGCCTCAGGCCGCGCTCTCTGTAGGTGCCGAATAAATCGGATACTCATCCCGGTCAACGCCGTTTATTTTGTGATTATACTGTACCGCATTTTGCTGCGGTTGTCAATTGAAATCAGAGCTTTACGATTTCACGCCAATCAAGGTCGCCGCGCTCAAGACCGTGGATCAGAACCTCAGCCGTTGCAATGTTTGTTGCAACCGGAATATTGTGCATGTCGCAAAGACGCAGCAGGTTCTTATCGCTGGATTCCTGTGCAGCGGACTGCAGAGAATCACGGAAGAACAGAAGCAGATCGATCTCGTTAAAAGCAATACGCGCTGCGATCTGCTGATCGCCGCCCTGCGTGCCGCTAAGGAAACGCTGAATATTCAGACCCGTAGCGTCGGAGACCAACTTGCCTGTTGTACCTGTAGCGCAAAGGTTATGTCGGCTCAGAATGCCGCAGTAAGCAATGCAGAACTGAACCATCAGTTCCTTTTTCGCATCATGAGCGGTAATTGCAATATTCATAAAAAGACCTCCCCAACAATATGTAAAAGCTCGCAGAACAAAATAATTTTCAAACGATCAAAGCACCAGCGGAACGGATACACCGTTCAAACGGGCCGCAATACGGGAAAGCGCCATACGTCCCGGCGTATCATCGGCCGGCTGACGTCCTAAAGCAAAAGCTGCAGAAAGTGTTCTGTCTTCCGGCACAATGCCGATCAGCTGCACACCGGAAAGATCGATCACATCATCGAGATCTCGTAATGTGCCGGACGGCATGTCCTCCTGAACACTCTTTTTTCTTAATGCTTTCTTATCAGCATCCGGTGTCATACTGAGAAAATACTCTGCATTAAACCGGTTAATGATCAAACGCTGTTCCGAAATTTCCAACTCCTCAAGCAGTCTGCGCACGATCGCTGCATCCCGGATACAAACCGGATCCGAATTACAAACGATCAAAGCTTTGTCAGCCGCAGCAGCTGCTGCCCGAAATCCCCTTCCCACACCGGCCGGAGAATCCAGGATCACGCGGTCAAAATACCGCTTTAAAAGAGGTACCAAACGCTGCATAGCGGAAGCCGGAACAAGCTCCTCGCCGTTTGCGGGTGCAGGCATCAAAGATACGCCCGGAATACTTTTGCAGGGATAAATCGCCTCTGCCGGTGAACAGCGGCCCGAAACCACATCGGAGCTGTCAAAAACCAAATCCTCTTCCGTGCCTGTCATTCTATCCAGACTGCGAAGTCCCGCATCACAATCAACAAGCAGAACACGCTCACCGTTCGCCGCAAATTGCGCGGCAAGCCCGAGCGAAACCGTTGATTTACCGACGCCGCCCTTTCCGGATGTAACAACAATTGCTGTACCCATAATAATACCTCATCGAATATAATAACATACCAAAGCACAATAGTCAAAAACAAAAAAGTAACTCTTTGAATTTTATCATATTGCTCAAAAAAATCCTGCTATTTTTTGTCGAAGCAAACAAAGCCCGTATCGATCTTTCCTGCAATTACTCGAATGTCGACTCAATCGCCGGTTCAGTTTTATCCGAATTTATTTCAGCATTATTTTCCGGCGGTGTGTAGCCGAAGAAATACGCCTCAAAAATCGATTTTGCAACTTCTTTTGCTTCATTTCCGTTTCCGCCGTACTCGATAACGACCGCAAGTGCGATTTCAGGATCTTCATACGGCGCATAGCCGATAAACGTCAGGTTATCGGAGTGTTCGTACGTCTCCGCTGTACCGGTTTTTCCGGCTACGGCAATACCGAAATCTGCAAATGTGGAAGCAGCCGTACCCTCTGTACAGACCTTCCGCATACCTTCCTGAACAATACGGAATGTGTTTTCCGAAACGCCGGTCTCCATGACGACCTGCGGCTCGGCTTCGGTCACTACAGTTTCTCTGTCATAATCCGTTACCTTTTCAAGGAAATGCGTCTTATAGCGCGTCCCGCCGTTTGCGATAACAGAGCAATACGACGCCAGCTCGATCGGCGTAAACATATCGTCACACTGGCCGATCGCCGACTGGATCGTCAGACCGTCAAACCAGCGCTCACCCTCGTGGCGCTTTTCGTATTCTGCCGGATACGACATGATTCCTGCGCTCTCCGGCAATTCGCAGCCGGTTTTCTCACCCAAGGCAAAAGCTTCGGCATAGGCACGCATGGGTACGATACCGAGCATTCTGCCCGTATCAAAGAAATAGCTGTTGCAGGAGCGGCTCAACGCACCGAATATATCCACTGTACCGTGCTCACCAAGGCAGGTCGGTTCGTAATCCGGCGCATAGTAATGGTACGCACCGTCACAGTCGACCGGCTTTGTGTCTTCGGCAATGACGCCTTCTTCAAGCGCCGCGATCGCCACAAGCGGTTTAAATACAGAACCCGGTGTAAATATACCGTTCAAAGCACGGTTAAAAAGCGGCCGTGTTTCATCTGCATAGAGAGAGAGAAGATATTCCGTGTCACTTGTATACATTTCCAAATCATAATTCGGATAGGAAGTGCAGGCCAGAACACCGCCGGTATGCACATCGAGCGCTACTGCGGCACCCGCTACACAGTCTTCCGTCGGCTCATTGCCAATCGCTTGTGCGAGTGCATCATTTGCAGCACGCTGCAGATCACTGTCGATCGTCAACCACACACTGTTACCGGCCTGGGGCTCTTCCGTAACAGCAATGGAAAGCACCTCACCCGTAGGATCGGTCTCAAACGTTTCTTTGCCGTTTTTACCGCGCAGAACACTTTCAAAAACATTTTCCGCGCCGAACTGACCGTAAGTGTCTGTATAAGCATAACCAGAAACGTTGGAGGCAGAGTACGTATTCCCTGCTTCCTTTTGCTCGGCATACTGCTCAGCGGAAATTGCTCCCACCGTACCGAGGATATGCGGTGCGACCGTACCGTTCGGATATTCACGGACCTGCTCCACGCGAATCTCCACGCCCGGCATACTGTCGAGCCTTTCAGAAAGAACTTTAACCGTTTCAATCGATATATCTTTCGCGATCACACACGGATTTGTTCTGCTGAAGTAGTTCCGCTCCAAATTATAGCGGGCAGAAACCGTGCGTCGGATATCTGCCGGGGAACCCATATCATCCGCGCCGTAGCGGCGGATCAGTTTTTTCATACATTCCTCTGCAGAAGCCGCAGCATCAAGGTTGAGAAAATCTTCGGAACGCAGAAACTCTATTTCTTTTTCGCTGTTTTCCGAAAAGAAATATGTTCCCGAAAAAGATACCTCGATCGGCAGCCTGTCCACCCAGCTTTCGTCGAGTTCTTCGAGTAAAAGCAGAGCCTCCAATAAATCGCTGTTTCGATTTTCCGCGTCCCAATAAAGCTTGTTATAAACTACATTATACACAGAGCGGTTTCCCACCAGCACAGAACCGTCGCGATCGAGGATCTCGCCGCGCGTACCTGTCAGCTTCACAAAGCTTGTGGAAACCGTTGCCTCCTGTGCATACGTCTCTCCCTGTGTCAGCTGCCATTCACCGAGGCGGCATACATATACAAAAAAAATCAGAGCAAGCACGATAACACAAAAAACAGAACGTCCTTTTTTCACTTGAATACCGCCCCCTTTCACTTACATTATTATCCCGATCTTTATGCGCCTAACCGCCCGAAATACCGACCTATGAGCACTTGCAGACCGTAACACAGAGGAACGGTAAGCACCGTATAGAAGAATAACGGCAAATAGGCATTGATAAGCGCATAACCCGGCAAACTGAAGCCGGACACCACATATAGAACAAGCCAGTCGAGCAGCACGGCAAGCGCAGTGCTCCACAAACCCATTAACACCGAGGTATACAGATGGATCTGCATTCTCGTTCCGCAAAGCATGCACAGTGAAAAGCAAAGTACACCGTATATCAGTGCATGCCAACCCATCGGGCTGCCCATACCGAGATCCGTCAGCAATCCGGCAAAAATACCGAATCCCATCGCCGGAACAGGCTCTTCACGCATCGCTAACGTCAGTACAGCGGCGAGCACAAGCATCGGCTTTGCTCCCATGAGCATCGGGATCAAACCCGGTATTTCCTGCAATGCAAAAAGCAAAAGGAGCTCGGCCGCATACAACGCAAAGCGCATCCACTTTTTTCTGTCTGTCATGCGGTCTCCCTCCCTGTTTTGCTATTTTATGAATTTCCTTTTTGCGCCGTCATTTCCGGGTCTTCCGTTTCCGGCACAAGTGCCGATACCGGCATATTCGAATCGAGTTCGCCCTTACCTTCAAACCCGGTGACCACAAACACATCCGAAACCGTTTTTACATCGACATACGGTACAATAACCGCATAATAACTGCCATCCGATGCACGTTCTACGCTTTCCGCCCGACCGATCAGGAGATCTGTCGGGAACATACCGCCTGTGCCGGAAGTCGTGATGATCGAACCTGTACGGATCAGCGTATCCTTTTCGAGATAGCGCATGCGTATGCGTCCGTTTTCCGCAAAACGGATATCACTTGTGATCACGCCGCTCTCTCCGTATTCCTTTGCCGCCGCGCCGATCTGTGTCTTTTCGGACAGGATCGAACGAACACGGCTCGATGTTGCATAGACTTCTTCGACCACACCGACGATACCCATTTCCGTAATCACGGCATCTCCTGCCGATATACCGGAAACATAACCGCGGTTGATCGAAAAGCCGAAGAAAACATCTCCGGGGTCACGTCCGACCACCTGAGCCGCGGTCAGGTCCAGGTCAGGCATTGCATCTTTTACAGACAGAATGCTTTTGTAGGAATCGTTTTCCTCTTTCAAATCGTGGTAATCCACAAGCTGCTCGCGCAGCCTGCGATTCTCATCGGACAGTTCGAGGTAAAGTGTTTTCAACTCTTCCTTCGTCATACCGTCGAGATTGATAAATTCTTTCGCACCCTCGGTCATGCCCGTTCCCGCTGAAAGTAGCGGAGCTGTCGCTGTACCGAGCGCATCGGAAACAAACGGACCGCCCGAACCGAGGCTGTAGATCACAAGGCCGATGCATACCACGACCGCGACCACAAGTATCTTAAAACTTTTCAGTTTCTCCACGGACTGTCCTCCTTTCCGTTTCTGTACTGTCTCTTAATCTTCTTCCCTGTCCCGTCTTGCGTTTGCGGGAATATAGGCACTGCCTTCGAGCGTTTTTCCCGCACCTTCCGCAACGCAGTCGAGCGGACGGGCGGCAATATGTACGGGCAGACCTGTCGCCTCATGCAGGAAACGGTCCAGACCGCGCAGCAATG
Source organism: Acutalibacteraceae bacterium (assembly GCA_045579885.1). Taxonomy (GTDB): domain Bacteria; phylum Bacillota; class Clostridia; order Oscillospirales; family Acutalibacteraceae; genus Hominenteromicrobium. Next base: position 5,526 of record JAZNMV010000151.1, on the reverse strand, counting down.
CACCGCCGCCGGTCAGCGTAATACCGCTTTCCAGAAGGTCCGCCGAAAGCTCCGGCGGCGTCTGCTCCAAAACACGGTGTATCGCCTCAAAAACAGATTTCAGCGGAAGCATCAGTGCATCACGAACATCGTCTGCAGAAACAGAGACGGTTACCGGCTGCCCGTTTGCCGCACTGCGGCCTCGCACATCCGTGGAGATATTTCGCATATTTTCAAGCGGATATGCGGAACCGATATTCATCTTGATCTCTTCCGCTGTTCGTGCACCGACGATCACGCCGTGTTTTTTGCGGATCTGCGCCGCGATCGCATCGTCAAACGCATCACCAGCAACACGCACGGATTCCGAAACGATCGGGTCACCGTAAGAGATAACAGCCATTTCGCTTGTGCCGCCGCCGATATCAAGCACCATGCAGCCATGCGGTTTCTCTACCGGCAGGTCTGCACCGAGTGCAGCAGCCATCGGCTCGAGGATCAAATCCACCTTACCGGCACCGGCCTGACGCGCAGCATCTTCGACCGCTCTGCGTTCCACTTCCGTAACACCGGACGGAATACAGATAACGACATGCGGACGGCTGAATGTACCGACGGTGATCGCCTTACGCACAAAATATTTGAGCATAGCCGCAGTCACCTCAAAGTCGGCAATAACACCTTCTTTGAGCGGACGTACCGCAACAATGGATTCCGGCGTACGTCCCAACATTTCTTTCGCCTGTTTGCCTACGGCCAGTACCTCATCCGAATGCACATCCACAGCAACAACGGACGGTTCGCGCAGCACGATCCCACGCCCGCGAACATAAACCAAAGTGTTTGCCGTGCCGAGATCAATACCGATATCTTTTACCGATGTGGAAAACAGGGAAAACAGAGCGGATAATCCCGCTAAAAAATTCGAACGTCCTGCGCTCATTTGGTCGATCCTCCATCAATCACGCTCTGCCGCATATACGGAAAAGCACTGTAAATTCAACGTAAAAGCAATTCAATGCAGCTTTAATTCAACAGATCAATTATAGCAAAAAAAGCTCTTTTTCTCAACTTGAAACGTTTACGCAATGTAACTTTATTTAAAAATCCCAAGATATATGGCGCAGTACATATACAGCGCCATATCTTGAATCATCCGATTATTTACCTGTGCTGCCGAAACCGCCCGCACCGCGGTCCGTTTCGGACAGGGAAGTTACTTCTTCGATCACCGGCGCGAAGTACGGCATAATGATCATCTGTGCGATACGCTCACCGGGCTGTACGGTATACGGCTCATCGCTCAAATTGTGCAGCCCGACATGGATCTCGCCGCGGTAGTCACTGTCGATCACACCTACGCCGTTTGTAACATGAATACCCTTCTTAACGCCGAGACCGCTGCGTGTAAACACAAATCCGGCTGTACCTTTCGGGATCTCCGCCGCAAGTCCGCTCGGGAAAACAGCGCGTGCACCCGGTTCTATCGTGACCGGCGCTTCAATGCAGGCGCACAGGTCATAGCCCGCGCTTCCTTCTGTTGCCTGCTTTGGAATCACCGCATTTTCCCTTACACGCATCAGACGCAAAACCATCTTCTCTTCCATAGTTTTTTTCTCCTTCCTAACGTCAAAACAATATCAGCTTCAGTTCAGTTTTCGGGATTTCCGCATCAACATTGTGGATTTCGTATTTGAACATTGTTGAAAAATGTTTCCACAGCTCTGTGGAAAGTAAAAAACAGGCATATTTTCACGGTTTTTTCACTCTGATTTCCATTTTTTTCAAAAAGATTTTAACATTTTCCACCGAGTTTTCCACACTTAGAGCACGCCGCGCGTAAAAAGCCCGCGCGTGTAGTCTCCATGCGGTTTTTCCCTATTTATAAACGATTGCAGTATCTCTCCCGTTTCAACAGCGTTTTCCACAGTAAAACGAAGCACGCCGAAATCTGCATGAACATCATGGAGCCAATCCGAAAGCACGAGCGGCACACTGTTCAGAACTTCGGAATATACCGTTCTTCCTTCAAAGCGTGTGCACTGCACCGGAAAATCCACACCTTTTCTGTCTCGGATGCTGAGTGTATGCTTACAGTTCAGACATCCCTTACCGGAATTCGCCAAGGGGCAGTTTCTCGTCAGCATTAAGGGCTGTCTGCCGTATACCAGAACGCCGCGCGGCAGTGTGCCCTGAAGCGAAGCGATTTCTTCCTTGGTGAGCTCAAAGGAAAGCTCCGTGTCTGCCATGCCGAGTGCAGCAAACGTTGAAAGCGCTTCCGTGTTGAATACATTCATCGAAAATCCGCCGTGCATGGACACCCGAAGTTCTCTGCAAAGTGCAGCTCCACCGAGATTTCCGACATAAAAATCCACAAATCCGTCTGCCGTACATTTTTTCATCTTTTCACGAACTGCATCTTCAATACCCCAAATCGCACGCGGCAGTGCGAGAATCAGGCTATGCCCCATATCGCGAAGCTCAAGAAGCTTTTCTGTTGGCGTATCAAGCGGCAGAATGATCTTATCGAGCAGATATGCATTTTCCGGAATCTGTTCCGCACTTTGGAACCAACCGCGCAGCTTCATTTTTTCCGGCACATAAGCATTATGCTCCATATCCGGCATTTTAAATTCCACCGCCGGTTTCTCCCTGCGCAGTTCTCCAAGCTTTTCGAGCGCATTTCTGCGCAGACCGTTGAGTACCGAGATCGGTACAGCCGTTACATCATCGGTATGAATGACCGTACTTTCGCATAAATACGGAGTACCGCCTGTTTTCTGCAGCTGAGAAACCCAGCGTTCGGTATTTACAGGCAGCTTCATCGCCGCTTCACAAATATGTTCCTCTGTGACCTCCACCGTATGTGTCCCGTCCGACACTGTAAGGACCGGATTTTTACCGGTAAAAATCTCTGCTGTAAACCGGATAGGCACACGCTGCATTTCATTTTTATACAGCTCATGGAGACTCGCAAAAACAGCGGACGATGCCCCCTCCACATCTTCTTTCGTACGAATGCCGAACATATCACGTCCGCGCCTTGCGGACAGATAACCGTCCGTAAAACCGGATCTCGAAAAGACTGCATTTAAGTCGTCGAGCAGCTCCTGCGGGGCCTTTTCCCCATCCGCCGCATGTCTGCAGGCGGAGACCGCCGCCGCAACGTATTCCGGGCGCTTCATACGGCCCTCGATTTTTGCGGAGCAAACTCCGGCTTTATGCAATTTTTCTATATGGTCGATGAACGACATATCTTTCAAACTTAAATCATGTCCTGTACCGCCCGGCGCCGCAAAAGGCAGACGGCAGGTCTGCGCACAGCGGCCGCGGTTGCCGCTGCGGCCGCCAAGCATGCCGCTGAAATAACACTGACCCGAAAGCGACATGCACAGTGCACCGTGCACGAATGCCTCGAGTTCAATATCGGTCTGTTCCGATACTTCGCGAATCTCCTCAAGGGACATTTCGCGCGCCAGAACCGCACGGGAGGCACCGAGTTCTTTTAAAAGTGCCGCACCGCCGGGTGTGTGCAGACTCATCTGCGTTGAAGCGTGCACCGGCATATTCGGGCAGGCTTCACGCAAAAGCCGGAAAAGTCCCATATCCTGCACCAGAATTCCGTCCACCGGCAATGCGCAAAGATACGCACAAAAATCAAGCGCTTCCGAAAGCTCATCATCCTTCAGAAGCGTATTTACCGTTACATACACGCGTACGTTACGCTCCCGGGCAAACCGAACGGCTTCCGCCATTTCTTCCCGGGAAAAATTCACAGCATTTGCTCTCGCAGAGAACAGCGCGCCGCCCATATATACAGCATCCGCACCGGCAAACACCGCAGCTTTGAGTGCTGCGGGATTTCCGGCAGGCGCCAAAACCTCTATTTTATTCGTCACAAAATCCACCTGTACTTAAATCTCTTCCTCTGTTTCCGTTTCGGCTTCCTTCAGAAAAAAGCTTACAAGACCCGTTTGGTCACCCATATCCGGTCTGAACGGATTTTTGAGCGGTTTCTTTTTCACCTGCACTGTCGGTTCTGCTTTCTGCACAACAGGTACGGCATATGCTGTTTCAGCTGCCTCTGCATTTTCGCGAAGGGTCTTCAGCTCCTCTTCCATTGCAGCTATACGGCACTTTGCGTTCTCAAGTTCTTCGCAGAGGTTCATAGCTGTGATCACCGCTGCCTTTTCGACATTCGCCGCATAAGCTGTGTTCAGGATATTCTGCATACGAGAACGTACGGTATCTGCGATCTGCTGCGTAGCTGTCTCTTCCATATCGCCCGATACAATGATTTCTACACCGCAAACATTCAGTCTGATTCTTGTTTTTTCCATGATGGTAGGTTCCTTTCTGTCCGGCAGAAGCGTGAAACTTTGCCGATACGCCGCATTTTCCCTATGTACTGCAGCGTTTTCACAGTTTTTCTATTCTATATTATATTGTATTCTTTATAAAAAAGAAAGAGAAGAAGCGAAAATTTTCGGAACACTTGCAGAAAATTGCAAAAAAACCGCAAAAACACTGACTTTTTTCAAAAAAAGACTTGTTAAATTCCGGTTTTTTTCTTATAATATCCTTCGGAATGGGGTTAGTGAATATCTATAGTCTTTTGTGAAAAATTCCTCCGGGCTCCTTTTCCCGGGCTTTAATTGTCAAGCTGATCTTCATATTTTACTTGATTTCCAGATTAGGCAGCAGTTCCGGTGCTTTTTTCGGATTTTTCTGTAAAAAGCGCACAAACTCGTGTGCCTATTTTTGTTTTGCTTGGCATTGAAATTGTATGTTTTTTAGTATATAATTCACAAAGACCTTTTCATTCTATGTAATAATCTTTCGTGGTTTGTATATATCCCACAAATTATTCCCATTTTTCGTTTGTAATAAACAGGAGGCAAACATGAACTACAGTATGAGCGTTGACCAGGTAAAGACCGCGATTCGGGATAAGCTGTCCCACATCTACGGTGTTTCCGTCGAAAACGCAAGCAACGAAGAATTTTACAAGGCATCCGCTCTTGTTGTCCGCGATCTGATGATGCGCGGCAGAAACGAATTCGTACAGAACGCAGAAAAAACCGAAACCAAGCAGATCTACTACCTCTGCATGGAATTCCTTCTGGGCCGTTCCCTGAAGAACAACCTCTTCAACCTCGGTCTTGAGGAAAATTTCCGCACTGCACTGAAGGATATGGGCGTAAAGCTCAGCAGCCTGTACGAGCAGGAGCCGGACGCAGGCCTCGGTAACGGCGGTCTCGGCCGTCTTGCAGCCTGCTTCCTCGACGGTCTCGCAACACAGGGTTACCCGGCAATGGGCTATTCCCTGCGCTATGAGTACGGTATCTTCCGCCAGAAGCTCGTAGAGGGCTGGCAGACAGAGCTTCCGGACTTCTGGCTCCCGGGCGGCGAAGTTTGGATGCAGCAGGTCGATGAGAACGCTATCGAAGTTCACTTCGACGGTCACATCGAAGAGAAGTGGCATGACCAGTACCACTCCGTAAAGCATAAGGGTTACACCTCCATCATGGCTATCCCCTACGATCT
>JAZNMV010000150.1:0-4319 GCA_045579885.1 Acutalibacteraceae bacterium | reverse complement strand
CTCTATAACTTCTTCGCATCGATGCTTCGCTCCTTCGGCGACTCCACTACGCCGCTTATTTTCCTGGTCATCTCGAGTGTACTGAATATTTTCGGAGATTTGTGGTTCGTGATCGGTCTCAACATGGGCGTTGCCGGTGTTGCCTTAGCAACCGTTATTTCGCAGGCAGTCTCCGTTGTACTCTGCATTCTGTATGTCAGCCGCAAAGTGGAATATTTCCGTTTTTCAAAAGGAGAATTCCGGTTCGACAAGGAGCTCTTTTCCGAGATCCTTCGCATGGGTATTCCGAGTGCATTGCAGGGTTCTGTTATGAGCCTTGGCTTTGTTCTCGTGCAGGGACTCATTAATACCTTCGGTTCCACTTATATTGCGGCTTACACCGCTGCAAGCAAGATGGAGATGCTTTCCCATCTTCCGGTCGACAGCTTTGCGATGGGCTACGCCGTATATGTCGGTCAGAACATGGGCGCCGGTAACATAGAGAGAACAAAAGAAGGCTTACGCAAAACCTTCGCACTGACCGGCGGTCTGTGTGTGTTGCTCGCTGTACTTCTTTTTGGTATTGGTGAGCAGCTCGTCGGCCTCTTCGTTGATAAGAGCGAAACGATCGTCATTCAGTACGGCGCGCAGTTCCTCCGCACATTTGCTCCGTTCACGATTTTGTTTGCTGCTATGAACGTATTCAACTCCACACTGCGCGGCGCAGGTGACTCCGTTGTTTCCATGATTGCCATGATGTGCGACCTCGGTACCCGCGTAGTTGCAGCCTATATTCTCTGCAGTATCCCGTCCATTGGCTTCCTCGGAATTGCCTATGCAATTCCTTCCGGCTGGGCTGCAGCAGCACTCATCAGCTTCATCCGTTATCGCACCGGAAAATGGCAAACCAAGACCATTAAGCTGAAAGATTGATATTCTGTATTTCAAAAAGGACTGATCCTAACAGATCAGTCCTTTTGTTCTATTTCTTCGTATATCCAAATAGACTTCTAACGGAAGCTTTCGGCTGCCGCTGTATTTTTGCAGTATACATCACTCAAAATTTCAAGTTTGCTGTATTTTTGACAAAATACGTTTAGTAAGTCGAATGTCATTCAATTCTATATTTATGACTAAATCTAACATTTTTCTGCAAATTTTTCCCAAAATATATTGTCAAGAACCTGAACCTGTGGTAGAATAGCAACATATTCCGAAAAAGGGAATGAAAAACAAATTTGCAAGATTTGCATGTTAAAGCTTCGTTTCAACACAAATCTGCACTTTATTTATTATTGAAGGGGCGAATCATAATGTCTTATGTAAGTGAACAGCTCGAACTGCTCAAAAAGAAAAACGCCGGTGAACCGGAGTTTATTCAGGCCGCAACTGAGGTCCTCCTCTCCATTGAGCCTGTTATCGAAGCAAATCCGCAGTACCAGAAGGCCGGTATCATCGAGCGTATGGTAGAGCCGGAACGTCAGGTTATGTTCCGTGTTCCGTGGGTCGACGACAACGGCAATGTACAGGTCAACCGCGGCTACCGCGTACAGTTCAACTCCGCGATCGGTCCGTACAAGGGCGGTCTGCGTTTCCATCCGTCTGTTAACCTGAGCATCATCAAGTTCCTCGGTTTCGAACAGACCTTTAAGAACTCCCTTACAAGCCTCCCGATGGGCGGCGGCAAGGGCGGCGCTGACTTTGACCCGCGTGGCAAGTCCGACCGTGAGATCATGGCTTTCTGCCAGAGCTTTATGACAGAGCTCTATCGCCACATCGGCCCGGATACCGACGTTCCCGCAGGTGACCTCGGTGTAGGTGCACGTGAAGTCGGCTACATGTTCGGTCAGTATAAGCGCCTTGTCAACCGTTATGAAGGTGTTCTCACCGGTAAGGGTCGTTCCTACGGTGGTTCTCTGATCCGTCCGGAAGCTACCGGTTACGGCGCAGTTTACTATGCAGTTGAAATGCTGAAATCCTTCGGCGACGATATTAAGGGCAAGACCATTGCAGTTTCCGGTTTCGGCAACGTTGCTTGGGGTACCGTTAAGAAGGCTACCGAGCTCGGAGCAAAGGTCGTTACCATTTCCGGTCCGGACGGCTATGTTTACGATCCGGATGGCATCAGCACCGACGAAAAGATCGAATACATGCTCGAAATGCGTGCTTCCGGCCATGACATGGTTAAGGATTACGCCGATAAGTTCGGCGCACAGTACTTCCCGGGCAAGCGTCCTTGGGAGCAGAAGGTCGACATCGTTATGCCGTGTGCAACACAGAACGAAGTTAACCTTGACAACGCAAAGGACATCATCGCAAACGGCGTAAAGTACTACGTAGAAGTTTCCAACATGCCGACTACACTGGAAGCTACAGAATACCTCCGTGCAAACGGCGCGATCGTAGCACCGAGTAAGGCTGTTAACGCAGGCGGTGTTGCTGTTTCCGGTCTCGAGATGAGCCAGAACTCCATGCGTTACTCCTGGGCCGCAGAAGAAGTTGATGCTAAGCTGCACCAGATCATGACCGATATCTATAAGAACTCCTTCGAAGCTGCGAAGAAGTACGGTATGGAAGGCGATCTCATTGCAGGCGCAAACATCGCCGGCTTTGAGAAGGTCGCAGAAGCTATGCTCGCACAGGGCGTGGTTTGATCCTTTTAGAAAACAACATTCAAGAAGCTCTGCAGAATTTCTGCAGAGCTTCTTTTTGCTTTATATAGTATTCATCTGGCTTTCAGAACACTTTCTGCAAGTGCTCTCTGGTCTTTACTCATGGACTGCACATAATACGGTGTACCGTGTATCTCGTTCAAAACTTTAAGGTAACTCTCCGGTCCGCCAACGATCCATGCTTCCTTACCGCCGGCACAGATTCTACGGTAGACATCCATCCACTCCTCCGCCGGTTTTTGTCCGTCACCCATCTGCCACTGTATCGCATGCAGCTTTTCGATAGCCAGAAGATCATCGAGATGGTTCAATTCCCCTATGCCGTCCAAATGATAAATGATATTTGTAAGCTGCTGCGTATCCTTCTGCAATGTGGGAAGAACAAACTCTTTGAACATAGGATTGCCGATCATATAGGAAAAATCACACTGCGTAACGTAAGACGGCTTTGAGCTCAAAAGCGCGCTCCAATCCGTGTAGCCGTTCTGCGGTTTAAGAACCTCAGCGAAATCCCGGTATGCATCGTACCACGCGACTTCGATCTCACCGATCAAACGCAGAACTTCTTCCGGCGCATCATACAGATCCATCAAAAGATTTTCGCTGCCTCTGAGAGACGCAGCTACATCCATCACGCCGCCGAGATCGGGCATGCTCATCATAACCGCACCGTTCCATTTTTCGAGGCCTTCACGGTACAAGTCTTTGATTCGCTTAACATAGATATTTTCAGGATCATATTTTGCATGAATTTCTTCTATTTCCAGTTCTCTTTCAGGGAAGAACCAAACGCGGCCGGAGCTGTTATCCAGTTTTGCTCCACAGAAAGCTGCCAATGAACCCGGGCCAAAAGCACTGAAATGAATGATCGGGAATGCATCTCCCAGATATTCATTTCTTCCCAAAGCGCAATCCATCGCCTCAATAACTTCTTCTGCAGAATACGAAAAATCCGCACAGGTTTCCTGTGAAAGCACGGGCGCCGAACAGGGCTCTTCCGGATAAGCATCCGTAATGGTTATGGAGGTCAGAGGTCTGTTGAGTTCTCCGCGCCACCAGAGATCATGATTCTCTCTGACTTCTGCCATACGTTCAAGATCAAAATGAACTCTCATTTCTTTTACCTCATTTCACGGTCAAGAATCAGTTTACAGCAGCCGTAAATACCGGCATCGTTTCCGAGTGTTGCAAGTGCAAATTTTGTTCCGACATTCGGATAGAATACATACTTTTCAAAGCCTTTCTTTGCGCCATCCAAAAGCGGCTGACCGGCTTTCGAAACACCGCCGCCGATGACGATGACTTCCGGGTCTGTGACCGTGCAGCTTGCAGCAAGGAAAAATCCGAACGCATCGTAAACATCTTCGAGTGCTGCCTGCGCAGCTTTATCTCCCGCAGCGGCAGCATCAAAAATGATCTTAGCCGTCAGCTTTTCTTCGCCCCGCATGGCTGTGTCAACTTCCGGATGCGCCATGAGCCACTGCTTTACAACACGTACGATACCGGTCGCGGAAACATACTGCTGAACACAGCCGTGTCTGCCGCAAGCACACGCTTCCGGCTCATCCGGTCGGATGACCATATGTCCGAGTTCACCGCCTGCGCCGTTCGCACCGGCTACGATCTTGCCGTCCGCAATGATCGCACCGCCGACACCTGTACCGAGTG
>JAZNMV010000149.1:0-4041 GCA_045579885.1 Acutalibacteraceae bacterium | reverse complement strand
TAAGGCGCTGAAAAATCTTTACAAGCTGCTCCAAAAGGGTGAAGTACATCTCTTTGATTGGGGTAAATTCCGCTGGTTCGAAGGCTTCATTGCTCTGCGCTGGCTTTATGAGCTTCGTCCCGAAGAGTGGATGAAAAAGCTCGGTCGTCTGCTGAAGAAACAGGGTGCAAACTACATGGAGTTTCTTCCGCTGTGGAAAGAACCTGTGAACCGCTGGCGCTTTGATACACATATCGTGAATATCGGTATGATGCTGAAAGCGGAGGCTGTGTCCGCACCGTTCCTCGGCTATCGCTATAAGGATGAGGCCGAAAAGATGCATCGCCATTTGCACCGATATAACGGTACAGTCTGTGATTTCTACACCGGTGACGAATGCCTTTCCGGTTTAAGCGCAATTCAGGGCACAGAACTCTGTGCAATTGTGGAACAGGCGTACTCCTATGAAGAAATGATCTCCGTAACGGGTGATGCAAAATGGGCTGACCGCCTCGAACGTGTTCTCTTTAACGGCCTGCCGGCAACGTGCAGCCCGGATATGTGGACACACCAGTACGATCAGATGGCAAATCAGATCGCCTGTGTGAAATTCCCGGGTAAGCCTTTGTTCTCCACAAACGGTGCCGATGCGCACTGCTTCGGTCTGGGACCGAATTACGGCTGCTGCACGGCAAACTTCAATCAGGGTTGGCCGAAATTCGCAGGAAGCGTATTCATGAAATCGGAGAAGGGTCTCGTTTCCGTAGTGCCTGCACCGGTTCGTGTTGAGACGGAAGTAAACGGCGGCAAAGTAATCGCAGTTTGCGAAACGGCTTATCCGTTCCGCAATACGGTTCTGTACACGGTTACAAACGAAGGTGATCAGCCTATCGAGTTTACATTCCGCATTCCGAATTGGTCTGTGGAAACTTATGTAAACGGGAATGCCATTTCGGAGCACGGTTTCTATACCGTAGAGCTTCCAGCAAAGACCACAAGTAAGCTCGATGTTACGTTCAAGGCAGAAGTTAAGGTTGAAGAAAGACCGCATAAACTTTGCGCTGTGACCTACGGCCCACTCGTATTTTCTCTGCCGATCAAATCCCGCTGGGAAAAGCGTGAGTACGAAACAAACGGTGTACCGCGCACATATCCGTACTGTGATTACGATATTTACCCCGAAAGCGAATGGAACTTCGCGTTTGACGGCGATGCTTTCGAAGTCATTCAGAATGCACCGACCGACATCCCGTTCGACGAAGAGCTGCCTCCGCTGCAGATCAAAGCGAATTTCCGCCGCATCCATTGGGGACTTGAACGCGGCTATCTCGATGTCTGTGCTGCTGTGCCGAAGAGCCGCACACCGTACGGAGAGACGGAAACACTTCTCATGCAGCCCTACGGCTGTACAACACTGCGCATGACGGAAATGCCGCAGCTGAAAAAGTAAGAAACCGGCAGTGCTATGCGCCGGTATTATAGGGAGGATAAAATTATGACAGTTAAAGAAATGTATCAGATCGTTCTCGATCTCGTCGGTCTCGACTTCATGCCGGAGGATTCCGGTATCGTCTACGATAACGAAAAGGAAGTCAAGAAAGTGCTGGCCGGTATCGATATGGATACCACCATGCTGATGCTTGCAAAGCAGCTCGGTTTCGACTGCGTTGCGCAGCACCATCCGAACGGCATCATCAATGCAAAGGTCAGTGATCTGTTCGGTCGTGACCACATGAAGAAGCTGATGGAGTGCGGTGTGCCGATCAATGAGGCGCAGAAGCTCGCTTACGCAAACACCGTAAAGCGCAATCAGGCTATGCACACACGCAACCGCACACAGATGCAGGATGTTGCAAGACTGCTCGATATCAGCGATGTTGCATTCCACACCCCGGCTGACATCCTTGCAGAGCGCTACACACAGAAGAAGATGGATGCGCTGATGGAGCGCAATCCGCAGTGCACCGTACAGGATGTTATCGATGAGCTCATGACCATTCGTGAGTATGCGGAAGCCCTTGAAGGTCAGCAGCCCGAAGTTTGGGTTGGCAGCAAAGACAGCTTTGCAGGCAAAATCTACGTTGAGATGTACGGCGTAGGCGCACCGACACTCGAAGAATACACCGCTTGTGCAAACGCAGGCGTTGGTACTTTCGTCGGCATGCATGCCACACCGGAAGTTGTTGAAGGCCTCAAGAAGCTCAATAAGTGCAACCTGATCATTGCAGGTCACATGGCAAGCGACTCTCTCGGTTTCAACCAGATCCTCGATGCTTGGGAGAAGAAGGGCATTGAAGTTGTTCGCATCAGCGGTATTGTATAAACCATAAATAACAAATCGCCCACAGAAACGGTTTTCGTCTTCTGTGGGCGATGCTTTATTTATTCGTATAAGCCGGGTTTACATAATATTTCGTGGATCTTTGTGCTGAGAAAATCTGCCGTATAGGACGGTGTGAGGATACAGGCAGTATCGGAGCCGCGTCCCGTACCGGCGACCGCTACGACTGGTTTTCCGTATTCGAGAGCGCCGCAGTCCATAGCCATCATACCGATTTCCACACAGACCTTAACGCCCTGACTCAGCATGCGAAGTGTTGCAGCAACGAGTTCTGCCGGATAGACACCGCCGAACTTACGGCTGATGCTGCGTTCAGCACCGCTGAGTGCGTGAGCGGAAAGAACGGTTACAATGCCCTTGTCTTCGAGCTCTCTGCGCTTTTCGGGCGGCAGTGCAGCTGTGCCGGGCTTAGCGAAACCGCAGACCTGACCAACCATTACGATTTTCGCGTGGAGTCCGGTTTCTTCCTGCAGCCGCAGAAGTTTTTCCGCAGTCTCACCGGTATTGGAGGAAAGCAGAATGGGCAAACCGTGCTCTGCAGCAGTCTCCAGAGCGATACGCAGGGTATTCTCGGTATTTTCAATTCCGGGCTTTTCAAAAACGGTCATAGAAAAGCTCCTTTCCGGTCAGCATTCGGGTGTGTGGTTATAGTCAAAACCGACTTTGGAGAGCCATTCCTTAGCCATAAGTGTGGCACCGATCAGATTCGGATGTACACGGTCCCATGCAATGAGGGAAGAGTGCTTGTAAGCAAAGAACTTATCGTACATTTCCTGGAAGTTTACGAAAATGCAGCCGTATTCTTTCGCGAGACGCTCACAGATATCCACATAATCCTGCATGCGTGCACGCATAAAATCTGCCTTGTTCGGTTCCATATAGTACGGAGTTGTAACGATAACGCCTTTTGCGACCTTCTGTGCGGATTCGATCATCTTGCGCATATTGGCTTCGTAATCTTCCGGGGAAACAGCATAATCGAGCATTGCCGGGGTATCAAACTGACGCCATACATCGTTGATGCCGATGCAGATGGAGACCCACTGCGGATTCAGATTGATAACATCGCGGTCGAAGCGCTCTAAAAGATCTTTGGAAGTATTTCCGCTGATACCGGAATTTGTGAATCGGAGGGTTAATTCCGGATAAGCTGCGTATACTAAATTCTCGATGATACGCGGAAAGCCGCGGCCCATATTTTCAAACAAGCCTTCGCCGACAGGCTGTACGCTGCCCATATCGGTAACGGAGTCACCGGCAAAAACAATGCGGTCATAATTTTCAAAAATCATTTCATACACCTTCCCATTTTTCCGCCAAAGCGGTGTTTTCTTTATTATAAATCAGTATAAAACGGAAAACAAGGATATTTTGACCAATTTCAGGTATACAGAGGGGGTGTTTGTTCGTCCGTTTTTTTCGATTTTTTCGGTTGACAGCATGAAGCATTGCTGATATAATGGTAAAGCTGTATGATTCATTAGCTCAGTTGGCAGAGCACTTGACTTTTAATCAAGGTGTCCGGGGTTCGAATCCCCGATGGATCACCAGGCGCGTTTCACCAAGAACGCGCTTCAAGCGCTGGTGTAGCTCAGTTGGTAGAGCAGCTGATTTGTAATCAGCAGGTCAGGGGTTCGAGTCCGTTCACCAGCTCCATATGGAGGAGTTCCCGAGTGGCCAAAGGGGGCAGACTGTAAATCTGTTGCGTCTCGCTTCGGTGG
>JAZNMV010000148.1:0-4194 GCA_045579885.1 Acutalibacteraceae bacterium | reverse complement strand
ACAGCTGTCGTGATATCCGCTCCTACAAAAGCATTCATACAGGGCGGCAGATAGACACGCTGTCCGTAAAGTTCGGTATCCGTATCAAACAGCGTATCCGCAATGAACGGTGCATGGGACAGGCACTCCGGATCACGTCCTGTGAGAAGATACAGCATCGTCGTATTACCCGTTATAACGAGCACATCCGGCATACCGACTTCACTTCCGGCTTCCTCTAAAAGACGCTTCACCGCATCTGTAACCTGTGTCTGAAGCAGGGAAAGTTCACCCTTCATCGCGGCTTCAATACGCCCCATAACGTCCGCCGCGACCGTACCCTGCGGATTAAGCCCCGCCGCCGTACCGACACACGCACCGGTTGAAAGAGAAAACAGTTTCACGGCAATGGTCGTTGTACCGATATCCACAGCTGCACCGAGTGAGCCTTCCATTGGGCACAGAACTTCGGGCTGCTCGCCTGTCGCCGTCTCGATCTGCTGATCGGTATTTTCATCGGGCAGCACAACTGCCGCGTCACCGAGAATCATGGCCTGACACGAAAGTCTTACCCCTGCCCGTTTTTCTGCCTCATTCGGCTCGGAGACCGCACCGGAAAGCTCTACACTGCACTTGCCGCAGCTGCCGCGTCCGCCGCACGGATGCGGTGTACGGATACCGGCTTTTTCCAGAAGTGTGTCAAGCAACACCGCACCTTCAAACGGCACGGTAATCTTCTCGCCGTGTCTGTAAATGATCAGCTCAGCCATTTGCTGCCTCCCCAAACAGGATAATACCGAAATATGTTACGGTGTTTGCACCGTTGATATACTTAAGTCCTGTAGTTTTTGTAGTCTTGTACACATCGATGCAGTAGCCTTCCATCGGCTTTAAGATCTTATCCGGAAAACGGCAAGGCTTGTTGTCCTCTTTGGCGCAGCGCGCGCAAAGATCACATCCCCCATTGGACAAATGCAGGAAGCGCATATCGCCCATTACAGGTCTGATTGCTTCATCTACCTTGCGGCTGACTACCTTATGGTTTTTACCGACTTCGCCCATGCCCTCAATATCGAAGCTGTCTTCGATCTCGCCGATCGTCTGATACAGCACCGCATGGCTGTAGGTCTTGATTTCCGCTATCAATACATCCGGCTCACCGATTGCCGGCGGGCAAGTCCAGTACTTTCCGAAGCTGCCACAGCCGTTTCCGGCACAGATATCCCAAAACGCTTTGCTTGTTACGATCTGTTCCTGATCGATCACTTCTGCTTTTGTCGCACCGCCGTTCAAAACAGCCTGAATAAGCTTCTCCCTATCCAGCATACAAACTCACTCCTTTTTCTCTATCCGTTAAAAAACAAAGCTGTGCCCGAAGATATCAGGCACAGCATAGCTTGTGTTAGTTCTTCAGCGCCTCAAAAAACGCCTGAATATTTTCCCACTTTGCGTGTGCGGGAATATCGCAGCCGGAAGACGGAACAAAGTTCTTGTAGCTGCCGCACTTTTCGAGAAGTGCCTTGGTAGCTGTTGTCATTGTTTCCGGTGTGCCGTGTGCAAACTGTGCCGACGGATCGATGTTGCCCATGCAGAGCACATCGGCCGGTGCCTGTTCCATAACCTTCTCCATGTCGATCGCATTACCGAAATGGTAAGCTGCTGCGCCCTGAGAGAAGATCGGCTCAAGCATGCTGAGCACGGAGTTGCCGCAGTTATGGTACAGAACTGCAAACTCATCATCCTGCAGAGCCTCAACAATGCGTTTTACATACGGAACAGAGAACTCCTCTGCCATATCGGGGCTGAGAATACCTGCAAGCGGTTCAGCCATCATGATGCCGTTTGCACCGGCGTCCTTCATAGCCTGACCGTAACGAATCAGATACTCGGTAGCCTTATCCAGCACGGTATGTACGGTTTCCGGCTCATCGAAGCAAATGTACATGATCTCTGTAACATCCATGAGACGGCCTGCCAGAGAGTACGGGCCGATCATACCGGCAAGCACGGGCTTGTCCGTGATGCGCTCTTTTGCAAGACGTACAGCCTCAACACACATCAGCGCACGGCCTGCGGAAAGCTCCGGAACCTCAAGGTCATTGGCTTCATCCTCATCGGATACAAGCTGACCGATAACAGCCGGAACCTCATCCTCTGTAAAGCGGACGGCTGCACCGAAAGCTTCGGCTTCAACGGAAAGGTCCATCAGGCTGACTGCAGCCAGTGTATCCGTTTCCTTGGAAACGATCTCCATTGCCTGAGCCATGAGCTCGGGATTTTTAACGAGCTGTTCTACTGTGACATTCATTTTCTGTGCTGCCGGGAAAGAAAGGATGGGCAGCGCACGCTGAGAATCCGAACGGGCGGTTTCCCACAGAATTTCACGGATATTTGTCATAGGGGGGTATCCTCCAAAAATCAGCTGCAGAATTCAACAGCCTTATCAGCTGCGCTTGCTGCGTCTACTGTGTAGCAGTCTGCACCGATCTCGTCGCAGAATGCCTGGTTGACCGGAGCGCCGCCGACCATGATCTTGACCTTATCGCGAATGCCAGCTTCTTCAGCAGCCTTAACAACATCAGCCATAACGCTCATGGTTGTGGTGAGCAGAGCGGAGCAGGAGATGATCTGGCAGTTCTGCTCGATCGCGGTCTTAACAAATGTTTCAGCAGAAACGTCTGTGCCGAGGTCGATAACTTCAAGGCCCTTGCCTTCCATCATCATCTTTACGAGGTTCTTGCCGATGTCGTGCAGGTCGCCCTGAACGGTACCGATGCAAACCTTACCTGTAGCCTTAACGCCTTCAGCAGCCAGAAGCGGCTTCAGAATAGCAACACCCTGATTCATTGCACGTGCAGCAATGAGAACTTCCGGTACGAAAACTTCGTTGTTCTTGAACTTTTCGCCGATAACAGCCATACCGTCGAGGAGACCTTCCTCGAGGATCTGCTGCGGAGCAAAGCCCTCTTCTACAGCCTGCTGAACGAGTGTCTTAACGATCTTTGCCTTACCGGCCTGAAGCTGAGCAGAAATTTCCTTAAGTTCCATGATAAATTTCCTCCTGATAATAGTTCAAATGTATTGGTTTTGCCGCTCTTGAAAAGCTGCGGCAGAAATAGTATACTGATTTTCAGATTAATACTTGCCGACTTTCTTGATCTCATTCATGATGAGCTTCATGTTGTCAAGAGATACACTGTTCGGGATGGAGTGGTCGGAAGAGAAGATGAAACCGCCGTTTTCCTTAAGAACCGGCACCTTCTCGTTGATCTCAGCGATGATCGCTTCCGGATTACTCCAGTTAACCGCATTGATACCGCCGCGGAGAACGAGCTTATCGCCGTATTCCTTCTTGATCTTGAGACAGTCAACACCGGCCTTAACTTCGAGCGGGTTGAGTGCATCGACGCCTGTTGCAACGATATCCGGAACAAGTGTCATGATGTCGCCGCAGGAGTGCAGCTGTGCTACGATACCGTGATCGTGTGCCCAGTCAACAGCTTTCTTGTGGTACGGCTGCAGCATATTGCGGTACATGTTCGGGGAGAAGAATGTGGTTCCCTTGTAACCCATGTCGTCATACCAGAACATTTCGTCAAAATGATAGCCTGCATCCCAAAGACGGTCGTACAGAGCAATGTTGCGCTTCAGATAAGTATCAAACATATCCTCGACGAGCTCCGGCTCTTCCATCATAGCAATGAGAAGATTTTCTGTACCCATCATATGAGAATGTGTAACGTCGAAACCGAACCAGAAGATCGCGCGGATCCAACGGCCTTCTTCACGCCACTTCGGGAAGTTCTTCTTCAGCATTTCCCACGGGATACGGTCATCCTCGAGTGTCATGCGAGCCTTGGCATCTGCCCAAGCTTCTTCATCAACAACAGAGAAGTCAAGATATTCCGGTGTGGAGTCCAGCTCTTTAAAGTGCTTTGCTGTAACACCCCACTTGGAAGTGGAAATATACCAGCGGTCATTCTCTTCAAGGATCTTCTCTTCATAGCGCGGTGTAATATCTACCTGGAACACACCGATCTTGTCAACATCGAAATAATCTTCCCATGCGACGTCCTTCGGCATACCCTCATTCTGCCAGCGACGGATCGTACCTGCCCACGGATCGTCAATGATCGGCACGCGGTCAGCTTCCTTGTGTTCATACATACGCTTAATGCGTTCCCAAGAATTCATATCAGCAACTCCTTTGCTTTT
>JAZNMV010000147.1:0-1563 GCA_045579885.1 Acutalibacteraceae bacterium | reverse complement strand
CTTCAGAAAATGCCCAAAACACGGCGTGTTCGGTCGGCATTGCCGTCCGATGTCGAGGGCATGGCGCCGTCTGCAACGCCTATGCTTTCTCCTGCTTTTTTATCGACCCTTGCATTTTTTGAAGCTTCTGCACCACCTTTTGATGCCTGCACTCCGCCTGAAGACGCATCATTTGCATCTCGTATGCGTATTCCACCGCCTCAGCGATCGGACGGATGGTATACAGCAAAGAGCCGTTGTGCTTTCGTCCGTCCTTCAACGTAACCTCGGTCGGCTCGGTGTAGATCAGACGCTTTTCTTCAAGCTCACGTACATACTTTGCCACGCTGTTTGTACTTCGCTTGATTGCTTTTCCGATCGTAGCGTAACTCGGATGGCATTGATAGGTCTTGCGATCTTCGCAGTACATGAGAAAGGCATACACCAAAATCGCACCATCGGAAAGATCGAGATGAAAAATCTCATTCGGCATCGGGAAGTAATGCTGCATCTTTTGCTGCTGTCCGTATTGTAACATAGCATCACCTCACGAAGCGAAACGGATTTGCACCGTCACATGACAGAACGAGTCTTCCGGTGTACGATTTTCAAACCATTCCGGAAAATGTGCGCGGAGCATATCATCGTACACTTCATCGCGAAGCAGCATCGCATGAAAGATGAGCATCGCAAGTGTGTACGACGATCCGTCATAACACCGATGCAGGAAATAGGACAGAGCCATATCCACATCATCAGGCATCAGCTCTTCGATCAGCAGACGGTGAATCTCATCGCTGTCAAAGAATTTTCCCAGCGCATACAGACCTCTGAACTGCCAGAGCATCTGCATCGCGCGGAATGTCATGTCCTTGACAGCTTCACTCGGATAGCGGTTGTCCCTCGACGGATGGAAGTACGCATTTCGCAGGAGATAAAGATACTTTCTGTACGTGTACATCATTTCTTACCTCCCGCTGTGTGCGACTCCACCCACTCGATGAATTTTGATTTCTCCACCACCATACGTTTCCCGATGTAGATCACCGGGAAGCCTTCCTCGTGCATGAGTTCGTAACAGGATGACGGTGAGATGCCGAGCACTTTTGCCAATGTTTCCGAGTTGATAAACAAAGGCAACTCGTCGTAAGACTTGTAAACAGATTCTTTCATTTAGAACCTCCTTTTGGAATTTATAGCCGGATGTATCTGCGCGGCTATGTATTCCGTCATCCTGTATTGAGTTGTAAATGGAGTTAGCAAAAAAATCACCCGAACGAATCTCGGCCCGGCATCACCACCTTTCAGAAACGATATTTACAGAAACATCTGCTGAGTGTGCAGATGGATCCTGCAATAAAAAAGTGAGCATCAAAACAACGCAGATACACGCTCTGCCATATGTTCTGATACTCACCCTTAACTCCCGAATTCTCAGCCGGGAGGATGGCTCACTTTCGATTGTTTGATAATTTATACGTTCGCCATGCCGAGAACGGGAATTTCGAACCGGCGATTTACTATAACGGCAACCATCGTTTTACACTTAGCACACATCTGTGTGGGCCCTTCGTAATCCTCATC
>JAZNMV010000146.1:0-4399 GCA_045579885.1 Acutalibacteraceae bacterium | reverse complement strand
GCCGCAGCAAGAAGCTGAAGGATTTCCTCGATTGATCGTCAGATCGTATTACTACTACAGCCACAGGGCAAAAAGGCGGTGACCGGTCATGCATATGACTTTGGAAGCGGATTACGCGGTTCGCATCGTAGAGTTTTTATCGACACAGAGCGAACGTGCAGACGCAAAAACAATATCGGATGAAACACAGGTTACACAGCGTTTCACGCTTAAGATCCTCAGAACGCTCGTTGCAAGCGGCATTGCGGTTTCCTACAAAGGAGCAAAGGGCGGTTATGAGCTTGCAAAACCGGCGAATGAGATCACACTCAGAGAGGTGATCGAAGCGGTGGAAGGCCCGTATATGATCTCCCGTTGTCAGGGCGAGGCGTACAGCTGTACACGTACGGATTGCCGCCTGCACGGTATCTACGGAAAGATCTCCGCAACGGTGCGCAAGGAGCTCGATTCGATCACATTCGATATGCTGTCAAGCGATAACTGATAATTAAAAAGCAAAAGGCGATTCGATCATTTCCGAATCGCCTTTTTATTTTCTTTAATTTATTGTTCCGTGAGATAACGGTAAGTATCGCGAATGTAGAGAAGCTTTTTGTCGCGAATGGGAAGAGGTGCGTGATTTTCCCCTGGAATTTCGTAATTGAAAACACCTTCATAACCGACCTCGCGCAGCGCACGAACGACTTCGGCGAAATCGACCGTACCGCGGCCGAACGGCATGAGATGCTGATCGGCGGAACCGTCGTTATCGGCAATGTGGATGGCGCGAAGCTTTTTTCCCGCGGTGAGGATGAAATCATACTGGGATGAAGTTTTTACCATGTTAAGATGGCCGGTGTCGAGCGTGATGCCGAAACGCGGGGAGTCGACGCGGTCAATGACCTCGAGGAGCTGCTCAATGTGGTCTGCACCGCGGCGGAAAAGATTCTCAAGGCAGATGTATACATCGCGACCACGAATATACTCCGCAAGTTCTTTGAGCTTTTCAACATTCCTGTTGTGCATCTCTTCGATGCTGCACGCTTCCATATTATATACGTCCATGTGGAGGACCATATTGCGAATGCCGATCTCAGTATAAAGATCGATCCAACGCTTCAAAACAGATACGGCCTCCGGATTCGACACGATACGTGCCTGCAGCCACAGATGCCCCTGTGTGATCTGTATACCTTGTTCCACGGCAAATTGACCGAAGGCTTTACCGACGGAAACAGAGTCTCCGCGCTCGAGCAGCATTTCACCGTGTTCGGTCGAAAGCTCTATAGCGCTGATACCGCACTTCTTAAAGCGGAGAATAGCTTCTTCGGGGGAAAGGTCATGATAATAGCCCGACCAGACGGAAAGCTCCATAGCCATAAAAACACCTCTTAGGTTAAATATAGAATAATTGTACTCCCCCAAAACAGAGCCGTCAATAAGCGGAAAGGAAAGAAGAAAACAGTTTTTACAGTTCCAAGAAAAAAATGCCGCAAAAAGAAAAAAGAGGGTAGAAACCCTCTTGACAAACCACACGATATAGTGTAATATATTACAATGTATCATCATGGATAGATATGCGGTTTTATTCGATGAATGCATTATAACACATAATCCTCGAATAATCAAGCATTATCTTGAATTTTTAACATGAACGGATATGGTTTACGGTGTTTTTCGGTAAAATATGCCGAAAAATACGGGTCAAATACTATGAATGGAGTGGTTGAGTCAATGGTGAATGTTAAGCCGGTACAGCTTGGCAAAAACACGCGCATGAGCTTCTCTCACATCGATGAAGTTCTCGAAATGCCGAACCTGATCGAGATCCAGAAAAATTCCTATGACTGGTTCCTGAAAGACGGTCTTCGAGAGGTATTCGATGACGTTTCCGGTATTACGGATTTTAACGGGAATCTTGTGCTGGATTTTGTGAATTACAAGCTCGACGAAAAACCCAATTACACGGTTGCGGAATGTAAAGAGCGCGATGCTACTTTTGCAGCAGCTCTCAGAGTAACCGCACGCCTCCTGAACAAGGAAACAGGTGAGATCAAGGAGTCCGAAGTATTTATGGGCGACTTCCCTCTCATGACACCGTCCGGTACATTCGTTATTAACGGTGCCGAGCGTGTTATTGTTTCCCAGCTTGTTCGTTCTCCGGGCGTATACTATAAGATGGAGTACGACAAGACAGGTAAGCAGCTGTTTTCTTCCACCGTCATTCCGAACCGCGGTGCATGGCTTGAGTACGAGAACGACGTAAACGACGTTCTCTATGTCCGCATCGATAAAAACAGAAAGATCCCGATCACTGCTTTTGTTCGCGCTCTCGGTCTCGGTACAGACGAGCAGATCAAGGAATATTTCGGTGAAGATGAGCGCATCCTTGCTACCATTGAGAAGGATGGCACCCATACTATGGAAGAGGGCCTGTTCGAGGTCTACAGAAAGCTCCGTCCGAGTGAGCCGCCCACACTTGAAAGTGCGCAGTCTCACCTGAACGGTCTGTTCTTCGACCCGAGACGTTACGATCTCTCCAGAGTTGGCCGTTATAAGTATAATAAGAAGCTGAATCTCGCAGGCAGACTGCAGGGTCAGCAGCTTTCCCGTCCGGTCGTAAATCCGATGACCGGCGAAGTCATGGCTGAAGAGGGTACAGTTGTTGCCCGTGCTATGGCAGAAGCTATGGATGATGCAGGTGTAACCGTTGTTTACATCCGTATCGACGAAAAGGAAACAAAGATCATCTCCAACGGTATGGTCGATATCCAGAAGTATGTTTCCTTTAACGCAGAGGAAGAGTGCGGCGTAAACGAGCGTGTTCGTTACGAAGTACTTGCTGAGATCCTCGAAGCATGCGGCGACGATGAAGCTGCTCTCAAGGAGATGCTCATCGCACGTCACGACGACCTGATCCCGAACCATATCATTATTGACGATATTTTCGCATCTATCAACTACATGACCTGCCTTGCACAGGGCGTCGGTCAGACCGACGATATCGACCAGCTCGGTAACCGCCGCATCCGTTCCGTCGGCGAACTGCTGCAGAACCAGTTCCGCATCGGTTTCTCCCGTTTGGAGCGTGTTATCCGCGAGCGTATGACCCTGCAGGCACAGGATATGGAATCCCTGACTCCGCATTCTCTCATCAACATCCGTCCGGTTGTTGCTGCGATCAAGGAGTTCTTCGGTTCTTCTCCGCTGTCTCAGTTCATGGACCAGACAAACCCGCTGGCAGAACTTACTCATAAGCGTCGTCTTTCCGCACTTGGCCCGGGCGGTCTGTCCCGTGACCGTGCATCCTTCGAAGTTCGAGACGTTCACTATACCCACTACGGTCGTATGTGCCCGATCGAATCTCCGGAAGGTCCGAACATCGGTCTGATTTCCTATCTTGCAACATTCGCAAGAATCAATCACTACGGCTTCATTGAAGCTCCGTACAGAAAGATCGATAAGGCTACCGGCGCTGTAACAGATGAAGTTGTTTACATGACAGCCGATATGGAAGACGAGTATATCGTTGCACAGGCTAACGAAGCTATGAACGAAGACGGCACCTTCCTCAACGATCGTGTTGTTGTTCGTCATAAGGGTGAATTCATCGAGGTCGACTCCAGAACTGTCGACTACATGGATATTTCCCCGCGTATGGTCGTTTCCGTTGCTACAGCTATGATCCCGTTCCTTGAGAACGATGACGCAAACCGTGCTCTGATGGGTGCGAACATGCAGCGTCAGGCTGTTCCGCTGATTCGTACCGAGTCTCCGATCGTCGGTACCGGTATGGAATATAAGGCAGGCGTCGACTCCGGTGTCTGCGTACTTTGTGAGCGTGCAGGCGTTGTTAAGAGCGTCAGCGCTGATCTTGTCCGTGTTACAACAGATAACGGCGATATCGATGATTATGTCATCACAAAGTTTATCCGCTCCAACCAGAGCACCTGCATCAACCAGGTTCCGGTCGTTAACCGCGGCGACAGAGTCGAAGTAGGCGATGTTATTGCTGACGGTCCGGCTATTAAGAACGGCGAGATCGCACTCGGTAAGAATGCTCTCATCGGCTTCATGACCTGGGAAGGCTACAACTACGAAGACGCCGTTCTGCTGAACGAAAAGATCGTTCGCGACGACGTTTACACCTCCATCCATATCGAAGAGTATGAGATGGAAGCAAGAGATACAAAGCTCGGACCGGAAGAGATCACCCGCGACATCCCGAATGTCAACGAAGATCTGCTCCGCGACCTCGACGAGCGCGGCATCATCCGCATCGGTGCTGAGGTTCATGCCGGTGATATCCTCGTCGGTAAGGTTACCCCGAAGGGTGAGACCGAGCTCTCAGCCGAAGGGCGCCTGCTGCGTGCTATCTTCGGTGAGAAGGCACGCGAAGTCCGCGACACCTCTCTCCGTG
>JAZNMV010000145.1:0-2181 GCA_045579885.1 Acutalibacteraceae bacterium | reverse complement strand
AGACCGCTTGGCCTCCGACTTGACAGCATTTTAAATTCCCTGTTTTCGGGAGGCAGACTGAATGTGGGCAGCAATGCGAAAAGCCGTGCTGCACAGGAAGCGGAAGCGTTCCTCGAAAATCTGGAAAAAGCAAAAAATAATATAAACAGCGACCTTGACCGGCAAATCAGCGATCTCGACCGCCTGAATGACGAAGCACAGAAAAGCATGGAGGGAATGCGCCGCCTGCTTGAAAATGACGGGATCAAAACACAGCCGGTACAGACAGCGCCTGAAAAGAAGGAAGAACACCCTGTAACGACGGGCGCGGAGGAAGAACCGCCTAAGGATACGACGCAGATGTTCAAGGAAGCACGTGCCGTTGCCGGAGATACCGTCATTGGTCAGGATGCGTTTTTAAACAGCCTGTTTACGGCATTCAAGCGGCCGGGCATTACCGGAACGGCGGAAGGGAAACCGGCTGCCGTCATCGTGATTTCCGGTAAAGAGGGCACGGGCAGACACAGCGCCCTTTTTGCAGCGGCTGCCGCACTCGCAAAGAGCGGCGCGCTCAAAAACGGAAAAGTGGTGCCTATTGATCTTTCCCGTTATGCTTCTGCGGACGACAGTAAGCTTTTGATGCAGGATCTGTTCTCGGCTATGCAGTCGGGCAGCGATGTACTCCTGTTTGAAAATTTCGAAAAGTGCCATAAATCCCTGCTGCCGATGATCGCATCTCTCGCGGAAGACGGCGTACTGCAGCTTTCCACAAGGTATGCGCTGCAGAAGGGTATGCTCATTGAAGTCGGTACGGCTCTGGTTCCGAACGCCGTCAGCGAGGTGAAGCTCAGCGGGCAGTTTTTGGTGTTCATCACCGATAAGAAGGATTCCGCGTTTACGGATGCGTTTGGCGCACCGTTCCTCTCTTCGGTCACGGATTTCTGCCGTACGGAAGAGTTCACGGCGGAAAGTCTGCAGCGCATCGGTCAGATGGCGATGGAAGGCCTTGCCTCCCGTGCCAAAGAGCGGCTGAAGTTCACGCTGCATTTTGGTGCGGATGCTGCGCAGTATCTCGCGGCACAGTTCAGCCGCAAGGATGGCGTGGAGAGCATGGACCGTATCTGCGAGCGGTGCTTCCGCCTGTTAAGCGAAGCGAAGCTCCATAAAAACGCAGGTGCTTTGAGCTGCGATGTAAAGGTGACAAAAGACGGACTTTCGTTCGTTTTCCCCGAGTTTACGGTATCTGCCGAAGAGGAAAAGCAGACCGTGAATCAGGCGGCGGTGGACGAAGTGAAATATGAAATGGACCGCATTGTCGGTCTCACAGAAGTTAAGGACTACGTGCTCTCACTCGAGCAGAACTATGTGATTCAGCGCCTCAGAGAATCCCGCGGCATGAAAGCGGATGTGCCCACCATGCACATGATCTTCACCGGTAACCCCGGTACGGGCAAAACGACGATCGCACGCCTTGTGGCGCGGTATCTCAAGGCCATGGGTGTGCTGACGGGCGGTCAGCTCATTGAAGTTACCCGTGCGGACCTCGTCGGCAAGTACGTCGGTCACACGGCACCGCTTACACAGCAGGTCATCCGCTCGGCGATCGGCGGTGTACTGTTCATCGACGAAGCCTATTCGCTCTACCGCGGACAGGACGACAGCTTCGGTCTTGAAGCCATCGATACGATCGTTAAGGGTATGGAGGATAACCGACAGGACCTCATCGTGATCCTTGCGGGCTATTCCCGCGAAATGGAGGAGTTCCTCACGGCAAACTCCGGTCTTCGTTCGCGCTTCCCGAATATCATCGAATTCCCGGATTACTCGGCGCAGGAGCTCACGAAAATCGCACGCATCACGGCGGAGGGGAAGGGCTATGTGCTCGATGAAAGCTGCAATGCACCGCTTGAAGCGTATTTCATGCGCCGCCAGATGACGGATGCCAGAACAGCCGGCAACGGACGTATGGCACGAAACCTCATTGAGGACGCGATCTTAAACCAGTCGCGCAGACTCACCATGGGCGATGTGACACAGCTTACAAAAGAAAATCTCGAAACACTTTTACCGGAAGATTTCGAGCTTACGGAAGAATAAAAAACAAGGGCGAGCACCGCGGTGCCCGCCCTTGTTTTTTATTCTCTTACTTTTCGCTGCATCAGCTCGTAAGTTTCGTGGACGATGTCTTCAATGGATTTTTGG
>JAZNMV010000144.1:0-8295 GCA_045579885.1 Acutalibacteraceae bacterium | reverse complement strand
CATGAACTGCTATAAGTGTATTCGCTATTGCCCTGTTAAAGCGATCCGTTTTTCCGGAAACCAGGCGTTCATCAATATCGATGAATGCATCCTCTGCGGCCAGTGCTATGTAGTATGTCCGCAGAACGCAAAGGAAATTGTAAGTGAAGTAGAAAAGGTCAAGGTCCTCATGCAGACGGGTGATCCGGTCATCGTCAGCCTTGCACCGTCCTTTGCCGCAAATTATGAAGGGATCGGCATCAACGGTATGCGCACCGCGCTCAAGAAGCTCGGCTTCTTTGATGTGGAGGAGACAGCGATCGGCGCAACCGTTGTAAAGAATGAGTATGACCGCATGCTCCGCGAAGAAGCACGCGATATTGTCATCAGCTCCTGCTGCCATTCCATCAATCTGCTCATTCAGCGCTATTATCCGATGGCGCTCGAATACCTCGCGGATTTTGCTTCCCCCATGCAGGCGCACTGCGCGGATATCAAGAAGCGAATTCCGAATGCAAAAACCGTATTTGTCGGCCCCTGCATTGCGAAGAAGGATGAAGCCGAACAGTACGGCGACCTTGTGGACGCGGTTCTGACCTTCGAAGAGCTTTCGAAATGGCTGCTTGAAGAGAAGATCACACTCGAGCCGGATATGGACGAAGAAGAGAAGAGCAAGGCTCGCCTCTTCCCGACGACCGGCGGTATTTTGAAGACTATGGCACAGGATGCACCGGGCTATACATACATGGCGCTCGACGGTGTTGAAAACTGCATGGCAGCGCTCAAGGATATCGAGAGCGGTAAGATCCACAAGTGCTTTATCGAAATGTCCGCATGCGTGGGCAGCTGCATCAACGGTCCCGTTATGAAAAAGAACGAGACACCCACACCGGTGCAGGATTTCCTCAATGTTGTGCGTTATGCCGGCAAGGAAGATTTTGAAGTTACACAGCCCGGCCCGTTCGAGCTGCAGAAGACCATCACATATCTCGATCGCAAGACCGTACAGCCTTCCGAGTACGAGATCTCGAGTATTCTGCGTCAGATGGGCAAGTTCAAGCCCTCTCAGGAGCTCAACTGCGGTTCCTGCGGCTACAATACCTGCCGTGAGAAGGCGATCGCGATCGCACAGGGCAAGGCGGAGATCTCCATGTGTCTGCCGTTCCTCAAGGATAAGGCGGAGAACTTCTCCGATACGATCGTCAACAACAACCCGGACGGCATTCTCGTTCTGAATGAGAAGCTCGAAGTACAGCAGATCAATGCTGCCGCACGCCGTATCATGAACCTGCGTGCAGCATCCGATATTCTGGGCGATCAGGTCATCCGCGTACTCGACCCCACCGTATTTGCGGAAGTTATGCGTACCGGTAAGAACGTCTACGATCAGAAAACCTACCTCGCGGAATATCAGCGCTACGTCGAACAGACCGTTATCCACGACAGAGAATCTCACCTTCTCGTATGCATGATGCGTGATATCACCGAGCAGGAATCCGAGCACGAGAGAAAGGAATCTCTGAACCGTCAGACCATCGAGGTCGCAGACCGCGTGATCGAGAAACAGATGCGTATCGTTCAGGAGATCGCGTCCCTCCTCGGTGAAACAGCGGCTGAGACGAAGATTGCTCTGAGTAAGCTGAAGGAGTCGATTTCTGATGATTGATTTGTGTGCGGATATCGGTTACAAGAGTATAAATCATTACGGTGAAGAGCTCTGCGGCGACCACATCGATATCGTTGAGCCGGATGAAGAATCCACGGTCATCGTGCTTTCCGACGGCCTCGGCAGCGGTGTAAAAGCCAGCATTCTTTCCACCTTAACATCTAAGATCATTTCCACGATGATGGCGGAAGGCTTGCCCATCGAGGAATGTGTTTCCACAATTGCCGCAACACTGCCTGTGTGTTCCGTTCGCGGTGTTGCCTATTCCACATTTACGATCATCCATTTAAAGAGAAATCAGACGGCGGAGATCATTCAGTACGATAACCCGCACGTGATCCTCATCCGCGATGATGTAAATTACGATTACCCGAAACAGGCCATGCATATTGACGGCAAGACGATCTACCGTTCTGTCATCAATCTGCAGGAAAACGATATTTTCGTCGCGATGAGCGACGGCTGCCCGCATGCCGGCATCGGTCTTTCCTATAATTTCGGCTGGAAGCGCGAAGAGATCATCAGCTTTATCGAAACGCTTGCACCGGCGGGCTATACGGCAAAAACACTTTCGACCATGCTCGTCGATGAGTGCGATAAGCTGTACGGCTATAAACCGGGTGACGATGCCACTGCGTGTGTTGTGCGCATCCGTAAGCGTGAGCCGATGAATATGCTTTTCGGCCCGCCGTATTACCGCGACGATGCCGACCGCATGATGTCCCTGTTCTTCTCGAAGGCAGGCAAGCACATCATCTGCGGCGGTACAACTTCCTCCATTGCCGCTAAATATCTCGGAAAGCCCCTGCAGGCTTCCCTGAGCTTTGAACAGTCCGATGTTCCGCCGATCGCAACCCTCGAAGGTGTCGATCTCGTTACGGAAGGCGTTATCACGGTCAATAAGGTACTGGAGTACGCGAAGGACTACCTTGGCGAAAACAAGTACTACGAGCACTGGAGCTTTAAGAAAGACGGCGCATCCCAGATCTGCAGACTTCTGTTTGAGGAAGCCACCGACATCAACTTCTATGTCGGCCGTGCCATTAACCCGGCACACCAGAACCCGGATCTGCCGATCAATTTCAGCATCAAGATGAATCTGGTCGATGAGCTTTCCGCATGCCTCAGAGAGATGGGAAAACGCATCAAGGTCAGCTATTTCTAAGGTGATACTATGAGAAAATTTGATACGAAAGTTCAGCATCTGAAATATAAAGTCCTGCGTGAAGTTGCACGTCAGGCATGGAACGATACGCTCCTTCAGAATGTAACGGAAATTCCGAAGCTCATCGTTCCCGGTAAGGAACCGACCATGCGCTGCTGTGTTTACAAAGAGAGAGCGATCCTCAACGAACGCGTACGCATTGCCATGGGCGGCGACAGAAGCAATCCGAATATCATCGAAGTTATCGATATCGCCTGCGATGAATGTCCGGCAGGCGGCTTCGAGGTTACAAATTCCTGCCGCGGCTGTCTTGCACACCGCTGCGAGGACGTTTGTAAGAGAGGCGCGATCACATTCGATGCAAACCACGTGGCACACATCGATAAATCCAAGTGCGTGGAGTGCGGTCAGTGCGCAAAGGTCTGCCCGTACGCTGCGATCGTAAACCGTAAGCGTCCGTGCCAGATCGCCTGCAAGGTCAAAGCGATCAAGATCAACGACAACAAGGCAGCGGCGATCGATGAGTCGAAGTGCATCCAGTGCGGTGCCTGCGTCTACCAGTGCCCGTTCGGTGCGATCTCGGATAAGTCCTACATCCTCGATGTGATCGATATGATCAAAAAGAGCGAGAACAATACTAAGTACAAGGTCTACGCCGTTGTGGCTCCGTCCATCTCGTGCCAGTTTACATACGCTAAGCTCGGTCAGGTTATCAGCGGACTCAAAGAACTCGGTTTCTTTACCGTAGTTGAAGCTGCACTCGGTGCGGATATGGTCGCACTGAGCGAGTCGAGAGAGCTTGCGGAAAAGGGCTTCCTCACAAGCTCCTGCTGCCCGGGCTTCGTGCAGTACGTAAAGTCCGCGTTCCCGGCACTCGTACCGTTCATCTCGCACAACTACTCTCCGATGGCAGAGCTCGCGAAGTACATTAAGAGCACGGACCCGACCGCGAAGGTCGTATTCATCGGACCGTGCACCGCAAAGAAGAAGGAAGCACAGCTCGATTCCGTAAAGCCGCATGTGGATTCCGTTATGACCTTCGAAGAGCTTCAGGCGCTCATCGACAGCCGCGATATCGATATCACGGCACTGCCTGAGGATGTTCTCGATAACGCTTCCTATTTCGGCAGAATCTTCGCTCGTTCCGGCGGTCTCTCCGACGCGGTCACACAGGCGCTCAAGGAGCAGAACATCGACTTCCCGCTGAACGCGATCGTCTGCGACGGCATCGAGGAATGCCGCACGGCGCTGCTGCGTAAGAGCAAGAACGCCCTGCCGAACAACTTCATCGAAGGTATGGCATGCGTCGGCGGATGCATCGGCGGTGCGGGATGCCTCACACACGGCGAAAAGAACAAGAAGCAGGTCGACGATTACGGCCGCGAAGCACTTGAGAAGTCCATCAATGATGCAGTTGCACTGCTCTGATACAGGTATCAATAATACTTTTTATAGAGAGGTTTACTATGAATAAGATCACTGTAATCGGCACCGGCAGCGTTGGTTCCACCATCGCTTACACACTGACCGTTATGGGTATCGCTTCCGAAGTTGTCATGATCGACATCAACGGCGAAAAGGCACTCGGCGAAGCACTGGATATCCGTCAGGGCGGCCTGTTCTGCAACCCGGCTAATGTATTCGCCGGTTCTTATGCAGACGCAGCAGGCTCCGACATCGTAGTCATCACCTCCGGTGTTGCACGTAAACCGGGCCAGTCCCGTCTCGATCTCGCACAGACGAACGTCAATATTCTGAAGTCCGTCACAGAGAACATCGTAAAGCATGCACCGGATGCAACTTACGTTATCGTCAGCAACCCGGTCGACGTTCTCACTTATGCATTCCACAAGTTCTCCGGTATTCCGGAGGAGCGCATCATCGGTTCCGGTACGCTTCTGGATACCGCACGTCTCCGCGCAAGAATCGCAGAGTACTACTCCATCAACCAGGCTAACGTTCACGCATACATCCTCGGCGAGCACGGCGATTCCGCTTTCGTTCCGTGGTCTCTTGCAAACATCTCCAACGTTCCGGTTGCAGATTACGGCAAGTCCCTGAAGGATGACGGCATGCGTCCCGAGTTCGATCAGGATGCGATCGAGGATTATGTCCGCAAGTCCGGCGGCCGCGTCATTAAGAGAAAGGGCGCTACCTTCTATGCGGTCTCCATGTCCGTTTGCCATATCTGTAAGTGCCTCCTCTCCGGCATTGATACCACAATGACCGTTTCCACCATGCTGCACGGCGAGTACGGCGTGGACGATGTCTGCCTCAGCCTTCTGAATGTTGTCGGCAGCAAGGGCGCACACACAAAGATCATGCTGCCCCTCAACGAGAAGGAAATCGCAGATCTCCACAAGAGTGCAGACAGCCTGAAAGCGATCATCAACAGCATCGAATTCTGATTTCAGGAATGTAACCACAAATTCGTTAAATAAATATCAATTTTATGTGCGTTTGACACCTTGCTTTTCACAGTAAGTTTGTTATAATTATAACAAGGAGATGTGGAAGGGCAGGCTGTCCCGAAATACACCGTATACAGAGCGTAAAAAGTGGATCCGCCAAGGTCATTTTAAAGAAAAGAGACCTTGGGGGTCCCCTCGTCGCGCCGATACGCTTGTTCCGTCCACACCTTAAAACATTAAGCAGAGAGGTGTACTATGAACAAGATCACAGTAATCGGTTCGGGCAGTGTCGGTTCCACCATTGCCTACACACTGACCGTTATGGGTCTCGCACATGAGATCGTTATGATCGACATCAACGGCGACAAAGCACTGGGGGAAGCGATCGACATCCGTCAGGGCGGTTTGTTCTGCACGCCGTCTAAGATCTATGCAGGTACTTATGAGGATGCGAAGGATTCCAACATCGTGATCATTACATCCGGTGTAGCACGCAATCCTGACCAGACAAGGCTGGATCTTGCGCAGACGAACGTCAACATTCTGCGTTCCATAACGCAGGAGATCGTTAAAAATGCGCCGGATGCTACGTATATCATCGTCAGCAACCCGGTCGACGTTTTGACTTACGCTTTCCACAAGTTCTCGGGTATTCCGGAGGAGCGCATCATCGGCTCCGGTACACTTTTGGATACCGCGCGTCTGCGTGCGAGAATCGCACAGTTTTACTCCATCAACCAGTCGAACGTACACGCTTACGTGCTCGGCGAACACGGCGACAGCGCATTTATCCCGTGGTCTCTTGCCAATATCTCGAACGTTCCCGTTTCGGATTACGGCAAGTCTTTGAAGAACAGCTCGCTTCCGGCATTTGATATGCAGGCGGTTGAGGACTACGTGCGCAAGTCCGGCGGACGCATCATCCGCAAGAAGGGCGCTACCTATTATGCGGTCTCCATGTCCGTATGTCATATCTGCAAGTGTCTTCTCTCCGGCATCGATACCACGATGACGGTCTCCACCATGCTGCACGGCGAGTACGGCGTGGAGGATGTCTGTCTCAGCCTTTTGAATGTTGTCGGCAGAAAGGGCGCACATACAAAGGTCATGCTGCCCCTCACCGAGAATGAGACCGCGGCTCTGCACAAGAGTGCCGAAAGCCTTAAGGAAACCATTAAGAAAGTAAATATATAAATACATATATAATAGGAAAGGTGGATCATTTATGGAATATCGTATCGAGCATGACTCTATGGGTGAAGTAAAGGTTCCCGCAGACCGCCTGTGGGCCGCACAGACTCAGAGAAGTCATGAAAACTTTGAAATCGGCGTAGGCATCGAAAATATGCCCGCTGAGATCGTACACGCATTCGGCATCCTGAAGAAGGCTGCTGCGCTTGCAAACCACGCACTGCGTCCGGAAAAGATGACAGAGAAGAAGCTGGCAGCTATCAGTGCAGCTTGCGACGAAGTTATTTCCGGTCAGCTGAACGATCACTTCCCGCTCGTTGTCTGGCAGACAGGTTCCGGCACACAGTCCAACATGAACACCAACGAAGTCATCGCAAACCGCGGCAATCAGATCGCTGACGAGAAGATCCTGCACCCGAACGATGATGTTAACATGAGCCAGTCCTCCAACGATACATTCCCGACAGCTATGCACATTGCAGCTGTTCTCGCGCTGGAAGATAAGCTGATCCCGGCTGTCGAAGAGCTCATCACCACCTTTAAGCGCCTCGAAAAAGAAAACGAAGGCATCGTAAAGAGCGGCCGTACACACCTGCAGGATGCTACCCCGATCACCTTCACACAGGAGATCAGCGGCTGGCGTTCCAGCCTTGAGCGCGATGTACAGCTCATCAAGCTCGCAGTCGGTCCGCTTCGCGAACTCGCACTCGGCGGCACAGCGGTCGGTACCGGTCTGAACGCACCGAAGGGCTTCTCTGAGAAGGTTGCAGCAGAAGTTGCACAGCTCACAGGCAAGCCGTTCGTAACCGCAGAGAATAAGTTCCACGCACTCACCTCCAAGGATGAGATCGTATTTGCACACGGTGCAGTTAAGGCTCTTGCAGCCGATATGATGAAGATCGCAAACGACGTTCGTTGGCTGGCTTCCGGCCCGCGTGACGGCCTCGGCGAGATCTTCATTCCGGAGAACGAGCCCGGTTCCTCCATCATGCCCGGTAAGGTAAACCCGACACAGTGCGAAGCTGTTACCATGGTTGCCGTACAGGTCATGGGCAACGATGTAGCCGTCGGTATGGCAGCATCCCAGGGCAACTTCGAGCTCAACGTCTTCATGCCGGTCTGCGCTTACAACTTCCTGCAGTCCTGCCGTCTGCTTGCTGAAGCGATCGTTTCCTTCAACAAGAACTGCGCTGTCGGTATCAAGGCAAACAAGGAGAAGATGCACCACAACCTGCACAACTCCCTCATGCTCGTTACAGCACTGAACCCGTACATCGGTTATGAAAATGCAGCTAAAACAGCTAAGAAAGCATATAAGGACAACATTTCTTTGAAGGAAGCCTGTGTTGAGCTCGGTTTCCTCACAGCAGAGCGTTTCGACGAAGTCTTCCATCCCGAAGAAATGGTCTGATAGGGGAGGTCAGTATTATGAAAGTAAGTTATTTCCCCGGCTGTACACTGAAGAACAAAGCAAAAGATCTGGATGCATATGCACGCAGATGCGCCGAGGTTCTCGGTGTAACGCTTGAGGAGATCGAAAACTGGCAGTGCTGCGGCGGCGTATTCACCACAAGCAAGGATGAAGTCGCTACAAAGCTGTCTTCCGTTCGCATCCTGAAGGCTGCAGCGGAAAAAGAGCAGCCGCTCGTTACGGTCTGCTCTGCCTGCCACAATGTCGTTAAGCAGACAAACGCTGCCATGCTGAACGACAAGAGCTTTGCCGATAAGGTAAACCGTTACATGGCAGATGAGTCGGCTTACAACGGTGAGACCCAGATCTACCACTACCTCGAGCTCCTGCGCGATGTAGTCGGTTTCGACAAGCTCAAGGAAAAGGTCGTAAATCCGTTAAAGGGCAAGAAGATCGCCGCTTACTACGGCTG
>JAZNMV010000143.1:0-4322 GCA_045579885.1 Acutalibacteraceae bacterium | reverse complement strand
CCCGTTTCATTTTTGAAAACTCTTCAAAGATACGTTTTACACCCAATTTAAAATAAGTTTTATTGAGAATGCAAATTGCATTCTCAACATAATACATGATTTCTGTTGCTGCACAGCGGCAATCAAAGATATTGTCCGAAGTACGCATCAACTTTGAGAAAGCTTTTTCGGCATTCAAGTATTCTGCTTCCGCTCTCATAAGGTCATCCGAAGAAAAAGGCGCTTCCAAAATAGACTTTGCACTTTTCCGGAGCTGCATATATCTGTTCATAGCTTCAGGTGTTCTGCAGTACACAATCTTTGTATCCATTAACTTAGCCATGTGTGCGGTTCCGCACTCCGCATCTTTTTCAAGGTTTTCCCAACTGGTGCAATAAAAGTCAAAACCTATTTCACCGATCACAAAGCATTCTGCGATTTCGTATGCTTTAGGGTCGTTGATCAAAATCATCAAATCAAGATCGGAACGTTCATGGAAATCACCGTTACAGAAAGATCCACAAATACCGACCATATCAACAGCATCGGGACAATCACGTTCTATTCTTTTTAAAAGAGCATCGATCAGTTTCTGATTTCTTAACTCCATACGCTCTGCTAAATTCATATCGACTACCTCCGTGTAGGTTATTACCTATTTATATATCATACAATCAATGTAAAGTCAACGCGTCGGTCACTCACCACGAATTGTGCCGTCTTGCAGCGTTTCCAATGCATTTTCAAACGCTTTTGCAATACATGCTGCACATTCCGGACCTACCGAATTCGTCTCTTCATAATGATTTTCGCCCTTATAGTCCATTGTCTTTTCTACATATGGCTTCTCTGCATTCAAAAGGAAATCTGTTGGAGTAACAATATATCCGAGTTCATCATTAGCCAATCCAACGACCAAAAGCTTTTCGATACCAAATCTTTCCGCAATATCTCCAAGCGGTTCAGGATCTTCGGCCTCCGGATTCACTTTGATATGGATGTCTCCCCCGCCATAAACAAATTCCGGGAATATCTCTCCGGGAATCAGCAGCAAGGAAACATCACCGATCTGCAGTACAGATAACTCACTTTGAACCGCATATCCGGTGGCTCCGTCTCCTCGAACAGCTTTATTACTCAACAACCCTAAGAAGCGATACAGTAAGAACCCCGGATTATCAAGCGGTACCGTAAAATACGACGTAGCAAAGCGCAGGTACGGTTCTACGGTCGACTCTGTTTCAGGTAAAATAGACAGTGCGTATTCCGTCAATTTCTCTCCGGTGATATTCAAATTCGCTTCAGCACTCTCCTGTGTGTTCGCTTCAACAAATTCTTTAGTCATCAGAAGTCCGCCGATGGCTCCGGGCAGGAACATAGTATTGTCTCCTGTTGCAGCTTGTACGCTGTCACAAAGAACACCGGGATAATCTCGACTCAGCTTACTGTTAACACTGCGCAATGCTTCGGCATGTGCACCATAAAAATACATACGTATACCGGGCGTTCCGTCGGTCGATTCAAAACGTAATTGATACAAATTCGGATCATATACATCCGGAAGTCGGGAATCTCGAAGCATTTCATCCGGATCTGTTTCTGCATATCCGTAATAGAGTGCACCTTCTGTTACACTTGAAGCCGCCGTTTTTCCGGCAGATATTGCAGCTTCAACCAATTTTTCCATATAGGCATCGTTTTTACCGTCTATCGCAGCAGGACCCCAAAGTCCAAGTGTATCTGCGCCGGCATGCGTATGCGTAGAATACACATGCACTGCAGCACAGTTTTCCAGATCTGATAACCCGCTGCGTATTTTCGATACTACGCCGCTGTCCAAAGCTACACAGTCCACCCCGATCAGCAAAACACCTTTTTCTCCGGTACCCATCCATACCGCTCTTGCTTCGCAGTAATCGAGAATATCCGTGATCTCCATAGCCGTATTATAACCCGCAATATATAACGGATCCGAATCCTCGGGATCCGGAATGATCCGGCTGTTTCCAAAACCAAATTTCCAATATTGTGCGGAATCCTCCGAAAGCACCGCACTTTGTGTCTGTATCTTATCTTTTTCTGCACATCCGGCAGAAAACAACACCGCAAGTAACAGAATCACAAGCAAAGCAATCCGTTTTTCAATAGAATACTTTCTGTTCATACGCACCTCAAATGAAATCCAGAAGCGCTTTAAGCGCCAATGCAAATCGGATACTGTTCACTTCTGTAAGCAGTAAAGTCAATATAAGCGCACCTAAAAAGACAACCGCAAATAAAAGAATAAAACCGCAAATGAAATACGTTCTTCTACCCTTACAGTATTTTGCTAAAAAGATATATATCACCGTTGTAAAGACGCCGAACAAAATCAAAAGAAACAAAATCGGAATTCGTATCTGTGCATCTCGCAGCTGATCGAAGATCTCTGCATACTGCTGAACACCTTCAATGCCAAACCATTCACCGCAGCACAACACCAAAACTCCGGCATTACAAAGCATCGCGGAAACAACGACGGCAATAACCACTGTTGAAAGAGCTCCGGTTAGGATACTCGCAACAGGAATATACTTCTGTTTCATCTTTTCCTCTCCTTACAAAAAGAAGCCCAAAAGAAATCTTTCGGGCTTCAAACAGCTTAAAATAAATTGACGATCATACCGGTAAGAACCGATGAGACGTACAAAACTGCAAGTATTACGATATTATCTCTTACTCTGCGATTGGCGCGAAAAAGCACAACTACCCCCATACCGGCACCGGCACAAAGACCTGCAATACACGAACCAAAGCTTAAACTACCGTTTATAAAAAGCTCAGTTATAATTACAGATGCAGCACAATTGGGAATCAGACCAATCAACGAAGTAAGAAACGGCTGAAATACGCTTCCGCTCAAAAGCACAGCAGATATATTGGCTTCACCAATGAAGTGCATAGCCAACTCCATAATCAAATTCACAGCAAAAATGAACAAGAAAATATGGACTGTATGGTGCAAAGCAGAACGGACAACACCGTGATGGTCACAATCACATTCTGCACACAACTCTTCAAAAGGTGCTTCACTATCCGATTTAGCAAACAGTCTTACAAGAAAATCCGCGGCAAAGCCAAAGACAATCGCAGAAATCAGCTTGACCAGCATGACCGGCAGAATATATCTTCGCATTTCAGGCTGCGATAGCAGAATGGGGATCGCTTCATCGCTTGTCGACAGAAAAACCGCCAGCAAAGTACCAACAGAAATGATCCGACCTGCATAAAAATTAGACGCAGCTACAGAAAAACCGCATTGCGGGATAACACCTAAAATCGAACCGCCAATCGGACCATACTTGCCTAACCGCTGTAAACTGTTCTTCAATTTAGTACTGCCTTTATGCTCAAGATATTCAATAAACACATAAGCTAAAAACAAAAACGGCAGTGTTTTCAGCGCATCTAGCACTGCATGCTCCAATATATGGAGCAGTTCATTAAGGATATCCATTTAACACTCTAAGTTCGACCTAACTAAGATCGAATTACTCCTGTACATTAATAATGACCTTCATGGTCGTCTCTCTGTTAGCATCGATATACCGGTACGCCTCAGCGTAATCACGGAACGCAAAATGCTTCGATACCAGCGGCTGAAGCTGTACCTTCCCGGCACGAACGAGTTCGATCGCATCGATATAATCTTCATTGCGATACATCATTGTCGTGTTGAGGTCCAATTCATGATCATTCAAAACAGCAAGATCAACGGTCGCCATACCTGCAAAGACTGCTACAAGAATAATCGTGCTGCCTTTACGTGCATATTTGATAGCCTGTCCCATTGTTGTATTGTTGCCGGCACAGTCGTAAATCACATCTGCCTTATCCGGACCAAAAGCTTCAACGAGCGCATCTCCAAAATCAGCGTTCTTAGTGTTCACGCAGAAATCAATGCCGCACTCCTTAGCTTTTGCAAGACGAACATCGCTGATGTCTGTAATAAGTACACTTTCAGCCCCCATGCCCTTAGCAGCCTGTGCAACAAGAATACCGATCGGACCTGCACCAAGAACAGCAACCTTCATTCCCTGCATATCGCCAAACTTGCGAACAGCATGAACAGCAACCGCCAAAGGTTCTATCATAGCACCTTCATCGAAAGTCATAGTATCCGGAAGAAGCGTTACTTTCTGTGCATCCACCGCAAAATATTCGGAAGCAACACCGGTTGTCTGGAATCCCATTACCTTGAGCTCTTCACAAAGATTGTATTTACCGTGGCGGCAGGGATGACATTTTCCGCAAACGACCTGCGGCTGAATCGTAACCTTCTGGCCGACTTTAAAATTTGCAAC
>JAZNMV010000142.1:0-2486 GCA_045579885.1 Acutalibacteraceae bacterium | reverse complement strand
ATGCCTGTCTGCATTGCTAAGACCCAGTACTCTCTCTCCGATAACGCAGCACTGCTCGGCAGACCGAATGGCTTTGAAATCACCATTCGTGATCTCCGCCTCTCCAACGGCGCAGGCTTCGTTGTAGCATACGCCGGCGATGTTATGACCATGCCGGGTCTGCCGAAGGTTCCGTCTGCTGAGAAGATCGACGTGGGCGAAGACGGCATGATCCACGGCCTGTTCTAAGCTATGGCGACTTATATAACCAAATCTGTTTCGGAAACGGAAGCACTTGCTGCCCGTGTGGCGAATAAGCTCACGGGCGGCGAGGTAATCGCTTTTACCGGTTCTATGGGCATGGGCAAGACCGCTTTTACTCGCGGTCTTGTACTCGCGCTTGACGGTGGAGATGTGGTTTCCAGCCCGACTTTTGCGCTCGTCAACGAATACGATGCGCGCCTTACGGTACAGCATTTTGACATGTACCGTGTTTCCGGCTGGGATGACCTCTATTCCACAGGCTTTTTCGATTACCTCGATACCGACCAGGTGCTTGTGATCGAGTGGAGCGAAAACATTGACGGCGCTTTGCCTGAAAATGCGATCCGTATTGCCATAAGCAAGGGTGAAGACGAGTCCGAACGCATTTTTGAGATCGAGGGTATCGATCTGTAACTTTAACGATAAGGATAATTTCATGCTGATTTTAGCAATGGATTCCTCTGCGACACCGGCTTCGGCAGCGCTTTTAGAGGATGATAAGATACTTTCTGAATTTTATATTCATACAAAGCAGACACACAGCCAGACCCTGATGCCCATGGTGGATTCGGTTCTGAAGCTTTCCGGTAAAACACTCGATGACCTCGACTGCATTGCGGTCTCCGCGGGTCCGGGTTCGTTTACCGGCGTGCGTATCGGTGTGTCCTGCGTAAAGGGTCTCGCTATGACGAGAAACATTCCCTGTGCAGGTGTTTCCACGCTGCGTGCAATGGCAGAAAACGCAAAGGGAATGAACGGCGTTGTGTGTGCCGTTATGGATGCCCGCTGCGGTCAGGTTTATAACGCTATGTTCCGTGTAGAGGGCGATGTGATCGAGCGTATTTCTGAAGACCGTGCGCTGCCTATCAGCGAACTGGCTGAAGAGTGTGCCGCATACGGGGAAAAGCTTTTGCTCGTCGGTGACGGTGCCGAGCTGTGCTACAAGACCTTTGCTGCTTTCGGAGCAAAGCTCATGCAGCCGCAGCTTCGTTTCCAGCGTGCTTCCGGTGTGGCTTTTGCCGCAAAGGAAATGTGCATAAACGGGGAAACTACGACACCCGATGCGCTTATGCCCATCTATCTGCGTCTGCCGCAGGCGGAACGCGAACTTAAAAAGAAAAACGAAATGAAAACGGAGGGTTTGAAATGATTGCAATCGGTTGTGATCACGGCGGCTTTGCTCTGAAGGAAGCTGTCAAAAAGCACCTTGAAGAAAAGGGCGTTGAAGTCAAGGACTTCGGCTGCTATTCCACAGAAAGCGTAGACTACGCTGTTCATGCTGCAAAGGTTGCACACTGTGTAGCTGACGGTGAAGCAGAGTACGGCATTCTCGTTTGCTCTACCGGTATCGGTATTTCCATGGCCGCAAACAAGGTCAAGGGTATCCGTGCAGCACTTTGCTGTGACACACATGCTGCTGAAATGACCCGCCGCCACAATAACGCAAACATCCTTTGCATGGGTGGTCTCGTGATCAGCGAGCAGCTGGGTCTTGACATCGTTGATACCTTTATGTCCTTCGAATTCGAAGGCGGCCGTCATCAGCGCAGAGTAGACCAGATCGCTGCGATCGAAAACGGTGAGATGTAATTTATTCCCGTGTGATTTTCGCAAAGGAGCGTAAAATGAACAAGAATATTTTTGTTATGGATCATCCGCTGATCCAGCATAAACTCACTTTCCTCAGAGATAAGAATACCGGTACACAGCAGTTCCGTGCCCTTGTCAGCGAGATCGCGAACCTCATGTGCTATGAGGCAACACGTGATCTGCCGCTCATGGAGGTGCAGACCGAGACACCGATCCGCATGGCAACCACAAAGGTCATTGCGGGACGTAAGCTTGCGTTTGTTCCGATCCTCCGTGCCGGTCTGGGCATGGTAGAGGGTGTTCTGCAGCTTGTTCCGAGCGCAAAGGTCGGTCATATCGGTCTTTACCGCGACGAGGAGACACTGCAGCCGGTTGAATATTACAACAAGCTTCCGCCGGATACAAACGAGCGCGATGTCGTTGTTCTCGATCCGATGCTCGCTACAGGCGGTTCCGCGATCGATGCGATCACTATCGTTAAGCGTTCCAACCCGAGAAGCGTTAAGTTCCTGTGCATTATTGCTGCACCGGAAGGTCTGAAGGCGCTGAGCGAAGCACATCCGGATGTACAGATCTACTGTGCCGCACTCGATGAAAAGCTGAACGAAAACGGCTACATCGTTCCGGGTCTCGGCGATGCAGGCGACCGTATC
>JAZNMV010000141.1:0-2201 GCA_045579885.1 Acutalibacteraceae bacterium | reverse complement strand
GGGAAATGAATCTACAGGTGTTTCTTCTCATAGCAAGGCCTCCTTTTTCCGGGTAACAGTTTTCGGTCTTCAGCGATGGTTTTATTCTTTTACTTTCCTCTGCATCAGCTCATAAGTTTCGTGGACGATGTCGTCGAGCGGCAGGCCTTCTTTATTCGTCTCCCAGCACGCCTTCATCATCTGAGCCAAATCATTCGATAAGTCATCATAAAAGTTCGCGGCGGTAATTTGGCTCTTGAGGTCGGCAAACTCTGCATACGCTTCGTTCGTCAAAGTACGTCCGTTGTACGCGTAACCTTCTTTGTAAACATCATCGAAAAGCGGAATCCCCACTCCGGCGAACGCATGGTACACGAAAGAAGTAAGCTGTGTTTTTTCGCGCATGAAAAAGTCCAGAAATGCGTAAGCTTCCTCCGGCATTTTTGTGTTTCGATTGATGGCTGCAATGCTATCGATCGTTACGGCTACACCGCCGTCCATGCTGTAAAGCGGAAGCAGCGTAAAAGGCTGAGCGAGCTGCGGCAGATAGCTCGGTCCGTACACTTCCGTATACTCTGTATCGGCAACGTCTTTATCCAAGGGAAGGGAGAAAATCTGTTCAACGGTGGAGAGAAGTTCCTCCTCGGTAAATAAAAGTTCTTCTGTTTCAAAATCAGCCAATTTTCCCGGGATATAACTAAACTGGCCGGGCCAAATGCTGTAAAAGTTCTCTCCGTTATCCAAATAAATATTTTGGCAGTTGTAAAATTCCGAATACAGAGAAGTCAGTTCGGGGTCACTTAGAATTTCACCGAAAGTCAGAGGATGATCCGGCTTTTCTACATCCAACTTGGCTTTATCGTGTACCTGTATCGGGCAGTGGTAACTGAGCGGAATGATTTGCTGCCCTTCGTCGTTTCTGCCGGCGGCTAAAACCACCTGATTCTGCTTGTCCCATTCTGTATATTGCGTGCTGTTTTCCATGTACTCGTCAAGCGGCAGGAAAAATCCGGCTTCCATTACCTTTTCAGGATAGGGAAACAGAGCGAAGTCTGCACTCGTACACTTAACCAAAAAGACATCCGGTCCCGAACCCGACATCAGCTCGGTGCGTATGCGCTGGATCGCTGTCTCGCGCTCAACACCCGAAGTGGGGAGATATTCAAACTCCACGTTTTCTATGCCGGTGACCTGCGTGAAGGAATACATGAAATCATACATGTACATTTTCACTGAGGAAGGATCATTCAGTGAATCGATGCAAACCTTCAAAGTGTCTTTCGTTCGAAACAGACCGGTGCCGCCGGTATCGGCTGCGCAGGCGGACAGCGAAAGAAGCAGAGATAAAACCAACAGTAAAGCTAGAATCTTCTTCAGCATAAACCAACCTCCCGATTCAATTTTTCTTTTGCTTATTCTCCAATCATCAGTTTCAGCTTTTCGTAATATTCCGATACAACAGGTGCGATATCCTTACCTTTTCCATCGGCAATCCGGCACTGAAAATACATTTCGCCGAATACATCCAGCAGGTCGTTTCTAAAATACACACGTGTGATCTGATCGCGGACACGGGAATACTCTTTGTAGTTCTCATCTGTAATGAAGAATATCTTCCGGATCGGGTATGCCTTCTGCATCAGATCCTCATGCACCGGTATACCGGGTGTGGATGAACAGAAAAATTCATCGTAAAGGTCAAAGCCCTGCTGGTACATGGGGCTCAGAAGAAGATCCACAATAAAGAATGCATCTTCAGCATATTTTGTATTCGCATTGATTGCTGTAAAAGTCGAGACTGTAGCCGTTACGCCGCCGTCATCCGAATAGATCGGGATCATCGTCTGTGCATCCTTGTATCGGATCCCGTTATACGGATCGCCGTTTGCGCGTGTGTCCGTCCAAACACCAATTGACTGACCGTACTGCACATCGAAATCGTACCCGATGAACATGGGGGTCTGGTAATGCGGAATATCCGTAAACGCTTTCTCCTCATAGGCTTTTTCCATTTCAAAAACTTCCACCGTGCGCTCAAGAAGCTCTTCTTCGGAGAACAGCAGCTCATCATTCTCGTAATCTGCAAAGTCACCAAGAATATACTCGATATAGTTTCCGTCTGCATGTTCAAAATAGAACGCTTCAAAATCGCGGTGATACCATGTAGCTGCCGCGGAAAGGACACCGCTTTCGTCTTCGATCATATCCTGCCAGGTCGTTTC
>JAZNMV010000140.1:0-4033 GCA_045579885.1 Acutalibacteraceae bacterium | reverse complement strand
AGGGCGTTGTTGTGGCATTCGGCGGTCAGACGGCGATCAAGCTGACAAAGACCTTAGCAAAGAACAACATTCCGATCATCGGTACCTCTGCGGACAGCATTGATGCGGCGGAAGACAGAGAGCGTTTTGAGGCTTTGCTTGAGCGCTGCAGCATCAAACGTCCGAAGGGTCACACCGTTATGACGACCGAGGAAGCGCTGAACGCTGCGCACGACCTCGGCTATCCGGTACTCATGCGCCCGTCTTACGTTCTCGGCGGTCAGAACATGATCATCGCTTACGGCGACGCGGACATCAATGAGTATATGGCGATCATTCTGCGCCAGAAGCAGGACAATCCGGTTCTCATCGATAAGTATTTGAGCGGCACGGAAATCGAAGTCGATGCGATCTGCGACGGTGAGGATATTCTCATGCCGGGTATTATGGAGCACGTTGAGCGTACCGGTATCCACTCCGGTGACTCCATTGCGGTATACCCTGCAAAAGACATTGACGATGAGCTCTGTGAGAAGATCGTTGCAACGACGGAAATGCTCTGCAAGGAGCTCAAGGCGATCGGCCTTATCAATCTCCAGTACATCATTATGGACCGCGAGATCTACGTTATCGAGGTCAATCCGCGTGCTTCGAGAACTGTTCCGTATTTAAGTAAGGTAACAGGTGTTCCGATGTGCGATCTGGCTACAAAGGTCAGCCTTGGCTACAAGCTGAAGGATCTCGGTTTCGGTACCGGTTTGTACCCGACTTCTCCGTATACGGCAGTCAAGGTTCCGGTGTTCTCTTTCGAAAAGCTGACTGACGTTGATACACAGCTCGGACCGGAAATGAAGTCCACAGGTGAAGTACTCGGCATTGGCAACAATCTTGAGGAAGCACTTTATAAGGGGCTCATCGCTTCCGGCAGCAAGATGGAAAAGACCGGCGGTGTGTTCTTCACCGTGCGTGACGGCGATAAGAAGGAGATCGGCGAAATCGCGAAGAAATTTGCCGAGATGGGTTTCCCGCTGTACGCGACGACCGGCACGGCAACCGTTCTTGCAAAACTCGGTCTCTCCGTAAAGATCGTTGATAAGATCCACGAAAGCCCGGTCAATACGATCACACTGCTCGAAAGCGGCAAGCTTGCCT
This sequence comes from Acutalibacteraceae bacterium, assembly GCA_045579885.1. Taxonomy (GTDB): domain Bacteria; phylum Bacillota; class Clostridia; order Oscillospirales; family Acutalibacteraceae; genus Hominenteromicrobium. The sequence goes on along the minus strand of JAZNMV010000140.1, from coordinate 2,902 downwards.
ATATTATTTCCACTTCCGCGAAGGGCAGAAATCCGGCACGTGACAGTGTTAAGATCCGCAGAAAGGCTGCGCTTCTCGGTATTCCGTGCCTCACGGCGATCGATACGGCGAATGCGCTTGCGGACAGCCTTATGAGCCGCTACACGCAGTACAACACGGAGATCGTAGATATTAACAATCTCAAAAAAGAGAAGGTCAAGCTGCCGTTTACAAAGATGTCTGCGTGCAGCAACGACTACATCTATATCAACTGCTTCGAAAACGAAGTGCAGTCTCCGGAATCTCTCACGATCAATCTTTCTGACCGTCACAACGGTGTCGGCGCGGACGGCGTCATTCTCATTTGTCCGTCCGATAGGGCGGATGCCGAAATGCGCATGTATAACCGCGACGGCAGTGAGGGCTTAATGTGCGGCAACGGTATTCGCTGCGTGGCAAAGTTTATCTATGATAACGGTATTGCGAAGAAGCCGGTGCTCCGCATCGACACAAAGAGCGGTATCCGCGAGTGCAAGGTCACGACCATGAATGGCAAGGCTTATAAGATCTCTGTTGATATGCACAAGGCGGAGCTTGCACCGGAAAAAGTGCCTGTAAAGCTCGACGGTGACTGTGTTGTGGACAGACCGGTTGTAATTGGCGATCATGAGTACAATGTGACCTGCGTTTCCATGGGCAATCCGCACTGTGTAGTCTTTGTATCGTCCGTTGATAAGCTCGACCTCGAATCGATCGGCCCGAAGTTCGAATTTAACCCGCTTTTCCCGGAGCGTGTGAATACGGAATTTGTTGAAGTGATCGATGAAAAGACGCTGCGTGTTCGTGTTTGGGAACGCGGCAGCGGCGAGACTATGGCTTGCGGTACAGGCGCATGTGCAGCAGTCGTTGCGGCAACGCTCAACGGCAAGTGCGAAAAGGGCGACGATATCCGCGTTATTCTGAACGGCGGTGATCTGGAAGTTAAGTACACGGATGAACGTGTTCTGATGACCGGCAGCGCCGATACGGTCTACAGCGGTGTTGTAGAAGTTTAATTTATAGCTTTTTGACCGGTAGGGAATAAGCCTTACCGGTCAATTTCTTCTTGCTTTGTGCGGGGAGATTGGTATAATAGATTCATAGGAATTTACAGAAATGGGGACAGAAACATGCTGGAAGCATTAAAGGAACAGGTATATAAGGCAAATATGCTGCTGCCCGAACATAAGCTCATTACATTCACTTGGGGCAATGTAAGCGGTATCGACCGCGAGAGCGGTATTATGGCGATCAAGCCGAGCGGTGTGGAGTACAGCGAGCTTCGCCCGGAGGATATCGTTCTCGTCGATATTCATACCGGCAAGAAGGTAGAGGGTGTGCTGAATCCGTCTTCGGACACCGCGACACATGTGGAACTCTATAAGGCATTCCCGAATATCGGCGGTGTTGTTCACACACACAGCCGCTGGGCGACCGTGTTCAGCCAGTCCGGCAAAGGAATCCCGGCACTCGGTACAACGCACGGCGATTATTTCTATGGCGAGATCCCCTGCACACGCAAGATGACGCCGGAGGAAATCGCAGGTGCTTATGAAAAGGAGACCGGTACGGTTATCATCGAAACCTTCAAGGATAAGTCTCCGGATGATATTCCGGCGGTTCTCGTGCACAGCCACGGCCCGTTTACATGGGGTACCGACCCGATGAATGCGGTGCATAATGCGGTTGTTCTGGAAGAGCTCGCGTTTATGGCATGGCATAACATTATGATGGATCCGACGATTCCCGCTATGCAGCAGGAACTGCTCGATAAGCACTACCTCAGAAAGCACGGCGCAAATGCATATTACGGACAGAAGAAATAAGGTATAGAGTTTGACCGGTAGGCGTAAAGCTTACCGGTCTTTTTCTTTACAGATGCTGTTTGATTTGCTATACTGAAACTGACCTTTTAAAAACCGTGTAATATTATTCATCGAGAAGGTCAGATCGGAGGGTGTATGCTTACTTATTCGTTTGAAGAGATCGGTTCGGAAAATCTCTATACATATCTTTATAAATGCATCCGCGATGATATCGTATCCGGTGTTATCCGTCCGGGTGAGAAGCTGCCGTCAAAACGGAGCTTTGCGGAGAATCTCGGAATCAGCGTTGTTACGGTAGAAAATGCTTACGCGCAGCTGATTTCGGAAGGATACCTCTATTCGCTGCCAAAGAAAGGTTTTTTCGCTGCAGAGATCGAACACGGACATGCTGCACCGAAGAGAGGGGAGATACCGTCTGTAAAGCTGCCTGAAGTACCAAAGTACTTTGCAGATTTTTCGGGCAACCGTACGGATCCGGAGAACTTCCCGTTTTCCACATGGACAAAGCTGATGCGCGAAGTGATCATGGATAAGAGCGCAGAGCTCATGATTAATGCGCCGTGCGGCGGCGTGCCGGAGCTGAGGCAGGCGATCGCAGCGCATCTCTATGACTTCCGCGGTATTCAGGCAGACCCGAACCACATTATTGTCGGCGCGGGAACGGAATATCTTTACGGTCTCTTAATTCAGCTTTTGGGGTTTGATAAGACGTATGCACTCGAAGACCCCGGTTACAGAAAGGTCGGTCAGATTTTTGAGAGCTTCGGCGTGCATTATGTATATACGCCGATGGATAAAGATGGGGTAGAGCCGCGTGCGCTCGAATCGAGTGATGCGGATATTCTGCATATTTCGCCGTCCCACCATTTCCCGACCGGTATTGTTACCCCGGCTGCCCGCCGCTACGCGCTTCTTCGCTGGGCGGCACAGAAGGAAGGCCGGTATATCATTGAGGACGATTACGACTCGGAATTTCGTTTGACCGGTAAGCCGATCCCTGCACTGCAGAGCATGGACAGTCGCGACCGCGTGATCTATATGAACACGTTCACGAAAAG
>JAZNMV010000139.1:0-14687 GCA_045579885.1 Acutalibacteraceae bacterium | reverse complement strand
CCAAGGAGTTGGGTCTAGTCATTGTCTTCCTAAGACCGCTTGGCCTCCCGACTTGCTCTGTTTCAACAGACTTCAGGAAGTCATACATCTCACCTGTGCAGAACAGAGTGACCTTTGCATCGAGGGATGCACCGATCTGCTTCTCTGCACGTGCATTTTCAAGAGCCTTCTTGACAACATCACGAATGTCATGGATCTTATCCCACTGTGCGATAAATTCTTCGGAAGCTGCCTCACCGCTCATTTCACTGACAAGCTTCGGCATCTCATTGTAAATAACGTGACGCGGATCGCTGTCGCTGCAATGCGGCATGCTCTGCCAAATCTCATCTGTAGTAAACGCAAGGATCGGAGCCAGGAGACGTGTCATAGCATCCAGAATGATATACATTGCAGTCTGTGCAGCACGACGCTCTTTGGAATCCTTCTTTTCTGTATAGAGACGGTCCTTAATAACATCGAGATAGAAGTTGGACATGTCAACAACGCAGAAGTTATGGATTGCATGGTAAGCCTGATGGAACTCATAGTTCTCGTAGCCGCCGCATACTTTCTTATTCAGCTGATCTAATCTGTTCAGAGCCCACTTATCAATGGAGAGCATCTCAGAAACCGGTACGCTGTCCGTATCCGGATTAAAATCAGCCAGGTTACCGAGGATATAACGTGCTGTATTACGAATCTTACGGTAAGCATCGGAAAGCTGCTTGAGGATTTCCGGAGAGACACGAATGTCAGCATGATAATCGGAAGAAGCAACCCACAGACGAAGGATATCAGCACCGTACTTCTCAGTGATTTCGAGCGGATCGATACCGTTGCCAAGGGACTTATGCATTGCTCTGCCCTGACCGTCAACAACCCAACCGTGTGTAGCAACTGCCTTATACGGTGCCTTGCCGCGCCAAGCGATGGAAGTCAGAAGAGAAGACTGGAACCAACCGCGGTACTGGTCAGCACCTTCGAGATACAAATCAGCCGGCCAATCAAGATAATCTCTTTCATCGCATACTGCAGCATGAGTAACACCGGAGTCAAACCAAACATCCATGATGTCGTGTTCCTTAGTAAATTCACCGCAGCCGCACTTTGCGCACTTAAAGTCTGCGGAAAGGATTTCGGAAGCATCCTTAGCATACCAAGAATCGGAACCTTCTTCACGGAACATATCAGATACGATCTTCATTGCTTCCTTAGAGATCAACGGCTCACCGCAATCCTTGCAATAGAAGATCGGGATCGGAACGCCCCAACGGCGCTGACGGGAAATACACCAGTCATTACGGTCACGAACCATAGAAGAGATTCTCTCTTCGCCCCAGCCCGGATACCACTTAACACCCTTGATAGCTTCAAGAGCATCCTCTTTAATTGCGTCAACAGAGCAGAACCACTGATCTGTTGCACGGAACAGAATCGGTGTCTTGCAGCGCCAGCAGTGCGGATACTGGTGAACAATCTTCTGCAGAGCAAAGAGATTGCCGCTGTCTTCCAGATGCTGAGCGATCACCTTATTTGCTTCGTCTGTTGTAAGGCCGGCAGAGAAACCTGCCTCTTCGGTCATTCTGCCCTGGCTGTCTACCGGAACTACGACCGGGATCTCCGGGTAATTATTATGGCAGACATTATAGTCATCTACACCGTGACCCGGAGCAGTATGAACACAACCTGTACCGCTTTCCAAGGTGACGTGATCACCGACGATTACCAAAGACTGGCGATCGAGGAACGGATGCTGTGTCTTCATGTATTCAAGATCGATACCCTTAAGTGTGCCGACAACTTCATACTCTGTCTTACCGGCAGCCTGCATTGCAGACTCTGCCAGTGCAGAAGCCATAACAAAGTATTCGCCTTCACATTTAATGAGTGCATACTCAAACTCAGGACCGACGCAAATCGCAACGTTCGCCGGAAGAGTCCATGTAGTAGTTGTCCAAATAACAAAGTAAGTTTTATCCAGTTCAGCACCGAGCTGTGTCAAAAGGCCCTTATCATCTGTAACCTGGAACTTAACATAGATGGAATGGCACGGATCCTCTGCATACTCGATTTCAGCTTCAGCAAGCGCTGTTTCGCAGTCCGGGCACCAGTAAACCGGCTTCAGGCCCTTATAGATGAAGCCCTTAGTAGCCATCTCAGAGAAGACTTCGATCTGCTTTGCTTCAAACTCCTTAAGCAGAGTGATATACGGATTATCCCACTCACCGATAGCACCGAGTCGCTTAAAGGAATTGCGCTGCTCATCAAGAGAGGAAAGCGCAAACTCACGGCAAAGCTTACGAAGCTCTACATCGGAGATCGTAGACGCATTAGAAACACCGGCAGCTTTACGAGCCTTGAGTTCAGTCGGAAGACCGTGTGTATCCCAACCCGGAACATACGGAGCCTTAAAGCCGGACATATTCTTATAGCGAACAATAAAATCCTTCAGGGTCTTATTAAGAGCTGTACCAAGATGGATATTACCGTTAGCATACGGAGGGCCGTCATGCAGAATAAACAGCGGCTTACCCTCGTTTTTCTCGATTAATGTTTCATAAACCTTTTCCTCATACCATTTTTCCAGCATAACCGGTTCTTTTTTCGGAAGACCGGCCTGCATGGCAAAATCGGTTTTGGGAAGATTTAAAGTACTTTTATAATCCATAGTAATCTATTCCGTACCTTTCTTAAATAAATTATCTTCTCTTAAATTTACCCTTTTTCTTGCCGGTATCCTCAATGCCGAATTCCAGTGTGCTGAAAAGGGATTCTTTTTCCTTCTGAAGTGTTTCGGGAATATTGCTGTACGCATTAAGGTCCAGTCCAATACCGTTAAACTGTTCCTTCATGTATGTATCCTTACTATATGCCGGTGCAGCAGGTGTCTGAACCGGAGCAACCGGCTCTTCTTCCTCTTCGATCTGTGCTGCCGGAACCGGAATAACCTCTTCTACAGGTTCAGCAACCGGCGCAGGAGCAGGCTTCTCTTCAACCGGTGCAGGTGCAGAAACTACAGCTGCTTTCTCAACCGGCTTTTCCGGGAGATCAAACTCAGGAAGCTTTTCAATTACGGCAATGTGCTCGCGGTACATCTCATAGAGAGAAGAACGGAAAGATGTAACTTCTCTCTGGATAGCCTCAAGTTCTTCCTTCTTGGCATCGATCTGTGTCTGATAGGAATCAATCATATCCTGAGACTTTGCACGTGCTTCAGCCATAATGCTTTCAGCTTTTGCATTTGCTTCAGATACAATATTTTCTGCCTTTGCCTTTGCTTCGCGAATGGATGCGCTGCCGAGACGCTGTGCGCTCAACAAAGCCTCCTTAATGCCGTCCTCATCTTCTCTGTAAGCTTCGATCTTGGCTGCAAGAACAGAAAGCTTTTCTTGAAGCTCTGTGTTCTTAGCTGTAAGCTCAGCTACTTTGGAAGAAGAATCTGTAGTACGAGACTTGATTTCCGCATTCTCTTTTGCAAGCGCGGTAACAGTTTCCAAAACATCATCAATAAACTGATCTACATCATCCGAATTATAACCGGAAAAATTCGATTTTCTAAAGCTGATCTCGTTAATTTCTTTAATCGATAACATAATAGGCCTCCTATATGTATTTCCTGCATTTTATTGATAACCGGCCCTTCTTTGTACGCGGACCCAGTGAATCGACAATAAATCTGCCGTAGCGACGAATTGAAATCACATCGCCTTCTTCAATTTTGGTAGAACCGGAATTCACTTCTCTGTGATTGACAGAAACATACCCACCGTTCACCATTTGCGCAGCTTTTTCTCTTCCGGAACCGGAAAGAAACGCTACAAAACAATCGAGTCTTTCCGAAGCAATGACACCGCTAAGCGACTGAAAGCTGTGCGCTACAGGGAGCGGCTCGGAAAGCTCCTCGGTAATCTGAACACCTACACGCCCAATCTTTGTGATCTGCGAAAGGAAGTGTGGAGCAAGTTCTGTCTTAACAAACAGTACCGTACGTCCTTCTTCTATCAAAATATCTCCGATAGAAGCGCGTACAACGCCCTGAGCCATGAAAGAACCGAGAAAATCACGGTGTGTCAATGTATCCTGTTTCCTGTACCGCAGAGTAAGCGCAGTATAAGGAAACAGCGTCTCATCCGGCTCAAGGTAATCCGGAAACACACCGAGCATTACGCGTTCCGCATCCGTCCATCCACCACAAAACATCCAATTCTGCGCATGGATATGTCTCAAATAGCGTTCGGCTTCAGCGCGCTCCGAAAGATCGAAAAAACCAAGAAAAGCCGGTCTTTTCTCACCGAGACGAACGCAATCGGAAATTCGCGCTTCAAAAAGCTCCTGTTCCTGTGTGCTCATGAATCAGAATGTAAACCCGCTGTTCTCAAGCTCGTCCAAAACTTCGGCACCGCTGTATTCTACATTATACGGTGTGATGATATAAGTGCTGGTAGAAACGCGCTTAATCTTTCCGTCATTTGCATAGGCAACGCCGCTGAGGAAATCGAGAATTCTTCTGGATTCCGCCTTATCGGTTTTCTCCAGATTCAAAATAACAATATTTTTGCTGTTCAACTCATCAGCAACCGCACTGATTTCGCTTCCGAAAGAAATCGGCTGAAAAGCACGAACCTGAGCACCGGCTCTGGAGTTAATATTAACAACACGATTGGAATTGGTCGGAGCATAAGCACGACGGCCGGACTCTTCCTGTGTAGGAGTCACAACCTCATCCTCATAAACTTCATCAAACTCATCATCCGGGGGATTCCACATTTTCTGAATCTTCTCAAAAATGCCTGCCATTATAATGACCTCCTATATAACTGTAATTAGGTATAAATTCGCTCGCCAAAAAGCGATGACCCCACTCTTACCATTGTGGCACCGCAGAGAATCGCTTCTTCATAATCAGATGACATGCCCATCGATAGGCAATTCATATTTACATTATCTAATTTTTTCGCCTTAATGTCAATAAAATATTGATTCATTCGAGAAAAATAATTGCAAAGTTCGGCCTTTTTTTCGCAAATCGGCGGAATTGTCATCAAACCGTTGACAGAAATTCCATCAAAACCAGAAATCTCCAATAAAAACTCTTCCAAACACTCTGCTTTTATTCCGCCTTTATTCTCTTCATTTCCGATATTAACTTCTACCAAAACAGGCATGCAAAGCCCATGCTTTACAGCAAGTCGGGAAATTTCTTTCGCAAGCTTTACGGAATCAACAGATTGAATACAACTGACTTTATCTATAATATATTTGACTTTGTTCGTTTGAAGGCGACCGATAATGTGTCCCGTAACTCCGGAATTCCAGTCGATTTTCTCGTATTTCTCAATAAACTCCTGTACACGGTTTTCACCGATATAGCGTAACCCGCAGCCGATTGCATGGTTGATCACTTCAAACGGCACCGTTTTTGTTGCAGCTAAAAGCGTGACATCTTCCGGTTTTCTGCCGGAGAGAACAGCTGCCTGAACTACACGCTCAGTGATGTATTTATAGTTTTCTTCGACTGCAGAAAAACGAGGATCATATAATTTTTCCGTCATACAGGTCCGTACCTCCTATGACAACTTCGTCATACAGTTCGATCGTTCTGCTTGTTACAAGCTGCTCTCTTTCCGCCGTTGTTAATGTGGTTTTACAAATCGCATAACCGTTGACAGTTGCATCGGAAAACACCTGAACAAAACGAATTCGACTGCCGTACTTAATATAGACGCCCTTAACATTCTCGTACACTTTTTCGACTTCATTTCCATCGGCATCTGTTTCTGAAACCACTACGTCACTGAAATGGATTGCTTTTTCGTTGACCAAAACGCCGGAATGTTCACTGATATTGATTCTAAGAGGCTCTTTTCGAGTAGATGCGAGATCAGCATTCATATACAAACATTCGATGATCAGTGCTGCTTCTCCGGTCTCCAAATCACGGTTAATATCAATGATTTTCGCCGGTATTTTTTCTGCCGTCGCAAACGGCATTTCAAGCGTAATATCTGTGGTCCGGTCAAGACGCACGTAGTCGTTTTCATCGATCACACAAACAACATACCATTTAAAATCCTTGGCGATTTTTCCGAGCACTCTGCCGCTTGTTTCCTTAGCACTATCTTCGTTAATTAAAGTATTTATGTCCTGCACGGAAAGTGAGGTAACATATTCAACATCGACTGCATCCTCATAACCGTCGAGGCTTTGGATAAAATAACCCGCCGCAGGCGCTTTAACGATTCCGTTATGCGCTGCACTCGAAGCCAAAAGTTCATTGCGCTCCGCTCGAAGTGCATCAAGATGCTTAGTGTACTCACTGGCACTTTCTACACCTGTGATAATCTGTTTTTGGCTAAGCAAAAGCTGCAAATCATTCTTCTGCTGCTCAACATCATCGATAGCACCTTTTCTCATGCTTGTAAGCATAGAAGTGATTTTATCACTTACCTGCCCGCCAATTAACTTAGAGTTGGATGTTACGATTTCACCGGGATTCTCAAGAACCGCCAATCTTGTCAACTCATCGTCGATTCTTTCTATTCGGTTACGGGCAGAAGCATCCTCCTCAGAAGGATAAACTCTAGCGATAACACCGCCTGCTGCAGTTCGCTCACCGTTATCAACGGTATAATTTAAAATACCCTTAACACCGGATTTAACAACATGCTCACTTCTCACGATAAAAGCAGTCGTATCAATAGATTCAGATACTGTGGAATACATTGCGGTCTCCGTGTCTACACCGGTATATCTTGCAAGGTAAAATTGATACGCAACATATACTAACAGAAGTACAGCAACAACTGTAGCACCAATTCTTCGAATGACTGAATTGCCCAAACCACTTACCTCCTTTTCAAAAACAAAATTTATTTCACAAAATGTTCCTGAGCGATCTGCTTCGCCGCAGCGATCAGATCCTCGGTACAAGAATAATCATCCACATAAAGCCAAACGGTATTTTCTTCACGCCTAAACCATGTAAGCTGTCTTTTTGCAAATCGGCGTGTTTCTCGTTTAATATTCTCCACGGCCTCATCCAAAGTGCAGTATCCGTCAAAATACGGAAACAACTCCTTATATCCAATCGCCTGAACGGAAGTTTTACCGGAAGTACCGTATTTTTCATAATAATGACGTGCTTCCTGGAGCAAACCGCATTCCAGCATAATATCCACACGTCGATTGATGCGGTCATAGAGTACTTCTCTGTCTCTGAAATCCAAGCAAAGCATCTTATAATCATAATTAGACGCAACCAGCTTAGATGCCTTAGCCTGCGCGGAAAACGGCTCACCGGCTATCAGATAATATTCCATTGCACGAATAACACGCTTGGTGTTATTCGGATGGATCTGCTCTGCTGATTCCGGATCAACTTCTTTCAGCCGTGCGTAAATTCCATCTATTCCTTCTTTTTCAAATTCCTCCTGCAGTGCAGCACGCACTGCATCATCCCTGCTGTTTTCGGTAAACGGGACCTCACGCAGCAATGAGCGGGCATATAGGCCCGTTCCTCCTACCAGAAAAGCAGTTTTACCTCTTGAAACAATATCACGGATCGCCTCACGCGCCCGATTTGTATAGTCTACAACGCTGAAAGTCTCTGTCGGGTCACAAAAATCAAGCAAATGATGCGGAATCCCCTGCATTTCTTCTTCAGTCGGTTTTGCTGTGCCAATTTCCATGCCCTTATAAATCTGCATGGAATCACATGAAACAATCTCACCGTCCAATGCTTTAGCCAAAGCAATGGAAAGCGCTGTCTTTCCTGAAGCGGTCGGACCGCATACGGCAAAAAGCTTTATTTTATTCTCCATAGCGATCCTCACACTTTCATCAAATACGCCCGAATTCCTTTTCGAGCATTTTCTTTTTCAACATAACATAGATTGGTCTGCCATGCGGACAGTAACGAACATCCGGATTTTTCTCCAAACGCTCTGCAAGCGCAATTAGCTCTTCCTTTTTGGAAGCACTTCCGCCCTTAATAGCTGCTCGGCATGCAATATTATGATAAACCCAATCCATGTGCTCCGTAGTTACATCTTTTTTGTTCTGTTCGAGATAGCCTGCCATCTCAAGCACAGAATCCTCAATATCCGCGCCGTTCAAATTAAGAGGCGCCGAACGAACCAAAATCGTTCCGCTTCCAAAATCTTCTACATCAAATCCGGCATTTTCGAAAACAGAAAGATTCTGCAAAACAGCATTATATTCTGTTTTATCCAACGTTACCGTGACCGGTATAAGCAGTGTTTGCGCTGCTGCCATTTCATTTCGGCTCTTAAGCTGTTCGTAAAGCAAGCGCTCATGTGCTGCATGTTTGTCAATAAACATCAGCGTATCTTTATCGTACTGAACGATGATATACGTATCAAACGCCTCACCGATCACTGTGCGAACCGCTTCCTCAGCATCCTCTTCCGCTAAAACAGGTACCGGCCTCGGTTCTTCAATTTTCGGTTCCGGTAATACGATTTTTGTCGGTTCAGGAATCAGTATTTCATCTTCAGGTTCTACCTCGATATTAATACTGACCTTTGGTACAAAACCGTTATTTACAGGTACAACAGGTTTTACCGGTTCGGGCTGCGGTTCCGTATCCAAAATACGTTCAATCGATGTTTTGATCGACGCTATTTTGGTTGTATCCGTGTTGTTAACCGGAACTCTATCCTCAAACACACGCTCTTTTACCGGTATCTGAATTTCCGTAATGGATTTCTTAACCGGCTCAACCTTCGGCAAAACCGGTTTCTTTGCTTCCGGTTGAAGCACAGGTGCCGAAGGCGCAGTAATACGCGTCTGCACCGGCTTATCGATTACATCCGGCTTATACGGATCGACCGTTTTTTTTCTTCCGGTCAAGTCAAGCGCTTTGGTTTCTTTGTTAGCAGTTAGTGCGGATTTCACACCGTGATAGACAGCATCAAAAACCGGACGCTCATTTACAAAGCGTACCTCCAGCTTTGCCGGGTGCACGTTAACATCGACAACTTCACTCGGCAATTCAATGTGCAGAACACAAGCAGGAAACTTACCGACCATGATCGAACCTTTATAAGCCTCTTCCAGTGCAACTGCAGCTGTACGGCTGCGAATAAAGCGGCCGTTTATGAAAAAGTTCTGCATCGTCCGGTTTGGACGGCTTCCGGTAGGTGCAGAAATGAAACCGTGAACGCGAATACCGTTATAGGTGTATTCCAGCGGAATAAGGTTTGTGGAAAACTCTTTTCCAAACACTGCATAGATTGCGGAAACCAGTTTTCCGTCGCCCGGCGTGTGAAGCGTTTCTTTTCCGTCGCGAATCAAGCGGAAAGAAATCTCCGGATGGGAAAGTGCAATTTTATCCATCAGACCTGCTACGGAATTGCCTTCTGCAGTATCCTTTTTAAGGAACTTCATACGTGCGGGAACATTATAGAAAATATCACGTACGGTAATGGTCGTTCCGTTTGGGCAGCCTGCATCTTCAATCGAAACTTCACTGCCGCCGGAACACGCGTAGTGCGTACCGATATCGCTGTCCGCAGTTTTTGTAATTAAATCCACATGAGAAACAGCTGAAATGGACGCTAAAGCTTCGCCACGGAAACCAAGTGTTAAAATAGCATCCAGGTCATCCTTCTCGCGAACTTTGCTTGTCGCATGACGCAAAAAAGCCGTTGCTACATCATCTCTGGCAATGCCGCTGCCGTTATCCGTAACACGGATGTAAGTTACGCCGCCGCGACGTATTTCGACCGTGATGATCGAAGCGCCGGCATCTATGGAATTTTCCACCAGCTCCTTAATAACCGAAGACGGTCTCTCTACAACTTCACCGGCTGCAATAAGCTCGGCGACATGCTTGTCCAGCACATGTATTTTTCCCATGCCGAACGCCTCCCTTCATCAATCTTTCAGCATATTTGCAAGTTCAAACAATAGGTTCATAGATTCGATCGGTGTCAGTGTATTGACATCGATCGCTTTCAGCCGACTGATGACCTCACTGTCCTTTGTGAGCATAGTCAGCTGTATCGGTTCCTCCGTCTTTTGAGGTGCCGCATTTTTCGGTACGGTTACAGCATCGCCGCTTTCTAGACTCTGCAGAACCTGCTTTGCTCTTTTTACAACCTTATCAGGTACGCCGGCAAGCTTTGCAACTTCAATACCAAAGCTGTCATCTGCACCGCCGCGTACAATGCGTCTGAGGAACGTAATATCGTCACCGCGCTTTTTGACTGCAATACTGAAATTGCGCACACCGGGAAGCAGCTCCTCAAGCTCCGTTAATTCATGGTAATGAGTAGCAAACAACGTTTTTGCTCCGCACAGCTTTTTGTCATGCACATATTCAATAACAGCGCGCGCAATACTCATACCATCGTAAGTAGATGTACCGCGGCCGATCTCATCGAGAATCAACAAGCTGTCCGATGTCGCATTCTTCAAAATATCTGCAACTTCTGCCATTTCCACCATAAAGGTAGACTGACCGGCAGCAAGGTCATCGGATGCACCTACTCGAGTATAAATACCGTCCACAATACCGATTTCGGCGGCAGATGCCGGAACAAAACAACCGATCTGCGCCATGATCACGATCACAGCGACCTGTCGCATATAAGGGGACTTACCGGCCATGTTCGGTCCCGTGATAATCGACACACGATTATTATTCGGGTCCATATCGAGGTCGTTCGGAACAAACGGCATAGCACCGCCCAGGAGCGACTCAACAACCGGGTGTCGGCTGTCCTTCAGGTATATACGACCGTTCATCGTAATGGTCGGACGCGTATAATCGTTTCGAATAGAAACCGTCGCAAACGATGCCAATACATCCAGCTGAGCAATTGCCTTCGCAGTTTCCTGAATACGTGTCAGCTGATCGGCTATTTTATGGCGCACATCTTCAAAGAGCTTCGATTCCATCGCGATCGATTTTTCGCTTGCACCGAGAATGCGGTTCTCAAGCTCTTTCAGTTCCTGTGTAATATAGCGCTCACCGTTTGCAAGCGTCTGCTTACGTATGTAGTGCTCCGGTGTCTTCTCCTTGAAGGAATTGGAAACCTCCAGATAGTAACCGAATACACGGTTAAATCCGACACGCAGCTTCGGAATACCGGTAGCTTCTCTTTCTCTTGCTTCCAGTTCGGCAATAAGCTGCTTGCCGTTCTTCATGTCATTCTTTACCGCATCGAGCTCCGCACTGTAACCGGCACGGATGATACCACCTTCACGTATAGAGTGCGGCGGTTCTTCCTCAATTGCGGCATCGATAAGTGCGCAGATATCCTCAAGCGCATCCATCTGCTTTTCGATACTGCGCAGCATTGTGGATTCGCACTGTGCTGCCAGCTCTTTCAGCTGCGGCAGACGCGTTAACGCAGACCACAGAGCGCGGAGATCTTTACCGTTTACAGAGCCGTACACAACACGTGTCATAATACGTTCAAGGTCAAAAATACCGGTCAACGTATCCGTCAATGCATCCAGAGTCGGTCGATTGTCGAACAATTCCTGTACAGCATTTTGTCTTAACGCGATCTTCGCCGGGCTTAAAAGCGGCTGCTCAAGCCAGGAACGGATCAAGCGTTTGCCCATAGCGGTTTTTGTCTTATCCAATACCCAAAGAAGAGAGCCTCTTCTCTCCTTATTACGCATTGTTTCCAAAAGCTCAAGATTGCGGCGTGTATTGATATCCAGCCGCATTGTTTTGGCTTCCGTGTAAACATTGATCTCCTCCATACGCTCAAGACCGTTGATCTGCGTGCGCTTGAGATAATCAAGCAAAGCACCGAGTGCCATAACGATCTCACGTTTATCCAGCACAGCCGTACTGTCCAAAACAGAGGAATGGAACTGTGTTGTAACAGCATCTGTACATGTCCGCGGATGATACACTTCTGCATCCAGACATTCAAGAGAAGCAGAAAGCTTATCGGAAATAAACTTCGCAACTGCAGTGTGATCAAGAAAATCCGGATTTACAAGGATCTCACTCGGAGAAAATCTCGAAAGCTCATTGATTGCGAGCTGAGAAAGCGCATCCGGAGATTTCGCCGAGAGAACCGTTGCATTCAGTTCACCTGTAGAAATATCCGCAAAGCACACACCAACGTTCTCACCGTATGCATAAAGAGATGCGATATAGTTATTTTTCGCTTCGTCCAGCATGCTGCTTTCCATGACAGTACCCGGTGTGATCACTCGAATAACACCGCGCTTTACGATGCCTTTTGCTACAGCCGGATCTTCCATCTGTTCACAAATTGCTACCTTATAGCCCTTTGCAACCAGACGCGCGATATAGGTTTCTGCGCTGTGGAAAGGAACACCGCACATCGGCGCGCGTTCTTCCTGACCGCACTCTCTGCCGGTCAGCGTCAATTCCAGTTCACGGGAAGCCGTTTTTGCATCGTTAAAAAACATTTCGTAGAAGTCTCCGAGACGGAAGAAAAGGATCGTATTCGGATACTTTTCTTTCACCTCAAAGTATTGCTTCATCATGGGGGAATAATCAGCCATGCTTTAAAACTCCGTATCGTTCAGAATAAATAGAATTAGTGGCAGCCACCGCAGGAAGCGCAGTTACCGGTGCAAGACTCACAGTCACATGTCTCCGGATCCTGGCCGTCAGCGCTCATAGTAATGATCGTAGTAACCTGCTGAATCAGAGCATCCAGCTCGTTCTTTGCATTGTTGTATGCATTCATGTGCGGATTCTGCATGATATTGGTGTAGATGGTACGCAGCTCTTCGTTGTACTGGCGGAGAAGATCCTCGTTGCGGTCGTCCTTCTGAGCTTCATTGTTGATTGCCATACGCTTCAGATTGAAGTCGCCGATCATAGCCTGCAGCTCTTCGTCTGCGTCACTCTGCTGAAGAGCAACCTGTGTGCTGATGTAGCGGTCGTCTTCCTGAATTGCCTTACCAAGTGCTCTTGCAAGTTCGATGATATCCATTGTATTAGACTCCTTTAAAATAAACTTAATATATATTAAACGCGCATATGCGGTTTAATCAATTTTTTCTCCGCGCAAAATCCAGTTGCGCGCTTCTGTAACTCTTACATTGCAGAACTCACCGATCAATTCATCTTCACCGGGGAATTCAACAATGATACTGCTCTCTGTACGTCCGCACAGCAGACCGTTTTTCTCGTTACGTTCTTCAACGAGTACGCGTTCTTCTCTGCCAACCATTTCCGCACAACGCTTAGCGGCGATCGCTTCCTGCGTTTTGAGAAGCTCCGAGAACCATACGGTCTTTTCTTTATAAGAAACCGGATCTTCCATTTCTGCAGCTTTTGTGCCGGGACGGGACGAGAAAATAAACGTAAACAGAGATGTAAACTCCACCTCTTCGATCAATGTGAGCGTATCTTTAAACTCTTCGTATGTCTCCCCGGGGAATCCTACAATAATATCGGATGTCAAGGAGAGATCGGGCATTTTTGACTTCGCATACGAGATAAGCTCGAGATACTTTTCACGATCATAGCGGCGGTTCATTTCCTTTAAAACTCGGCTGTTACCGCTCTGACACGGCAGATGGATATAATGACAGATATGGCGGCTTTCCGCAATCGTATCAAACAGCTCATGTGTTGCATCTTTCGGATGCGATGTCATAAATCGCAAACGGTAATCACCGTCTATTGCATCGATTCGTCTCAAAAGCTCAGAGAAATTAATTTCCTCCGGTAAACCCTTACCGTAAGAGTTTACGTTCTGACCTAAAAGCGTGATCTCCTTATAGCCCTGCTCAATCAACTCACGGCATTCATTGATGATCGCATCGGGATGACGACTCTTCTCTCTGCCGCGTACATAAGGCACGATGCAGTAGGAACAGAAATTATCACATCCGTACATGACTGTAACCCAGGCACGGGATTTTCCGTCACGGCGAACAGGTAGACCTTCGATGATCTCTTTTCTCTCTTCTCCGCGAACAAAGATACGCTTCGAGTCCGTAACCGCCGTATACATCATTTCCGGCAGCTTGTGAATAACATGCGTACCGAAGACAATGTTTACAAACGGGAAAGAATTCTTAATACGGTCTGCAACACGTTCCTGTTCCATCATGCAGCCGCACACAGCGATGATCACGGAAGGATGACGCCGCTTTACATTCTTAAGTGCACCAATGTTACCGAACACACGGTCCTCAGCATGTTCACGAATAGCACAGGTATTAAACAGAATAAAGTCTGCTTTATTCTCATCATCGGTAAACGCAAACCCCATTTCGGCAAGCATACCTTTGATCTTTTCACCGTCGGCAACATTCTGCTGGCAGCCATATGTGCGAACAAAAGCCTTCGGCACAGCACCCATAGCGCGCACCTGCATAATTGCAGCCATGTCAGCCGTATATAATTTCTGCTTTTGAAGCTCTTCAGCAGCGGGAATTTCGATTCTATCTTTCAAAAGGCACTTCTCCTTATACATAATCGTTATATAGGATAGCATAAAATGATCAAATTCGCAAGCTATTTACGGATTTTTAAGAAATTCCCAAAACCGATGATACGCTCGTCTTAACAAATAATCCTTTCACATATACAAAAGACGGATGACCGTATGATCACCCGTCCTAAATATTTTAGAATGTAACTTTTGTACCGCCGGCACTTCTGACACTCAGCACATAGCAAGCACCTTCGCCGAACACGGCTTCAATATCATTTTTAAAGCCTTCCAGCA
>JAZNMV010000138.1:0-2163 GCA_045579885.1 Acutalibacteraceae bacterium | reverse complement strand
AATCCTTTTCGGTGGATGAAAATATTTCACCGCAAACGGCACACGAAATTGCAGTAAGATTTGCCGCGGAAACTGAAAAGTTTTTCGGCTTCGAAATCGTAGTGTCCACCCACTGCGACCGTGACCATATCCACTCGCATTTTGTTATGAACAGCGTAAACGCAGAAAGTGGTAGAAAGTTTCACATCAGCGAAAGCGAAGTGGAAATGCTGATGCAAAAATCGGATGCCCTCTGCCTTGAATACGGTCTGTCGGTTTTGAAGCCCAAGCCGACCACCGAGAGAGCCAAGCCAATGAACGACAGAGAATATCGGTCTGCTGAAAAGGGCGAGAGTTGGAAGATACGGCTTGAAGCTGTTATCAGTACCGCAATGCAGACCGCCGCCGATAGAGAGCATTTTATTATGTTGATGGAAGCGGAGGGCTACGGTGTTAAGTGGACTGACACTCGTAAGAATATCACCTATACCACACCCGAAGGCAAAGCCTGTCGGGACAGCAAATTACACCTAACAAAATTTCTAAAGGAGAACATGTTAAATGAATTCTTATTCAGAGCGCAGATCAGCGCAAAGTTTAATAACGGAGGCACAGGAGAAGATCACCTCCGCCGAAAAGGTTCATCCTTGCGTGGCGGTGACCGAACCGAACTGGACGGCAATGATATCTACGCAGAAAGCGCAGATAAAATTGCTACAGGATATTCAGAACACTCTGCCTACGCTGACGACAGAGGAAGAACTGAAAGCATATATGGATCGGCAGCTGAAGGTGCTGATGCAGTACACCGAGCAGACCAAAGAAGCGACCGAACAGTTCCAGACGGCGATGGAAACATCGGCGGCGGAATTGAGCAAAAATATCAGTCAGCTGATAACGGATACCGAGAAACAGGTTGGGAGAATGAGCGAGAGCTGTTCGAACAACATCTCTATGCTTCGCAGTACAGCGGAGGACAAGCTGGAGAAGCATACGAACAAACTGTTTTGGATATCGCTGATCCCTTCGGCAGTGCTCATAGTGTTGGAACTGATACGGCATATCTTATCGGTGATATCGGCAATATAATCGACGAAGATGCTCCCGTGGAAGATTGCACTACAATGCAGCAGCCGCGCAAACAAAAGAAGAACACCGGCCCTGTGATGGGCGGTATGTAAAGAGCGTGAGAAATCTATAGCTCACGCTCTGTTAATACCAACTGAATGTTGGAGAAAGGAACAAATATTTAATGAAAAATTATTTCAGCGAACTACAAAAGGATGCCAAAAGCATCACCTACCGCCGCCGACACTGTCATGTGTTGGAGATGGTAGAAGTCAAAGGTGTGACCTATCCGGTCATGTCGGTCGTCCCAACAGAGGAAAAAGGATATATTCCCGATACTGCATACGACAAAATCAAAGAATTGATAAACGGCGAAAAAATTTAACAGTTTTGTCGCTGGACTTTGAAACCGAGTAGTGATATGTTGTTGGTGTATCCTACTCGGTTTGATTTTACAGAGCCGCACTTGGCTCGGAAAGGATACGAAATATTATGTTAAAATCAACCGAGAATACAAACAATTTAATAACCGCACTATACTGCCGTCTTTCCGTAGAGGATAAAAAGGATAAGAACGGAAGGCAGAGAAGTAATGTTGACGAGTCAAACAGCATCAGCAATCAGAAAATGATCCTGCAAAGGTATGCTGACGATCACGGGTTCTATAACTGCAAGTTTTATATCGATGACGGTTACACAGGCACGAATTATGACAGACCGGCATTTATGCAAATGGAAGAAGATATGAAAGCCGGTAAAATCGGTGTCATTATTGTAAAAGACCAATCCCGTCTTGGCAGAGAACACATCAAAACCAATCATTTGATGGAAATTGCATTTCACACCTATAACGTGAGATTTATCGCCATCAACGATGGATACGACAGCCTTAATGTTAAGGATATGGACTTCTCCGGCATCCGCAATTATTTCAACGACTTCTATGCTGCCGATACAAGCAAGAAAATCCGCGCGGTACAGAAAGCGAAAGGCGAACGCGGTGAGCATCTGGGAACAGCCATTCCATACGGTTATCTTAAAAACCCCGAATACAAGGGTAGCCAAAAGGAACACCCGTATCTCATCATTAATCCCGAAACCGCTCCTGTGGTAAAA
>JAZNMV010000137.1:0-6336 GCA_045579885.1 Acutalibacteraceae bacterium | reverse complement strand
CTACGATCCGACTTCCTGTGGGTTTGAACTTTGCGAAAAGAATTTTGAAGGTCTTGTAAAGGCAGACATTCATCATATAGAAATTTCTTATCCGTTTGATGTTTACCCGACACTCGACCACAAGCTTGCCAAAAAGCTTTCCGAACAGTTTGGTGTGAATCTTTGGTCGTATCATCTGCCGTTTGCTTCAAGAGATATTTTCAACATTGCTTCCCTTAATGAAGAATTGCGTACATACACCGTGAAGACGCTTTCGGAATATGTGAAAAAGGGTGCGGATATCGGTGTGGAGAAATTCGTCATTCACCCCTGCGGCGAACCGGCTGCGGAGGAAGGCGCTGCGCGTGAAGAACACATGCTGCGCGCTATGACATCGCTCGATACTTTGGCAGAAGTTGCAGCCGAAGCCGGTGCGATCATCGCTGTGGAAGATCTGCCGAGAAGCTGTTTGGGAAGAAATGCTGAAGAGATCCTGCGTCTTATTTCCGCAAACGACAAGCTCCGTGTATGCTTTGATACGAACCATATGCTTACGGAAGATAATATCCGCTTTGTGGAACAGGTCGGCGATAAGATCGTTACGCTCCATGTTTCGGACTATGATTTTATGAACGAGCGCCACTGGCTGCCCGGCGAGGGTAAGAACGACTGGCAGGCGATCTACAATAAGCTTCGCGAAGTCGGCTACAACGGTGTCTGGATGTATGAGATTGGCCTCGGCTGTCCGAATACGATCTACAGAGACCGAGACCTTTGCTTCGAAGATTTCAGAAGAAATGCAGAGGAGATCTTTACCGGAAAGCCGATTACGGTGTTCAGTCGCCCGAAAAAGAACCTTGGCATGTGGGGCGATGCCGTGGATCACGACCTGCACATTCATTCGCAGCTCTCTTCCTGCTCGAACGACCCGGAGCAGACGACGGAACGCATTCTGCGCTATGCAAAGGAGAATGATCTTAAAACAATATGCCTGACGGATCATTTTTGGGACGAAACCGTGGAGGGTGCATCCGATTGGTACGCGCCGCAGAACTGGGCGCACATCACGAAAGCACTGCCGCTGCCGAAGGAAAAAGGTGTTAAATTCCTTTTCGGTGTGGAGACAGAGCTCAATAAGGATTTAACGGTAGGCGTTTCCAAAGAACGTATGGAGGAGCTCGACTTTATTATTATCCCGACAACACACTTCCATATGAAGAACTACACGCTCACAGAGGAGCAGGCATCGTCTCCGGCAAACAGAGCGAAGGCTTGGGTCGAGAGACTCGATGCGGTACTGAATATGGATCTGCCTTTCCACAAGGTCGGTATCGCACATTTGGCGTGCGGTCTCATTGCACCGACAAGACCGGAATACCTCGAAACGCTGAACCTTATCCCCGAAGACGAGATGGTTCGTCTCTTCACAAAGGCGGCAGAACTCGGTGTCGGTATAGAATTAAACAGCAGCGATATGAATCCTTCGGAGGAGGAAGAGGAAACCGTTTTCCGTATGTTCCGCATAGCAAAGCGCTGCGGCTGTAAATTTTATTTCGGCAGCGATGCGCACCACCCGAAGGGACTCGACAAAGCGAAAGAGATCTTTGATCTTGCAATAGATAAGCTCGGTCTCGAAGAAAGCGATAAGATCGAACTTCTGAAATGATTCTCCTGCAGAAGCACGTCGGTATTTTGGAAGAGATACATGGCGTGCTTCTCTTTTTCTTTCTTTTTTCTTAAAAATATGTTAAAATATACCCGGATATTTCAGGGAGGGAAGTGTACATGAGCTATAACAGACCGAAAAAGCTGTATTATCGAACCGCGCAGGCTATATGTGCTGTAGTGGCAAGAGTTGTTTTTCGCCGCAGGTTTTTACGCAATGAGATCCGCGGAAAAGAAGGCTCGTTTGTTGTGATCGCAAATCATCAGGCTGCGCTGGACTTTGTTAACCTGATCGGTGCTGCTAAAAGACCGATGTCTTTTGTTATAAGCAGTTCTTTTTTTAATACACTGCCTATTAAGGGATTCATGCGCAAAATGGGCGTGATCCCGAAGCAGCAGTTTCAGACAACCGTGCATGATCTTAAGGCAATCAAAGCCGTTATAGAGGCGGGAGAGCCGCTCGTGATCTACCCGGCGGGATTGATGTGTGAGGATGGACTTTCAACGCCGATCCCTACTGCTACATACAAATTTTTGAAATGGATGGATACGGACATATACGTCGCGAAAACGAGCGGAACATATTTTGTTATGCCGAAATGGGGCAAGGGACTGCGCCCCGGCAGAACACAGATCGACATTTACAAGCTGCTTTCGAAAGAGGAGCTTGCGGCGATCGATATGGAAACTCTGCGCAAAAAAACCGATGAAGCACTTCTGTTTGATGCATATGAGGAGCAGGAAGAGCTGCAGTTCAAATACAGAAACGGCAATGATATTCGCGGACTCGAGCATGTTCTCTATATGTGCCCGCACTGCGGCGAAGAGTTTTCAATTGAGATGTGCGGCAAGGATACACTGCGCTGTGCAGCCTGCGGCTATGAAGAGAAAGCAGATCTCTGCGGTCTGCTGAGAAAAACAAGCGAAACAGGCGAAGAGCTTCGCCATGTTTCCGATTGGAGCCGCAGAATATATGAAGATCTAAAGCTGAAAATTATGAGCGGTCAGGTTACAGCGCTCTCAACTCGAGCAAAAATATCCATGATCGACCATAAAAAGCACAAGTTCAAGGAAGCCGGTGAAGGCATGATCACACTTTCCGCAAAGGGCTTTGTGATCGATGCTGTGCTGCACGGAGAGCCGCTGCAGCTTACGGTTTCCACAGCCAATGTTCCGTCGCTTCCGTTCAGCCCGGGACGCTACTTTGAAATTCAGCACGGGTCCGATATTTACCGCTGTTTTCCGGAAGACGGACGGATCGTTATGAAGCTGATCAATATGCTGAAGATATACGGTGAAACACCGCGCTTAAAACAAAAGGCACAGTCCGAAGTGATTTAAGGCCTTCGAACTGATCTGCAGAATAAACGGGAGGTTTTGGATATGAGCAAAACAATTGGATTTATCGATTATTATCTCGATGAATGGCATGCAAATAATTACCCGGCGTGGATCGAAGCCGAATCAAACGGTGAATATAAGGTAGCCTATGCTTACGGTGAGATCGATTCGCCCCTTGGCGGCAGAACGAGCGAACAGTGGTGCAAGGATATGGGCGTTGAGCGCGTGGAGAGCATTGATGAACTCATCGAGAAAAGTGATTTCGTCATTGTTCTTTCGCCTGATAACCCGGAGATGCACTGGCCGCTGTGCCAGAAGCCGCTCAGAAGCGGAAAGCGCACCTATGTCGACAAGACTTTTGCGCCTACAGCACAGATCGCACGTGACCTGTTTAAGTTAGCTCAGGAGCACAACACACCGATGTTCTCTTCCTCTGCACTGCGTTTTGCAAAGGAACTCAAAGAGCTGCCCGAAAAAGAGATCTGCTTTGCTCTGCTTTCCGGCCCGGGCAACCCGAGCAATTACCTCATTCATCAGATCGAGCCGATGGTGCAGTTGATCGGCGAAAAGGCAAAGCGTGTGCAGTATAACGGTGCAAAGGGTGCGGCAAGCTATACCGTGGAGTTTGAAAACGGTAAGCTCGGTACGGCGCATGTTTTGGGTGCGGGCGCATTCCAGACGACCGTAAAATTCACTGACGGTGAACTCGCGTTCATTCCGGAATCTACGGAGACCTTTAATAACCTCATCCGCGCGATGCTTCACTTTTTTGAGACCGGAGAAAACCCGGTGAACAGTGAAGAGACGATTACGATCGCAGAAGTTTTGGAAAAAGCAAAAATTGCGGAGAAAAATCCCGGAATGTGGATTGACATCTGATTTCTCCGGCTATATAATGGTCCTTTATTTTTAAATTCGGGAGGATCAAACTATGGACGGAAAACTCAGAAACATGACCGGTATTTACCTGATGCACGGAGAAAAAATCCTGTTTCTTTACAGAAAGGGTTCACGTGTTATCGGCGACAGCTATGTCGGCGCGGCAGGCGGCCATTTCGAAAAGGACGAGCTGAATGACGCAAGAGCGTGTGTGCTGCGTGAGCTGCGCGAGGAAACGGGACTCCTCGAAGAAGACCTGAGAGAGCTTTCCATGCGCTACGTGACACTGCGCCTTAAAAACGGGGAGATTCGCCAGAATTATTACTTTTTTGCGTATCTCGATGACCCGAATAAGGTGAGCTCTAACGATGAAGGAACACTCGAATGGGTGTCTGTGGACCATGCCATGGAGCTTAATATGCCGGTCTCCGCAAAATATATGATAGAGCATTTCATTAAAGTCGGCAGGCATGATAAGAACCTCTACGGCGGCATAACGACGGAGACGGGGATAGAGTTTCAGGTTCTGCGTGAATTTTAAGAGGTAGAAGTGACTGATATTTTAGAAATTTACAAAGCTTTGCCGCAGCAGCTGCTGCCGTGGTACAAGGAAAATGCGCGGGCGCTGCCGTGGCGGCGCGACCGCGACCCATACCGCGTGTGGGTATCGGAAATCATGCTGCAGCAGACCCGTGTGGAAGCGGTTATCGGCTATTACGAGCGCTTCATGGCGGCTTTTCCGACGGTACTTGATTTAGCCGACGCGGAAGAAGCGCAGGTATTAAAGCTTTGGGAAGGACTCGGGTATTACTCCCGTGCACGCAATTTGCAAAAAGCGGCAAAGAAAATAGCGTTTGAGTTTGGCGGCGAATTTCCGGATACGGCGGGATCGCTTTTGAAGCTGCCCGGCATCGGTGCCTACACAGCCGGTGCGGTCGCTTCCATCTGCTTTGAAAGACCCTCTGCTGCCGTGGACGGCAATGTGCTCAGGATCATCACTCGTATGACAGCGGATGAACGCGCCATCGATTTGAACACCACAAAACAGGATATCGCCTCCCGCTTGGAAGAAGTGTACCCGAAAGGCAGCTGCGGCGATTTTACACAGGCACTTATGGAGCTCGGCGCGTGTATCTGCACGCCGAAAAGTCCGAAATGCGCTGTGTGCCCGATGCAGACACTTTGTAAGGCACATGCAATGAAAAAAGAAACGGTGTTTCCGGTAAAGCTCCCGAAAAAAGAGAAGCGTGTGGAGGAGAGGACTGTATTTCTTTTGAACTGCGGCGGTCGCTATGCCGTGTGCAGGCGTGAGGAAGAAGGACTCCTTGCAGGACTGTGGCAATTCCCGAACTGCAGCGGCTCACTCTCCGCAGATGAAGCTGTTCTGTGGGCAAAGGATATGCAGCCGCGGGAACTGCTTCGGGAAGTGCACAGAACACACATTTTCACACATATCCGCTGGGAGATGACCGGATATCTGCTCTCCTGCGATGCGGCTGCGGCTGCGTACAATTGGGCGACACTTAAAGAACTCGAAAACGAGTACACATTACCAACTGCGTTTCGCATGTTTTTATCCGATCTCCCAAAAACGGAAGAATAAAAAAATAAAACACATTTTCAACCCCGAGGGGAAGAAAATGTGTTTTTTTATTTCGGTCAATTATTCGGAAAGTGCACGGGTCAGCCATGCGTCTGCAATATCGAGTGCAAGATAGAGGCCGGTCTTCTCACTTGTCTTTACGATCTGCTTTCTTGCGCGGATCTCCGGATCGGTGAGCATCAGCTGCACAACGCACTTATCGGCGATCTCCATATCTTCATGCTTCTTCTTGGATTTGATATCGATCTTGATTACATATTTATCGGACATGTTTCCGTAGTAGATCGTGTCGCCGCTGCGAACGAGGGGCTTACCGCGGTACATCGGAAACTGATTATTCTTGTTTTCGCTCATAAAGTCACCATCTTTCATCTAAAGTTATCATCAATTAGTATACCATAGACCCTTCCAAAACACAAACATTATTTTGGAAAAAATAAACTGCCGCCGTCGGGAAACCCGCGCAGCGGCAGTTTTCACACTTTGATGTGATCTCACTCACCGAGATACGTGCGCACCATAGCTTTCAGCAGCTCGTCGCGGTCAACGCGGCGGATCAGGCTGCGGGCATTGTTGTGCGTCGTAATATAAGTGGGATCTTCGGAGAGGATATATCCCACGATCTGGCTGATGGGGTTATATCCCTTTTCTTTGAGAGCATCGTAGACAAGAACAAGAATTTGCTGCATGTCCAGTCTCTGTGCGGTATCAAAGCTGAAGGTCTGCGTGCGGTCGATGAAATCTTCTGCCATGTGGAACACCTCCTCGTATTCAGCAGGTCACTACAATATAGTATGCACTGAGTTCCGGAAATTATTTCCCGAAAACTATATATAGAGCATACAGCAAAACAAGGAAAAAAGCAAGGG
>JAZNMV010000136.1:0-3836 GCA_045579885.1 Acutalibacteraceae bacterium | reverse complement strand
GGGCAATGGTTCGGGTGATCTGGAGGACTACCACGAGATGTTCTTCTCTTCACCTCGCTTCGTCGGCGGCTGTATCTGGGAATGGTGCGGTCATGCACTTCCTCATGGGACTACCGACGACGGCAGAATAAAATACGGCTACGGCGGCGATTTCGGTGAGCGTCACAATGATGGAAACTTCTGCATGGACGGTCTTGTATATCCGGACCGTACACCGCACACCGGTCTGCTTGAGTACAAGAATGTTATCCGTCCGGTACGTGCAGAGCTGGTCGACGCTGAGAAGGCAGAGATCCGCCTGACAAACTACCGTGACTTTACAAATACCGATGATTTCCTCATGATCTCTTGGGAGATCCAGCAGAACGGCGATACTGTCGCCTGCGGTGTCATCGAAGATGTTGCTATTGCACCGCACGATACCGGTATCATCACTCTTGGCAGCGCCATTCCGACAGAGGGCGATGTAACCGTTCTCCTTTGTTACAGCGCAAAGAAGGACGACAGCATTTTCTTCCCGAAGGGCCATGCACTCGGCCATGATCAGCTCATTGTTTCCCGTGCTGTTCGTGAAGAGGCTCCGCTGACATCGGGTGAACTTTCTGTCGAAAGCGACAGCCGTACAGTGACTGTCTGCGGCGAGAACTTCCGCTATGCATTCTCTAAGACCGAAGGTGTATTCCAGTCCATGGTCAAGAATAACGTTGCTGTTATGACCCGCCCGATGACATGGAATATCTACCGTGCTCCGCTCGATAACGATATGTATATCAACAAGGAGTGGGAAGCAGCCGGCTACGATAACACAATGACAAAGGTATACAGCTGTGAGGCATTCGTAGAAAACGGTATTGCCGTAATCGAATGTAAGCTGAGCCTTGCAGCGGTTTACCGCCGCCCGTTCGTATATCTCGACTGCCGCTTTGAAATCGACGGTACCGGTAAGGTCCGTGCAAAGATCGACGGCAAGCGCGATATGGAGCGTCCGTTCCTGCCGCGTTTCGGTATGCGTATGTTCCTGCCGAAGGCATTTGATACTGCCGAGTATTTCGGTTACGGTCCGTACGAGTCCTATGTGGATAAGCACCATGCTTCCTATCTTGGCCGCTTCGCACAGAACGTGGATGACCTGTTTGAAGACTATATCATGCCGCAGGAGAACGGCAGCCACTTCGGTTGTGCTTATGTCACCGTGACAGACGGCATCGGTGCCGTAACAGTTACTTCTCCGGAGGATATTTCCTTCAACCTGTCCGCTTACACACAGGAAGAGCTGAAGGAGAAGAAGCACAATTACGAGCTTAAGGAAGCTCCGGATACCGTCTTCTGCTTCGACTACAAGATGAGCGGTGTCGGTTCCAACAGCTGCGGTCCGAAGCTTGCTGAGATCATGCAGTTCAAAGAAGAGACATTCACATTCCGCTTTGACCTGACTGTTGAATAAATATTTCGCGCAATTGCACAGCACCGATTTTCCGGTGCTGTGTTTTTTGCAGCACATTTTTTCATCGAAGAGGCTTATATCTCTTGCAAAAAGTTGTACGGCTTTTTATAATGAAATTGTACGGACATGTGGAAAAAGGTCCGTTGAGAAATTGCGTGTTTAAAGGGGAGCGGATATGGCAGAAGAGAAGAAAAAACCGGCGAAATACCGCTTTTTGGTGGATACGATCAAAGATAAAATAAAAAGCGGAGGATATGAACCGGGTGAGCGCATGGAGTCGGAAAACGAGCTTTCGGAGCGCTTCGGTTACAGCCGTCAGACCGTGCGGCAGGCACTCGGTGTACTCGAAAGCGAGGGGCTTATAGAGCGGCGGCGCGGCAGCGGCACCTATATCAGCCGTGAAAACCGCCGTACACCGCATGGCTGTACGGTTGCGATCATCACGACATATATCTCGGACTATATTTTCCCAACGATCATTCGCGGTATAGAGGAGACACTGACCGGTGCTGGCTACAGTCTTACACTCGGTGTTACGAATAACCGTGTGGAGGAGGAAGGACGTATTTTACAGTCGCTCATCGACCGCGGGGTGGACGGTGTGATTGTCGAAGGTACGAAAACGGCGTTTCCGAGCCCGAATGTGGAGCTTTACCGCAAACTTGAGCAAATGGGTGTACCCGTTGTGTTCTTTAACGGATATTACAGAGATCTCCCGAAACCCGTATACGTTGTGACAGATGACCGCGGTGCAGGTCTGGAAGCGGTTGATCTTTTGGTGGCAAAGGGCTGCAGAAAAATCGGCGGTGTGTTTAAATCCGACGATATGCAGGGGCACGGCCGGTATTCCGGTTTTTCGGAGGGACTTATCCGAAACGGCTGCCCGTTTGAGGATGAGAATGTGGTGTGGTACACCACCGCCGAGAAAAACCGCCTGTTCCGTTCCGATAACAGAGATTACATGTTTGAACGTTTGAGCGGGTGCGACGGTATCGTGTGCTATAACGACCAGATCGCATACGGAGTGATCGAGCTTCTGCTCGAGCGCGGTGTGCGTGTACCGGAAGATGTACTTGTTACCGGTTTCGACGATTCGAGTGTTTCGGAATATTCTCCGGTGAAGATCACCTCGTTTGCACATCCGAAAGATGAAATGGGGCGTGTCGCTGCAAATAAGCTTATTCATATGCTGCGTGACGGCGAAGCCGAGTATCCGGCAGTGCTTGATATGCCGCTTCACGAAAAACAGTCTACAAAGAAATAAAATTCAATTCATAATATAAGGAGCTGTACAACATGAAAATCGAAAAACTTTCTCCGGCATTTAAGGATTATCTGTGGGGCGGCACAAAGCTGCGCGACGTATACGGAAAAAACTGCGATTATGACAAGGTAGCTGAGAGCTGGGAACTTTCCACACATCCGGCTGGCCAGAGCATCATTGAAGGCGGCGAATATGACGGGCTCACTTTCGGTGCGTATATTGAAAAAATGGGCAAGGGCATTCTCGGCACAAACTGTGCTCGTTTCTCTGAGTTTCCGGTACTTATCAAGTTCATCGACGCAAAAGAACCGCTTTCTGTGCAGGTCCATCCGAGTGATGAGTATGCGCTGCGCGTAGAGGGTGAGTACGGCAAAACCGAAATGTGGTACGTTGTTGCAAGTGACCCCGGCGCATCCCTGTATTTTGGTGTTAATAAGGCGCTTACAAAAGAAGAATTTAAGGAACACATTGAGAATAATACTTTGACGGATGTTCTCTATAAGGCTGATGTAAAGCCCGGCGATGTATTTTTCATTGAATCCGGTACGATCCATGCAATCGGCGCAGGTATCCTGATCTGTGAGATCCAGCAGAATTCGAACACCACATACCGTGTATATGACTACGCACGCCGCGGTGCGGACGGCAAGCTGCGTGAGCTGCATGTGGAAAAAGCGATCGATGTTTCCACATTGACTCCGAGCGATACGGCTGATAAGCAGAGCGCACCGGAAAACATTCCGGGCGGCACAAAGACTGCACTCGCTTCCTGCGAATATTTCACGACCGAAAAGTATGAGGTAGACGGTACTGTAGAGCTCAATGCGGACGAAACATCGTTTATGTCCCTCGTTGTTACCGAAGGCGAAGGTACGGCAGAAGGCGAAGAAAACGCAGTTTCTTTCAAAGCTGCAGACAGCCTCTTTGTTCCGGCCGGTGCGGGTAAGATCAAGATCACTGGTAAATGCATTGTTGTAAAGACGACAGTTTAAGGAGAATGCATTATGAGGATGGAGTTTGTAGACGAAAAGGTATTGGAAACTGAAGAAGATATGCCCGCAGAAGAGCGCGGTATGATCGTACTTGTCGGCGAACCGATGGGGTTGTTCATCGCAGATGAACTCGGTG
>JAZNMV010000135.1:0-4098 GCA_045579885.1 Acutalibacteraceae bacterium | reverse complement strand
AGCGATGATCATGTTCTGACCGCCGAGAACGTAAGACGGACGCATAAGAACCGGATAGCCGAGATCATGTGCGGCATCGAGTGCCTCTTCGGTCGTCATGACCGTGTGGCCCTTCGGACGCTTAATATTGCAGCGTTCGAGCAGCGCTTCGAAGCGCTCTCTGTCTTCTGCAGCATCGATGCTGTCCGCGGAAGTACCGATGATCGGGATATTGTTTTTCGCAAGGGTCTTTGTCAGCTTGATCGCCGTCTGCCCGCCGAATGCAACAACAACGCCCTTTGGCTTTTCGATGTTGATGATATTCATGACGTCTTCGCTCGAAAGCGGCTCAAAATAGAGTCTGTCCGCTGTGTCGAAGTCCGTGGAAACGGTTTCAGGGTTATTGTTGATGATAACGACTTCATAGCCGAGGCGCTGCAGGGACTCTACGCAATGCACGCTCGCGTAGTCGAACTCGATACCCTGACCGATACGGATCGGGCCGGAACCGAGAACCATAACGGTCTCCTTACCGCTCTTGCCGATAAACTCGAACGCTTCGTTTTCGCCGCCCTGTTCGGGTGTATCGTACGTGCCGTAGAAATACGGTGTGGAAGCCGCATATTCGCCGGCACATGTATCAACCATCTTAAAAGTTTCGCTGAGCTTATATTCCGGCTTCGTGCCGCAGAAGCGGGTCAGTGCGTCATCGGTATAGCCGAGCTTTTTGCCGCGAATATACTGCTCTTCTGTGAGTGCCTTACCTGTGATCTCACGTTCGAAATTCAGAAGATTCATCATTTTATCGAGGAACCACAGATCGATCATTGTGAAATCGTGGATCTCCTGTGTGGTCACACCGCGTTTCATAAGCTCGTAGACCGCAAACAGACGCTCGTCGGTCGCATCCTTCAAAATCTGCCACAGTGCGTCGTTTTCAAACTTCTCGAACTTCGGCATATTCAGCGTGTCGAGAGAAATTTCTGCACCGCGAACCGCCTTCATGAGCGCCATTTCGAAGCTGTCTGCAATGGACATAACCTCGCCGGTCGCCTTCATCTGCGTACCGAGATTGCGCTTTGCGTAAACAAATTTATCAAACGGCCACTTCGGGAACTTGACCGCAATGTAGTCGATGGTCGGCTCAAACGCCGCATAAGTATTGCCGGTGACTGCATTTACGATCTCATCGAGCGTATAGCCAATCGCGATTTTCGTAGCAACCTTTGCGATCGGGTAGCCCGTTGCCTTGGAAGCCAAAGCGGAGGAACGGGAGACACGCGGGTTAACTTCGATAACCGCATATTCAAAGGAAGTCGGATGCAGCGCAAACTGAACGTTGCAGCCGCCTTCAACGCCGAGTGCGTTGACGATGTCGATCGCCGCGGTACGCAGCATGGAATATTCCTTGCTCGAAAGTGTTACAGCCGGTGCTACAACGATGGAGTCGCCGGTGTGCACGCCGACCGGGTCAACGTTTTCCATGGAGCAAACGGTAATGGAGTTGCCCTTACTGTCACGGATAACCTCGAACTCAATTTCCTTCCAGCCGGAAATACACTTTTCAACGAGGATCTGTGTGATCGGAGAAAGCGCCAGGCCGTTTGCCGCGGTCTCCATCATCTCCTCACGGTTATATACGATACCGCCGCCGGTACCGCCAAGTGTAAACGCCGGACGAATGATTACCGGATAACCGATCTCTTCCGCAAACTCAAGTCCGTCTTCGAGTGTGGTAACGACTTTCGAAGGAATACACGGCTGATCAATGCTCTCCATGGTGTCCTTGAACATCTGGCGATCCTCTGCCTTATCGATTGTTTCCGGAGAAGCGCCGAGCAGACGAACATTATGAGATTCAAGGAAACCGTCCTTTGCAAGCTGCATGGAAAGCGTAAGACCGGTCTGACCACCGAAACCGGAAAGAATGCTGTCCGGTTTTTCTTTTTCGATGATGCGCTTGATGGTCGGCAGCGTCAGCGGCTCAATGTAAATGTGATCCGCCATTGCATTATCCGTCATGATCGTAGCCGGGTTGGAGTTCACGAGAACGATCTCGATACCGTCTGCTTTAAGTGCACGGCAAGCCTGTGTACCGGCATAGTCAAACTCGGCCGCCTGACCGATAACGATCGGGCCGGAACCGATAACGAGAACCTTTTTTATATCTTTATTTAATGGCATAACCTAAACCTCCCTCTCCTCAGATCTTTTCCATCATACGGAAGAAAGTATCGAACACGAAAGTTGTGTCCGCAGAACCGCGGCTCGCGTCCGGCATAAACTGTACTGAAAATGCCGGAACATTCTTATATCGGATACCTTCGGCGGTTTTATCGTTTACATTTTCAAAGTACAGCTCCGCCTTTTCGTCGCTAATGCTGCACGGTACAACTTCATAGCCGTGATTCTGACTCGTAACATAGACACGGCCTGTGGTTAAGTCCTTTACCGGCTGGTTTGCTCCGCGGTGGCCGTACTTCATCTTACGAATTTCAAAACCGTTCGCAAGCGCCAGTAATTCATGACCGAGCGCCACACCGAACACCGGAATATTCAGCGTCATGATCTCTTTTACATTCTCGATGATCTGCGTATTTTCACGCGGGTCGCCAGGACCGTCGGAAAGAACGATACCGTCGACATCCATCGCTTTAAGTTCCTCCGCAGTGATATCGAACGGACAGGTGGTCACTTCCGCACCGAATTTTTCAAGCTTCTCACGAAGGCTTTTCTGCATACCGTAATCGATAACCGCAACAGAAAATCTCTTATTCGGATTTTCAAAGCGCACCGTTTCTTTTGCGCCTGTGTTTGCAATTGCATTTTCAACACGGTAAGCCTTGATCTTTTCAAGGTCCGCCTTCGCCGGATCATCCGTGATCATACCGTTCATAACACCGTTTTCACGAATATACTTTGTCAGCGCACGGGTATCGATGCCGCAAAGGCCCACCATGCCGCGTTCCTTAAAGAACGCATCCAGATCGCCCTCCGCACGGAAATTCGAAGGCAATTCACACCATTCTTTTACAATATAGCCGCTGGGTGCGATCATATCACTCTCAAAATCGGCGGGAATAACGCCGTAATTACCGATCAGCGGAAAAGTCTGCACAACGATTTGTCCGTAAAAGCTCTTTTCCGTAAGTGTTTCGAGATAGCCGGACATGCCCGTTGTAAAAACGACCTCAGCCGTAACTTCGCCGGTAGCACCAAAAGCTTCGCCGCTGAACACTTTTCCGCTTTCGAGTACCAAATATGCTTTACTACTCATGTTTTTTCCTCTTTCCTGAAAAATACCTTTTCTATACCGTGCAGCACAGCTTTTTAAAGTCGTTTCTGCACAGAATCGTATACAAAATCTATGCCGAAATTCTCTTTCGGCAAACAATACGTATTCATTTTTGATAAGCTTCTGCCTAAAAAAATATTTTACACCATTAATTTACAGCATGTCAATATTTAGTATATCTTAAAGCCATGTCTTACAGCAATATTTCTACCAAATCTATTCCCGATTGTCACCCGGGCGTTGTGCATTCTCGAGATTCTTTTTCAGCATGTCGGCAACTGTTGACAAAAGCCGCTTCCCGTCGTAAAATTCAAGTATAGTATCATAGGGTATTATGTCATTTAGTACGTTTACAACAGTCATTCATCTGCTGTGCGTATACGAAATTTTTCAACTGTTATTCAGTGTTTGGAGGAAGCGTGGTTTTATGAACTGCACATCTCAGAAAACAGTCCCGGAACTCTTTTCAAGCATGGTCTTTAACGACGGTGTCATGCGCGAAAGACTTCCGAAGGATGTCTACAAATCTCTCAGAAAAACGATCGATAACGGCAAGGATCTCGACCTGACCGTTGCAAACGCGGTCGCCAATGCTATGAAGGATTGGGCGGTCGAGCACGGTGCAACACACTACACACACTGGTTCCAGCCGATGACCGGCATTACAGCGGAAAAACACGACAGCTTCATCTCTCCCACAGCGGACGGCCGTATTATCATGGAATTTTCCGGCAAGGAACTCATCAAGGGTGAGTCCGATGCTTCGTCCTTCCCGTCCGGCGGTCTGCGTGCTACCTTTGAAGCAAGAGGCTACACCGCATGGG
>JAZNMV010000134.1:0-5836 GCA_045579885.1 Acutalibacteraceae bacterium | reverse complement strand
ATGGTTATGTCAGAAGTCATGGAATATACAGGTGCTTTGATGGGTTCCATTGCCGGTGGTTTTTCTGTTGACCAGGACGCGATTGCTAATGCTTTCCAGTTTAATATGGATGAAGAAGAACTCTCAAGACTGATGGAAACCATGACTATGGGAGAGCAGCAGCGTGATGCAGCATCCAACCTTAAAACTCTTGGATATGCAGACAGAGAAGAGCCGTCTTCAATTTCGGTTTACCTTATAGATTTTGAAGCAAAGGAATCCTTTATGGATTTCATTGATGTCTATAATCAGGATATGGAGGCGGCGGGTGAAGAGGATCTTGTCATCAGCTACACGGATGTTACAGGCATTATGATGTCTTCTGTGCGTACGATCGTAGACAGTGTCAGCTATGTGTTGATCGCATTTGTTGCGGTATCCTTGATCGTTTCTTCCATAATGATTGGCATTATCACATATATTTCTGTTATGGAAAGAACAAAGGAAATCGGTATTCTGCGTGCGATCGGTGCATCTAAGCGCAACATTTCGCAGGTTTTCAACGCAGAAACCTTTATTATCGGTTTGTGCTCCGGCTTGATCGGTGTTGGGATTTCACTTGCATTGTTGATTCCGATCAACTATGTTATTCATACGCTTACGGGTATTTCGAGTATTACCGCGCAGCTGCCGACAGTCAGTGCATTTATCCTGATCATTTTAAGTGTTATTTTAACTTTGATCGGCGGTTTGATTCCTTCTAAGAAAGCGGCTACAAAAGATCCTGTTATCGCTTTGCGTTCCGAATAAAAATTTATGCAGTACAAAAAGTGCGACTCTGTTTAAGCCGCACTTTTTTATTTTGAAAAGTATTAGAGATTTAATGTGGATACGACAGGCAAATCTTGTTTCTTTTCGCCTTTGCACAATAATGTGTAAGAACTTTCACCGTGATGTTCGGTGATCAATTTAAGCTTAAAGAGACAGGATTGCTCGGTTTTCGGAAGCGTAACAGAAATCGTATGACCTTTTATATTTGTTTGAATGTCTGAAAGCGGCGTATTCCAATCCAAAATATGAATGATCTCACCGTTAAACTCAAGATAAGCGTGAACTGTATCGGAAACGGATTCTTGGGAATCATTAAGAAGCCATAGCTCTGCACTAAATTCTTCGCCGCTTTTGTAGGAGAATTTCTTGAGCCGTGCAGAAGGAAGAACCGAGCGAAGAGAGTCTTGAACGGTAAAATACGAATTTTTTGGAATTGCAGGATAACTGAGAATTGTG
Organism: Acutalibacteraceae bacterium; assembly: GCA_045579885.1. GTDB lineage: Bacteria > Bacillota > Clostridia > Oscillospirales > Acutalibacteraceae > Hominenteromicrobium. Next base: position 4,570 of record JAZNMV010000134.1, on the reverse strand, counting down.
TTATTTGCAGCGGTTTTCCAAGGCTCATTATAGCACCAGTTGATGACCATGGAACAGTACGGCTGCTGACGTCTGGCTTCTTCGAATACGGCTTGATAGCCGGCACACTGCAGAACAGAAGATTGTTCGCAGAGTTCTTCCAGTGTTTTGGGTTCTCCGAAGTAATGGCGGAGTATGTCGAGGCAGATCCAGCTGTCTTTGATCCAAGCGTTAAAGCCGTGATGCAGTTCATATGTACCACCGGGTTTCGGCGGGAAAAGCTCATCGTGTGGGATAAATGTACGAAGATAATCGGGATTTGGCATACCGGGACAACCAAATTCTGTATATGCAGTACAGTGTGCATTATTGTATTCTTCGTAGATTTCAACTAATTCGTTATTCTGGTCCTGACTTAAAAAAGTATAGCCGCCGTGTGCCATACCCATTAACGGGGATGTACTGATGAACGGTGTGTGTGGATCTTCTTCAAGGCATATTTTGTTAAGTAGACGAAGTGCCAAGGATTGATCTGTCATTTTAGACCAGGAGTTAAACAATTCGTTGCCGCCGCACCAGAGAACAACACATGGATGATGCCTCAAATTTGTTACAATGCTTCTGGCTTCACTTTCGAGTACTTTAAGGTAATGAGGATCATCCGGATAGGCATTGCAGGCAAGCGGAAATTCCTGCCAAATCATGATACCCATTTCGTCACAGAGGGAGAAAAATACATCTTTCTGTATGCCGGAACCGCCCCAACAGCGTAGAATGTTCATGTTTGCTTCTTTAGCGAGGCGGACAAGCGGTTCGTAAGTTCCAATGTTGGATGTTCCGGGGAAAATCTCGGGGCTTACAAAATTGGAGCCTTTCGCAAATATTCTTCGGCCGTTTAAACGGATAGTGATTGGAGGATTGCTGCGCGATTTCGGGAAACCGTTCGGTTCGTGCCATGCACCTTCATTCATAATCAATTCGATTCGCCTAAAGCCTATGCGGCCTTCTGTAGTATAAGAGGGAGATTCAAATCTCCATGTATACAAATTCGGTGCACCTTCACCGTTACACCACCATAAAAGAGGTGCATCTACGATTATATCCGCAGTGCTGCTTTCTGTGACAGAACCGTCCGGGGAAATCAACGAAATAGAAAAGTTTTCTGTGCCCTCAATTGAGAAGTGTACATAGGCTTTTGAAAAATCAGAAGAAAGAGTATAGGTAGGTACAGAAACTTTTGGCTGGTGAATCGGACGCGTTTCAAGATATGCATCGTTCCAGATTCCGGACGGGATAACGCGCGGATGCCAGTCCCAACCGTAACCTACAGGGGCTTTTACACTATGATCAGCCTGGGTGCGGCTTACGGGAGCGTCTTTACGCTTAGGGTGCGGATGAATGCAAACTGTAATTTTATTTTTTCCCGTAATAAGAAACTGTGTAATGTCAATGTCTATCGGCTTATATGAGCCTTCGTAGCTGTATACTGTGAAGTCGTTGATATGTATATCATAGCGATAATCTATGCCGCCGCTTACAAAGAAAACGCGTTCAGTGGAAGGTGTGTATTCGAAGTTGGAACTATATGTCCATGTAACATCCTCAATTTCCTGATATCTTGCAGCATTCATACCGTAATGGATATCGCCCCAAAGATTCGCTTTAGCGTAATCGTTTTGAAGATTGCCGGGGACGGAAACAGGGAAAACTAAGTTATCCGCAGAGCTGCTTCCTACCCAATTTAGAATGTGTTTCATAGAAAGCTCCTTTCAAAACACATAGGAGATATGGTTTGAGAGTATTTCGTGATTTAAGTATATATCATTGAATGAAATTCGTAAATCAGATTTTTGAAATCACGGACAGTTTCTAAATAATTGCGTTAAAACTGTAAAATCTTTCATTTATATCTTGATATATGCATGGAGTTTGTAGTATTATATAATGTACACAAACGAACCGGCTTTGCGGCATGTGACGGGAGTTCATGCCGACGGTGAAATAGTCACCGTGCCGAAAGAAAGGAAAGACATAAGAATGAAGAGAACAGAAATTATGTCCCTCTACAAATCTCCCGAAGCATTTAAGGATACTTCGGTTACAGTTTGTGGCTGGGCAAGATCGATCCGTGATGGTAAGGCATTCGGTTTTATCGATCTGAACGACGGCAGCTGCTTTAAGGGCGTTCAGGTCGTATTTACTGTTGATAATATCAATAATTACAAGGAAATCGCTTCTCAGAATGTTGGCGCAGCGCTGTGCGTTACCGGTACATTTATCCTGACACCGGAAGCAAAGCAGCCGTTTGAAATTCAGGCTACAGAGATCGTAGTTGAGGGTGCATCTTCTCCGGAATATCCGCTGCAGAAGAAGCGTCATACGGTTGAATATCTGCGTTCCATCCAGCATCTGCGTCCGAGAACAAATCTGTTCAGCGCTGCTTTCCGCGTTCGCTCCGCGGCTGCGTTTGCGATCCACAAGTTCTTTAATGAAAACGGCTTTACCTATGTGCACACACCGATCGTTACAGGTAGTGATGCTGAGGGTGCAGGCGAGATGTTCCAGATCACAACACTCGATCTTGATAATATCCCGAAGACAGAAGACGGCAAAGTCGATTACAGCAAGGATTTCTTCGGTAAGCGTACCTCTCTGACGGTTTCCGGTCAGCTTGAGGGCGAGTGCATGGCAATGGCTTTCGGTAAGATCTACACATTCGGTCCGACTTTCCGTGCAGAGCACTCCTATACACCGCGTCATGCTGCAGAGTTCTGGATGATCGAGCCGGAGATGGCTTTTGCAGATCTCGTTGACGATATGGATCTCATGGAAGCTATGGTCAAGTACATCATCTCTTACGTACTTGAGAATTGCCCGCAGGATCTCGAATTCTTCAACCAGTTTGTTGATAAGGGTCTTATTGAGCGTTTGAAGCATGTTGCAACATCTGACTTTATCCGTATTCCGTATACTGATGCAGTTGCTCTGCTTGAACAACACAACGATGAGTTTGAATATAAGGTATACTGGGGCGCTGATCTCCAGACAGAGCATGAACGCTTCCTGACTGAGAAGCATTTTGGTAAGCCGGTATTTGTAACTGATTATCCGAAGGAGATCAAGGCGTTCTATATGCGTCTGAACGATGACGGCAAAACGGTTGCAGCTACAGACCTGCTTGTTCCCGGTATCGGTGAGCTTTGCGGTGCGAGCCAGAGAGAAGAGCGTTACGATGTTCTGCTCGAGCGTATCCGTGAGCTTGGCCTTAACGAAGAAGATTATTGGTGGTATCTTGATCTTCGCAGATTTGGCGGCAACAAGCATGCCGGATTTGGTCTCGGTTTCGAGCGTATGGTCATGTACCTCACAGGTGTATCCAATATCCGTGATGTTCTTCCGTTCCCGCGTACGACCGGTAGCGCTGAGTTCTAATTAAATTATACATGAAATGCAGGATTTGAATTGAGAATCCTGCATTTTTGTTTTTTTTCTGAATATACTTATCGATGAAATTATCTGTTTGGGTTTATAGGAAAGAGAAAGAATATTTTTGTTTCGCTGATAGAATTATTTGCAAGAAAAAGAAAAAGAACTTGCATTTTAGATTCTTTTGTAGTATTATAAGAAAAGTTTGGGACTGTATCTTGCATGGATTCTTCCGCAAATTATTCAAAACCATTGACATGGAGATGTTTGCATATGACGTACGCAGAGTTAAATAAAGCTGAATTGCGTGAAATTGAAGCGTGTTTAAGAACTGAATATGAGAGTTGGAAGAACAAGAATTTGTCTTTAAATATGGCGCGTGGTAAGCCCAGTGCTGCACAGCTTGACTTGGCTTTGGGTGTTCTGGAGGCACTGAAGGCGAGATATGAGTTTGCTAACTCGAAGGGTGATGACGTACGAAACTACGGTATCTGGGACGGCCTTCCGGAGATGAAGAAGATTTTTTCCGGTATGTTGGATGTTCCTCCGCAGCAGATCATTCTTGGCAATAACTCCAGTCTTCTGATTATGTTTGATGTTATTTCCCGAGGCTATTCTCACGGATTCAATGGCTGCAAACCGTGGTGTAAGCAGGATAATTTGAAATTCCTGTGTCCGGTTCCGGGCTATGACCGACATTTTGCAGTTACCGAATATTTCGGCTTTGAAATGATCAACATTCCTATGTCTGAAACCGGTCCTGATATGGATATGGTTGAAAAGCTTGTTTCCGAAGATGAGTCTATCAAGGGTATTTGGTGTGTTCCGAAATATTCGAATCCGACTGGCATTACATATTCCGATGAAACAGTAAGGCGTTTTGCAACGCTTCGTCCGGCTGCAAAGGATTTTAAGATCATGTGGGATAATGCGTACTGCGTACATGATCTTACAGATACCCCGGACCACTTGCTCGATATTTATTACGAGTGTATGGCTAACGGCACAGAAGATATGCTGATGATCTTTGCATCTACTTCTAAGATTTCCTTCCCCGGTGCCGGTGTAGCCTGTGTTGCGACAAGCGACAGAAACATTGTCGACCTTAAGAAACACTTTATGACACAGACCATCGGTCCGGATAAGATGAACCAGCTGCGTCATG